>CALWOR010000173.1 GCA_944383205.1 uncultured Oscillospiraceae bacterium | reverse complement strand
GACCACATCACTCTGCCCTATCTGGCCGACGACGCCATCGTCGCCGAGGCTGTCAAGGGCATGAAGGGCTAAGCCCCGCTCCCCAAGCGCTCCATAAAAACACCGGCCCCGGTTCCCATGGGAACCGGGGCCGGTTTCTGTGAAGCAGGCCCTCCCGGAAAGTGAGCCGCCCCGGCCATTCGGCCGGGGCGGCTCATTGTTGCTCTCATTGGATCACCAGATTGGTGCCCTCCAGGGTCACAGTTTTGCCCAGCATCTCAAACAGCTCCGCGGGGGCCCAGGTGGTGCCCGGGTCCACGATATAGGGAGCCTTGCCGTAATTCTGAGGGGCGGTCATGCCCACGGCATCGGGGATCTTGGTCACCCCGTAGATGGTGGGGCTGCCGATGTCCAGTCGGACCTGGAAGCTGTCGCTCTCCACCGTCACCAGGGCGGTATGGCCCTTGGGGGTGTAGGTCACCTGAAAGCCCAGGGCCTGGGCCACAGCGGCCACGGGCACCATGGCAGTACCCTTCTCATACCGGCCCACCATGTTGGGGACCTTCCCATCCAGTTCCATGGTCAGCCTGGCCCCCTCGGCGGGCTGGGAAGCCTCCTGCGTCTCTGCAGAACCAGTCTCAGGCAGCAGCATCAGGTGGCGGGCATGGGTCTGGGCGGGATAGCTCTCCAGGACCGCCTCGTACCAGGCCATCACCCGGTCCCCGGCCTTCAGCTGGGCCGGGTCGAAGGTCTTGCCGTCGTCATACCGGGACAGGCCGGTCTGCTCATCCACGGAAACATACAGCCCTCCCTGGTCGGTCAAAATCCGCAGGGTGCCGTCCTCCTGCCGCTCCACCTGCTCCACCACATGGTAGTGCGCGCAGCTGATGTCCTGGGGGATATTGCGCACCACAGCCAGCGCGGGAGACTGGGGCGGAATGGAGTAGGTGGAAACCGGACTGTGGAACACATAAATGCCCTCTCCCACTTTCAGAGTGGAGGGATCAGAGGCGGTGTGGCTGCCGCTGTCGATCCAGACCACCTGATCGGACAGGTTCATGATATAATCCCCATAGGCCTCAGATTCCATCACCAGCTGGGTCATCTTCCCCTGTGCGTCCCTGCGGATCTCAGCCACTTTCCCATAGTAGATCATGCTGTGCCCCACAGAAGCTTTCTTTTCTCCCTGGGAAGTCCCCGCGGCGGGAGCACTGCTGCCGGCAGTGGTTTCAGAAGCCAGCGCCGGAACGGCCAGAGACAGGGACAGCACTCCGGCCAGCATACAGGCGGTCAGTTTGCGTTTCATGGTGGTTCCTCCTAACAGGTCATAGAAATTTGTATCTCCCTTTGTACCTCATAGACGAAATGGAGGAGAAAAGGTTCCCTTTTTTCGGAAATTTTTTCTCAGTCTTCCAGCTCCTCGGGCAAGGGGCGGCGGCGGTGCTCCACCGGCCCCCACTCCGGCAAGGGCAGGCGCTGCATGGCCCCGAAGGCCCTGGCCTTCAGGCCGGGATAGCGGCCCTGGAGCTCATAGATGAGCTCCTTGATCTCCTGGCGCTTGGTATTTCCGTCGGCGGGACAGGGGTTTTCCACCACGGGGAGCCCGAGGCGCTGGGCAGTGTGGCGGATGAGGTTCTCCCCGCAGTAGAGCATGGGCCGGATCTGGGTGATGCCCGTGCGGTCCAGGTAGGTCACCGGCTGGAAGCAGGAGAGCCTCCCCTCGAAAATCAGGGACATGAAGAAGGTCTCCACCGCGTCGTCGTAGTGGTGGCCCAGGGCGATCTTGGTGATCCCCCGCTCCCCTAGGGCACCGTGGAGGGCCCCCCGGCGCATCTTGGCACACATGGAGCAGGGGTTTTTCTCCTTTCGCAGGTCGAAGATCACATGGTGGATCTCACTATTTATAATGGTATAGGGCACCTGCAGCTCCCGGCAGTAGGCCTCCACCGGAGAAAAATCCATCCCGGGGCGGCCGTCGGCGTGTCCCATATCCAGGGTGATGGCCTCCACGGTAAAGGGGACGGGGTAAAATTCCCGCAGCTTGGCCAGGGCGGTGAGCAGCATCAGGGAGTCCTTGCCCCCCGACACCCCTACCGCCACCCGGTCTCCGGGGGAAATCATCTCATAATCCTCCACACAGCGGCGCACCAGGGAGAGTATCTTGTTCATGGTCTGGCTCCTTTTCAAAAGTTAGGGGTAAACCGGGCAAAAGCTGCTGTTTCTGCAATAATCCGGCCCACTTTTTCTTGTTAAAAACAGAAATCGAAAGTGAGCAATCAAGAGTTTTCCGGAGTATTCGCGAGAAAACAGGAGATAATATAAAATCAGTAAATTTTTCCCGAAAAAACCGTTGACACCCGGTTACCTCCGTACTATAATACAAAACGCTCCGCTTGTACAGAGGCGGGCAGAATGTTTTTATCATTGACCCAATGGTTGAGATATTGAAGTAAAATGGAGGTTTCACCTATGTCCACTTTCATGGCTAACAAGGGGAACATCACGCGCACCTGGTATGTACTGGATGCCGCCGGGAAGCCCCTGGGCAAGACCGCCGCTCTGGCCGCGGATCTGCTGCGCGGCAAGCGCAAGCCCGAGTTCACTCCCAACGCTGACTGCGGCGACTTTGTCATCGTCATCAACGCTGAGAAGGCCGTTCTGACCGGCAAGAAGCTGGATCAGAAGTACTATCGTCACCACTCCGGCTGGGTGGGCGGCCTGAAGGAAGTCAAGTACCGCACCCTGATGCAGACCAAGCCCGAGCTGGCCATGAAGCTGGCCATCCGCGGCATGCTGCCCAAGAACACCCTGGCCAAGGACTCCCTGTCTCGCCTGCACATCTATCGCGGCAGCGAGCACAACCACGCCGCCCAGAAGCCCCAGGTCTGGGACGCCGAGTAAGAGGAGGATTTGAATCATGTATAAGAGCAAGAAGCCTTATTTCTATGGGACCGGCCGCCGGAAGTCCTCCGTTGCCCGCGTCCACCTGTTCCAGAACGGCACCGGC
Organism: uncultured Oscillospiraceae bacterium; assembly: GCA_944383205.1. Classification (GTDB taxonomy): domain Bacteria; phylum Bacillota; class Clostridia; order Oscillospirales; family Oscillospiraceae; genus Lawsonibacter. Next base: position 338 of record CALWOR010000173.1, on the reverse strand, counting down.
GCCATCACCATCAACGGCCGTGACATTGACGACTACTTCGGCCTGGAGACCCTGAAGCTGATCGTGCGTCAGCCCCTGGTCGCCACCGAGCAGATGGGCAAGGTGGACATCGTTGCCACCGTCACCGGCGGCGGCGTCACCGGCCAGGCCGGCGCGATCCGCCACGGCATCGCCCGGGCCCTGCTGCTGGCCAATGAGGAGTACCGCCCCGCTCTGAAGGCCGCCGGGTTCCTGACCCGCGATCCTCGTATGAAGGAGCGTAAGAAGTACGGCCTCAAGGCTGCCCGTCGCGCTCCGCAGTTCAGCAAGCGCTAAACTTTATCAAAAGTGGTCAAAAA
>CALWOR010000172.1 GCA_944383205.1 uncultured Oscillospiraceae bacterium | reverse complement strand
TTGATGAGCTCCTCCAGCTTGCCGGTGACAAAGCCGTGGTAGCCGTAGGTGCCGTCGTCGGTGCAGATGTGCAGGTCGGTGCAGGCCTTGCCCATCTCCTCCTCCAGGATGACGATATCACGGGTTTTGAAGCCGCCGATGAGGTCCACCTGGTTGCCCGCCTCGTGGAGGGCGCGGGCCACGGGCAGGGCGATGGCGCAGCCCAGGCCGCCGCCCAGCACGGCCACCCGGCCCAGGTCCTCCACATGGGTGGGGACCCCCAGGGGGCCCACGAAGTCGTGGAGGCAATCCCCCTCCTGAAGCTCATCCAGGGCCAGGGTGGTGCCGCCGATCTTCTGGAAGATCACGGTGACCAGGTCGTTCTCCGCGCTGGAGATGGTCAGAGGGATACGCTCCCCCTCCTCGTCCACCCGGAGAATGATGAACTGGCCCGCCTTTGCCTTGGCGGCCACCAGGGGCGCGTACACCGAGATCTGGCTGATCTCGGCAGTCAGCGTCTTTTTCTTTGCGATTTCGTACTTTTTCACTGCTTCTCCTCCTCAATGGTTGCTCGCCGGACCCGCTCGTCCGGCGCCCCTTTTCTCCATTCTTGATATGACAAAGCGGTCTCCCGCTCAGATCACAAATTTACCAGCCCCGGCGGCGGCGCCGGCCCCGGGAAAGAAGCCGCCGCACCAGAAATACCGCCAGCGCGATCACTCCGGCGATGACCAGCAGGGTCACCAGGGTGATCCAGTTGGGGTTTTTCAGCAGCTCAATGGGGTTTAAGCTGTGGCTGACTTCCTTGCGTCCGTCGCTGTGGGCGTAGGTGTCGGGCAGGCCATCCTTTCCGAAGCTCTGGAGGTAGGCGGCCAGGGCGTACCACTCCTTGAGCTCGTTGCCGTTTCTGTCCCGGAGGACCCGGGTGGAAAAATCCTCAATGGGCTGGCCGTTCTCATCCTTTGGAACGATGGACAAAAGGCCAAAGGACTTATCCTTCACCGTACCCAGCATCTGGGCGGAGTACATCCCCGACACCACCCGGTAGAGCTTGTCGGTCTCGATGGGGCTGTCCACCGCTCCGTTGAAGAGCCGTGCCTCGGTCACCCGGTTGAAGAACATCCGGTTGGTGTTGAAGCTGTATTCCATCCCCGCCATGTAGAGCTGGGCGGCGGGCATGAGGGGGGTCACCGAGGCGTCCAGCTCGGCCAGGGCCCGCAGCTCCTTTCCCGTGAGATAACAGGACACCAGGGGATAGCCCGAGGTCCCGTCCTCTCCCACACCCATGGACAGCACATCAAAGGCCTGAGAGACTGTGATCTCCCCCGGGTAGAGGGGCGCCCGAAGCACACCGTCTGCGGCGACGGTCACCGTCTCCACATCCGGGCCGTCCGCCTCCATATTTTCCACCGCCCACAGGTAGGCGTCGGCCACCAGCTCCCCCAGGGCGTTGCCCTCCTGGACCCCGGAGACGGGGTCGGATAGGGTAAAGCCGGCGGTGGTCAGCGTCTGGTCGTAGCCAAAGCCGTACCGGGACAGGTAGGTGCCCCCCACCTGCCGCTTCCAGTCATCCACCAGAAGGGAGATCTCCTGATCCTCGGGGACGGTTTCGTCCACAGGTGTCAGGCGGTAGTCCACAAGCTCCTTCTCCCCGGTCTCGTCCCATCGAAGGGTGATGGAGCCCAGGTTCTGGCAGTAGGGCCCGGCGGAGACGATGTAGGTGTCCCCCTCCACGATGGGCTCCTGAAGGGTGGTATGGGTGTGGCCGGAGATAATCAGGTCGATGCCGTCCACCTTTTTGGCCAGATGCTGGTCCTCGGATTTCTTTTCATTTTCGCTGGTCCCTGAGTGGGACAGGCAGATGATAAACTCCGCCCCCTGCTCCTCCAGGGCGTCCACACACCGCCGTGCGGCCTGCTCCGGGTCCTCCAGGGTAAAGCCGGAGGCGGGAGCGCAGTCGTCGGAGTCCAGGCCCACGAGGCCGAAAATGCCGTAAATCACGCCCCCCCGCTCCAGGAGCATATAGTCCTCCGCCCCATAGGCGGCCATGGCGCGCTGGATGTCCAGCTGGTCGGGGTTGTCGGCAGAGGGCTTGTAGTTGGCCATCACCAGGGCGGGAAGCTTATCTCCGCTGGAGACGGCGGCGGTGAGCATCTGGGCAAAGCCCGTGCCTCCGTGGTCAAACTCGTGGTTGCCGGCGGTGACGGCGTCATAGCCCATGGCACCCATGGTGCGCAGCTCGGCGGCCTGGGTGGTGTAGAGGGTCTGGATGAGAGAGCCGATGGAGAAGTCCCCACCGTCCAGGGTGAGGGCGTCCGGGTGCTCTTTCCGCTCCCGGTCCAGCAGGGTCATCAGCCGGGCGTAGCCCCCCGACTCCCCGCCCCCCTCCGTCTCCTGGGGGAGAAAGTGGGAGTGGAGGTCGTGGGTGAAGAGGACGGTGGTCTCTCTGACCTCTCCCTCCGCTCCGGCCGGAAACAGGACGGCCAGAGACAACAGAAGCAGCAGCGCGGACAACCCGGCGCCAAGTCGTTTCACGCCTCTCCCCTCCTTTTTTACAGCAGAGTATCGTATTGAACCTTATTGTGCCACAAATCCGAAAAATGCGCAAGAGCGGAATTGGGGCATTTCTCACCCGAATTCCGCTCCTGATAAAATTTTTTCTATGAATTTCAACGAATGAGGTCAAACTGCACCGGCTGCTCGAAGAGCTTGCGGACCTGTCCGCTCTCCCGGGTCTGGCCCAGGACCCACATGAGCTTGGCAGTGGCCGCCTCCAGAGTCATGTTGTACCCCTCGATGAGCTGATATTTCTCCTTCACCTGGTAGCCTACCTGGTAGACGGTCATGTCGCTGCCCTCGTAGGGCACCTGGGTCATCATGAGGATGGTCTTCCCCTCCTCCAGCCAGGCCTCCATTGCCCGGGCAAGAGGGCCCGAGGCCCCGCCGGGCAGACCGCCCACCCCGAAGGACTGGAGGATCACCGCCTCATACCGGTCCCGAAGGGCCTCCAGGGCGTCGGCCTCCATGCCGGGAATGAGGGTGAGCAGCAGGATCCGCTCCTCCAGATGGTGGTAAAACACCGGCCTTGGCCGGTACTCCAGCTCGGCCAGATAGCGGATGAGCTTTCCGTCCCGGATGACCCCCAGCTCGGGGTAGTCCACACTGGAGAAGGCGTTATAGCTTTTGGTGCGCTCCTTCCTGGCCCGGGTGCCTAAAATCACCTTGCCGTCAAAGACCAGGCTCACCCCGTGGGAGCGGTCGGCGGCGGCGTAGAGAAAGCTGTTGTAGAGATTCAGCCGTGCGTCGGTGTTCTCCAGGCAGATGGACTTCTGGGAGCCGGTGATGACGATGGGCTTTTCCGAGTACTGGAT
>CALWOR010000171.1 GCA_944383205.1 uncultured Oscillospiraceae bacterium | reverse complement strand
GGCCGCAGGTGTGCCCTGTGGGCGCGCGCAGCGGACTGTAAGCTTAGCTCAAAAAAGTGATAAATCACTTTTTTGAAGAGATATCATGCCTCTCCAAGCTCCCCTGTTCGGGAATTCGGCACTTCTTATAGAGAATGAAACTCACCCTGTGAGGGGTGATTCCGTGAAGCTGTGCGATTTGTTGGCCGGCGTCCCCCTCACAGGGGGAGAGGTAAACCTGGATATGGAAATTTCTTCCATATCCTACGACAGCCGGACCCTGTGTCCCGGCGCCCTGTTTGTGGCCCTGCCCGGAGAAAAGACCGATGGGCACCGCTACATTGACGATGCCCTGGAGAAGGGAGCGGCGGCGGTGCTGTGCACCGCTCCTCCCTGCCGCCCGGGTCCCTGGCTTGTGACCCGGGATGCCCGGCTGGCCCTGGCCCTTGTGTCCGCCAACTGGTTTGGCCGGCCGGGGGAGCGCATGACCCTGGTGGCCGTCACCGGCACCAACGGGAAGACCACCACCACAAGTCTCTTGAAAGAGCTGCTGGAGCGGGTGCTGGGGGCCAAGGTGGGCCTGATCGGCACCAACCGGAACATGATCGGCGGGGAGGAGCTTCCCGCCCACCGCACCACCCCGGAGAGCTATGAGCTCCAGGGCCTTTTAAGGCAGATGGCCGACGAGGGCTGTACCCATGTGGTCATGGAGGTCTCCTCCCACGCCCTGGTCCAGCACCGGACGGCGGGGCTTACCTTTGAGGCGGGGGTGTTCACCAACCTCACCCAGGATCACCTGGACTACCACCGCACCATGGAGGAATACCGCCGGGCCAAGGGCCTGCTCTTTGACCAGTGCCGCCGGGCGGTCGTCAACCTGGACGACGAGGCCGGGCGCTGGTATCTGGATCGGCTGCCCTGTCCCGCCTTTACCTACTCGGAAAACCAGACCCGGGCCGACCTGTGTGCCCGGAACATCCGGCTCTTCCCCAGCCATGTGGAGTTTGAGGCCCTTACCCTGGGCCGTCTGGCCAGGGTCCACCTGCCCATCCCCGGGGGCTTTTCCATCTACAATGCCCTGGCCGCCCTCAGCACCGGATTGGTGCTGGGCCTGGACCTGAAGGAAATGGCCCGGGCCATGCCCGCAGTAAAAGGCGTGAAGGGCAGGGTGGAGGTGGTGCCCGTTCCCCGGGCCTACACGGTGCTCATTGACTATGCCCACTCTCCCAACGCCCTGGAAAATATCCTCATGACTGCAAGGGACTTTACCGCCGGGCGGCTCATCTGCCTGTTCGGCTGCGGCGGGGACCGGGACAGGACAAAGCGGCCCATCATGGGAGAGGTGGCGGGGGAGCTTGCCGACATCGCGGTAGTCACCTCGGATAACCCCCGCACCGAGGACCCCCAGGCCATTATCGACGAGATCCTCCCCGGCCTTCAGGGCCGTGAGGCCCGGGTCCATGTGGAGCCCGACCGGCGAAAAGCCATCGCCTGGGCCCTGTCCCAGGGAAAGGCGGGAGATGTGATCGTCCTGGCGGGAAAGGGCCACGAGACCTATCAGGAGATCCGGGGAGTCCAATATCCCCTGGACGAACGGGAAGTGGTGGCCCGCTGGTTTGCCGAAGAGGACGCCCATGACCGCTGTTCGCCGGGAAAAGGACAAATTGAGACTGGAAAAGTGCCGGCGGATGTAGTATAATCACTTGCTATGTGTGCGGCCCTGTGTGTGGGCCGATGTTTCAAAAGAGAAAGAGGTTTTGACCATGACATTCATCCTCAGCTTCATTGTGGCCTTCGGCGTGGCCGCCATTCTGGGGCAGGTGCTCATCCCCCTGCTCCACCGGCTGAAGGCGGGCCAGGCCATCCGGGAGGACGGCCCCACCTGGCACATGTCCAAACAGGGGACCCCCACCATGGGCGGGCTGATGTTCATTGTGGCCATCGCCGTGGCCATTGTGGCCTCGGGCTGGGAGGAGATCCGCCAGGGAAACTGGAACCATATATATGTGTTCCTCTTTGCTCTGGTCTTCGGGATCATCGGTATGGTGGATGACTTCCAGAAGCTGCGCCACCACGCCAACGAGGGCCTTACTGCCCCCCAGAAGTTCCTCCTCCAGCTGGCGGCGGCCATCGCCTTTACCGTCCTTATGCGGGGACAGGGGTATCTCACCCCGAATCTGTTCATCCCCTTCTTCAATGTGACCATTCCCCTTCCGTGGGTGGTGTACATGGTCTTTGCCGCCTTTGTCATGGTGGGCACGGTGAACGCCGTCAACCTCACCGACGGCATTGACGGCCTGGCCACCGGGGTGACCATCCCCGTGGCACTCTTCTATATGGCGGTATCCGCCTGGTTCGGCCGCAACGATCTGGCCATCCTGGCCGCCGCGGTGGCCGGGGGACTGGCCGCCTTCCTCATTTACAATTTCCACCCCGCCAAGGTCTTTATGGGGGACACCGGCTCCCTGTTTCTCGGCGGCATGGTGTGCGGCATGGCCTTTGCCCTGGACATTCCCCTGGTCATTCCCGTCATCGGTCTGGTGTATGTGGCAGAGGTCCTCTCCGACATCATCCAGGTGGTCTATTTCAAAAAGACCCACGGCAAGCGGTTTTTCCGCATGGCTCCCCTCCACCACCACCTGGAGCTGGGTGGCTGGAGCGAGACCAAGCTCTTCTGCGTTTTCTCCGGGCTGACCCTGGCTCTGTGCTGCCTGGCCTTTTTGGGGGTCATGGACCGGTATCCGGTGTAACGCCGTCAAAAGAACGGGCGAGCGGCCCTCAGCGAGTTCAGCTTCCATGAGAGGCGGAAAGAAGGTGATTCCCATGGCCCGAAAACCAAAACGCGACCTGACGCTGGAGGAGCAGCTGGCCAGGGGACCCATTGACCTGCCCTTTCTCATGCTGGTGCTGCTGCTGGTGGGCATCGGCCTTGTGATGCTCTTTTCCGCCTCCTACGCCACGGCCTACTATGATTCCACCGTGGGCAACGACCCCCTCTATTACTTCAAGCGCCAGGCCCTCTTCGGCGTGGCGGGCATTGCGGTTATGTATGTGGTCAGCAAGATCAACTACCAGACCTTGCGTATCCTGTCCTTCCCGCTGCTGGGCGGGTCAATTTTCCTGCTGCTGCTCATCTACACCCCCTTTGGAGTGAATATCAACGGGGTGACCCGGTGGCTCAACCTGTTTCTGGTGGCCGGGCCCACCTTCCAGCCCTCGGAGATCGCCAAGGTGGCGGTGATCATCTTCTTTGCCGCCCGCCTCTCCAAGCGGGACACGGAAAAGAAGAAGAAATTCACCCGCCGCACCAACTGGGGCCGCTTTTTAAACTTATTGGAAAAAATCGGCTTTCTGGAGCTGGTGCCCTACGGTGTGGTGCTGCTGATCGTGCTGGTTCTGGTGGTCTTTGAGCCCCATATGTCCGGTACCATCCT
>CALWOR010000170.1 GCA_944383205.1 uncultured Oscillospiraceae bacterium | reverse complement strand
CATATTGCATCCGTCGGTCATGAGCTCAGCCACCGTCTGGTCCGAGGCGTCCATCCCCAGCTTCACATTGGTCTTCATCCAGGACATGCCCTTGGCGATGGGGTTGGGGTCCTTTCCCTGGTCGTGGTACTGATGGAGAAGCCCCCGGATCTCGCCCCCCAGGGCCTGGTGGTCCTGCTTGGACTGGGTGAGGCAGCGCTTGAGCTGGGGACTGTGTACATACCCCAGGGTGTCGTCGATGGAGGCCACCCCCATCTTCACTCCCGCGTCGCACTCCCGCAGCAGCTTTACGGTGTCTTCCTGGATCATGCGTGTCCACTCCTTTTCATAAGATGGGTATAGTATTCCCATCTTCCTGTCCTCTATACCCGGAAATTCCGGAGGAGCGGGGGACGGCCTCTTGACAATCGGCGGACCATCGGGGATAATAGGCAACGAAGTTTTTTATGGCAAAGGAGCTGTTTGCCCATGGTGAAGATCAATGACAATTACCTGAAGCTGCCCGGCAGCTATCTGTTTTCCGAGGTGGCCCGGCGCATTTCCGCCTACACCGCCGCCCATCCACAGGCCAAGATCACCAAGCTGTCCATCGGCGATGTGACCCGGCCTCTGGTCCCCGCCGTCACTGAGGCCATGCACAAGGCCGTGGACGAGATGGGCACCGCCGAGGGCTTCCACGGCTACGGCCCCGAGCAGGGCTACCCCTTCCTCCGGGAGGCTATCGCCCAGTATGACTATGCCGCCCGGGGCGTGGACATCCAGCCCGATGAGATCTTCGTCTCCGACGGCGCCAAGAGCGACTGCGGCAACATCGGCGACATCTTCGGGGTGGACAATGTGGTGGCCGTGTGTGACCCGGTGTACCCCGTCTATGTGGACACCAACGCCATGGCCGGCCGGGCCGGAGAGTACCAGGAGGAGCTGGGCAAGTGGAACAAGCTCATTTATATGCCCTGCGTGGAGTCCAATGGCTTCTCTCCCGAGCCCCCCGAGGAGAAGGCGGACATCATCTATCTCTGCTTCCCCAATAACCCCACCGGAGCTGTGGCCACCAGGGAGCAGCTGAAGGTATGGGTGGACTACGCCAACCAGAACGGCTCCGTCATTCTCTATGACTCCGCCTATGAGGCCTTCATCACTCGGGAGGATATCCCCCACAGCATCTTTGAGATCGAGGGGGCCCGGACCTGTGCCATCGAGTTCCGCTCCTTCTCCAAGACCGCCGGCTTCACCGGCAACCGCTGCGCCTACACCGTGGTGCCCAAGGAGCTGGAGCGGGGCGGGACCAAGCTGAACACCATGTGGAACCGCCGCCAGACCACCAAGTTCAACGGCGTGCCCTACATCGTCCAGCGGGGGGCCGCCGCCATCTACACCCCCGAGGGCCGCAGGCAGATCATGGAGAACATCGCCTACTACCAGAACAACGCCAAGATCATTCGGGATGGCCTCACCGCCGCCGGTCTTCAGTGCTTCGGCGGGGTGGACGCCCCCTATATCTGGCTGAAGACCCCCGACAATATGGGCTCCTGGGACTTCTTCGACCTGGTGCTGGACAAGGCCAATGTGGCCACCACCCCCGGCGCGGGCTTCGGTCCCAGCGGGGAGGGTTACATCCGCCTCACCGCCTTCGGCGAGACCGAGGCCACCCGCCAGGCCGTGGAGCGCATCAAGACCATGCTGGGCAAATAAATTATTACATTAAACCTGCGGACGCCGCACTTGCGGCGCCCGCTTCTCTTATGGTATAATAAAACACCTATACCAGAGATTACCGGATTGCCAGGGTTGGCGGAAGGGAGAAGAGCGCCATGTTCATCAAAAATCCCGAATACTTTGTGGCCATCGTCAAGGAGCGGAGCATCTCCCGGGCAGCGGAGCGGCTCTACCTGTCCCAGCCCTATCTCAGCCAGTACCTGGCCAAGCTGGAAAACAGCCTTGGCGTGGTCCTTCTGGACCGGTCCCACACGCCACTGAAGCTCACTGAGGCAGGGGAGCTCTTTTACGCCTATCTGGAGCGCCAGGACTATCTGGACCGGCAGCTGATCAGCGACCTGGGGGATCTTCGGAACAAAAAGCGCCCGGTGCTCCATCTGGGGGTATCCCCCTGGCGCGGATCGGTGCTCCTGCCCGAGGTCCTGCCCGCCTTTACCCGGCAATACCCCGATGTACAGGTCATCCTCCACGAGGCTCCGGTGCCCCAGCTGGAGGAGCTGGCCGTGGGGGGCGTGGTGGACTTCTGCCTCATGCAGATCCCTGATAACCTGGCCGAGCTTACTTATGAGACGGTGATGCGGGAGCATGTCTTTTTGGTGGGCCACCGGGACCACCCCCTGCTGGAGGGACTGGAGAGCAGCTTCCAGGCCCCCAGGCCCTTCCCCGACCTGCGGCTGCTGGAGCGGGAGCGGCTGATGATGCTCCCCTCAGACTGGCGGTTGAGCAAGCTTCTCCACAATGTCTTCGCCGTCCACAGCGTGGAGCCCCAGAATATTCTGGTGACCACCAACAACACCACTGCCATCAATCTGGCGGCGGAGAAGATGGGCTTTGCCTTTTTGCAGGAGAGCGGCCTGTCCCGCACTCCCTACCTGGAACAGCTGGCCTGCTTTACCGTGGGAGAACCCCCGCTCACCTGTTCCCTGGCGGTGGTCTACAAGAAAAACGGCTTCCTTTCTCCCGCCGCCCGTACCTTCATCGACCTGACAAAAGAGCACTACCGCCCCTATGACCGGCCGGTGGAGTAGGGGAGAGGGATTTTTCCGCAAAATTTCCCCTTTCCCTTGACACCCCTTCCGCCGGATGATAATATACTGTATTGTAGCGCGAGGAACGGAAAAGTAGCGTCCTGCCCGGCAGACAGAGAGGGCCCTTCACCGGCTGAAAGGGGGCCTGGGTCGGCGGATGTGAAGTGCGTCCGGGAGCGCGGCGGGTAATGCCGCCCGGCTTGGCCCCGATAGCGGCCCTTCGAGTGAAAAATAAGAGTGGAACCGCGAGTCATCGCCTCTTATGCCCCAACAGTGGGCGTGAGAGGCGCTTTTGTTTTCTCCGGGAAAAAGAATGAAGGAGGTGCCGGATATGTGTAAGGCAAACGGAAGAATGGGCGGGAGCTGTCGATGTCGGAACACCCACAAGATCCAGACCATACCATATCGTGGGCCCGTAGAGGCCCCTGCCGGAGCCTCAGTGCCCCGGAGAAAAGGAGGATATTATGTTTCGTTCCCTGACAGAGACTTTGGAGGCCTATCAGAAGCGTGACCCCGCCGCCCGTTCCAAGCTGGAGATTTTTCTGCTGTACCAGGGGGTCCACGCCACCCTGTATCACCGCCTGGCCCACTGGCTATACTGCCATAACCGGAAATTCCTGGCCCGGTTCGTCTCCCAGTGGAGCCGGTTCTGGACGGGGATCGAGATTCACCCCGGGGCCAAGATCGGCCGGCGGTTCGTCATCGACCACGGCATGGGCATCGTCATCGGCGAGACCGCCGAGGT
>CALWOR010000169.1 GCA_944383205.1 uncultured Oscillospiraceae bacterium | reverse complement strand
ACTCCGTCCTTGGAGATATGGATATTCATACTCCAGACGGCATCCTCAGGAATGTTCTCCGGACTGGCGGTGAACTGACCGCCCACGCTCAGACTTTCGCCTACCACGGAGAAGCTCACGCCTCCTAACATCGGTGCAGGACCGAATATATGGCAGTATTATACAATGCTGGAAAGGGGAATGCAACGATATATACACAAAATAAATGAATATATGAAAAAATAAAATGATTATGTCAGGGAGACAAGGCGCAGGGGCGGCCCCTCCAGAGCGAGGACCAGGTCGGCTTGGGCAAGGATCTCCGGCTCGTGGCTCACCAGCAGCACCGGGGCGGAAAGGGCGCGCAGCCCCTCCAGAATGCGCAGGGCCCTAGGCAGGTCCACCCCGGCGAAGGGCTCGTCCAGCAGGTAGAGCCGGGCCTCCAGGGCCAGGCAGCGCCCAAGGGCCAGACGACGGCCCATGCCCCCGGAGAGCTCCCGGGGGAACCGCTCCTCTTCTCCGGTGAGTTCCACCAGCTCCAGAAGTCTGGGGACCTCCCCCCACCGCTCCCGGGGGAGCACATCGGTGAGCTGCTGGGCGGCACGCCGCCAGGGGAGCAGCCGGTCGTCCTGAAAGAGCAGGGCAGTCTGCTGGGGGGGGACATCTCCCAGAGTTCCCCCTTCCGGCTGCTCCAGCCCAGCCAGGATGCGCAGCAGAGTGCTCTTGCCGCAGCCGGAAGGGCCGTTCAGGGCCACGATCCCCCGGTCCGGGATGCTCAGGGAGAAATCCCGGAGCACGAGCTTGTCTCCAAAGGAGCGGGAGAGATGTTCACACAGCTTCATCTCTGCCGCCCCCTTTCCCACCGGGCCACGCCCCAGCGCAGCAGGCGCTCCAGCACCAGGGAGAGGACCACGGTCACCGCCGTCCAGGCGAAGAGCTCCGGAATCTCCAGCAGGTACTTGGTGTTATAGATCTGAGTGCCCAGGGCGGGCCGGGGAAGGCAGAGGACCTCGGCGGCCACGCCGGACTTCCAGGCCAGCCCCGCTCCGGTGGTGAGGGCGGAGAGAATGTGGGGGCGCAGGGCCGGAAGGTAGATGAGAGTGAGCACCTTTCTTCTGGAGAAGCGGTAGGCCCTTCCCAGCTCCAGAAGCCGGGGGTCCACCGCCCGGATGCCCTGGGACAGGCTGTCCCACACCACCGGCAGTACCATCATGGCGGCGATGACGGCGGGGACATTGTTGCGCCCTGTCCACAAAATGACCAGCAAAATAAAGGAGGCCACCGGGGCCGCCCGGATCACCCGGATGGCGGGGGAGAGGAGGCGGTCGCACCAGGAGCTGAGACAGGTGAGCACGGCCAGAGCGGCCCCCAGAGCGGCGCCCAGCACAAGGCCGGCCACCACCCGCAGGAGGGTGGCCAGGATGCTCTGCCAGAACAGGACCTGGCCCGCCTGCTCCCCCAGGGCGGCGAGAACGGTGGCGGGGTAGGGGAGAAGGAGCTCATTGCCCCGGCCATCCACGCTCCGGTCCACCCAAAACGCGCAAAGCTGCCAGACCCCCAGCCAGAAGGCGGGGGCCGGCAGCCAGCGAAGAAGCTTTTTCAAAGAGTCAGGCCGCTCCATAGTAGAAGGAATCGTAGGGCAGCTCGCCGCCGATGGACTCGGGGGCGACCTGGAAGAGAATGGCGTAGTAATCCTCCAGCATGGTGTGCATCTCCTTGCCGGTGACATAGGTGAGGTTGCACTGAGGAATGGCCATCTCCGCCACCTTGGCGCTGGGGGTGATCTCATACTGGGCCACAAGCTCAGCGGCGTCGGTGAGGTTGGCGGGGTCGGACATATAGGTGATGGAGGCCTCGTAGGCCTTCAGGAAAGCCTCTACCCCCTTGGGGTTCTCCTCAATATACACCGTGCGGGCCACGATGCAGCCCATGGGCAGAGCGCCCTCCCCCAGGTTCTCCCACTCCTCAGACAGGGACAGGGCCTGGCGCACGCCGCTGTCCTGGACCAGCAGGGCGGTGGCGGCGGGGACGGGGAGCATGCAGATGCCGGAGTCGGAGGAGGTGAGCTGGGCGGTGATCTCCTGGGGGGTGAGCCACTGGATGTCCACATCACTGGGGGACACCCCATTTTTCTCCAGCAGGTGGTTTAAAATATGCTCGGGATTTCCGCCCTTGGTGTTGGAGGGGCAGTAGAGGGTCTTCCCCGCCAGGTCGGCCATGGTCTGGACGGTATTGCCCTTTTCCAGAATATAGAGGACCCCCAGGGTGTTGACGGCCAGCACCTGGATGCCCCCGTCAGTCTTGGCGTAGAGGTTGGCGGCGGCGTTGGTGGCGATGGCGGCGATGTCCGCGTCTCCGTTGGTGAGGGCAGCGGCCACCTCGGTGTTGTCGGCCACCACCTCGGCGGACTCAAGAATGCAGGAGCCCCCATCGGGGGTGGAGCCATTTTCCCGGGCGTAGTCCTGGTCGGCCATGAGCTTGGCGGCCCCCACTCCGGTGGGGCCGGAGAGGACCATCAGCTTGGGCATGGTAAAGCCCACAGAGCCGGAGGAGTCCCCGGTGGAGGCGGAGCTGCCAGCGGAGGCGCTTTCAGAGCCGGCGGAGGAGCCGGAGGTGGAGGTGTTTTTCGGGCCGCAGCCGGCCAGCATGCCTAGGGCCATGGCGGCGCAGAGAAGCAGAGACAGAGATTTTTTCATGATCGGATGTTCCTTTCTGATGGGGCTCGTCGGGGGGCGGCTACAGGGAGCCGCCCTTCAGACGGTCGGCAAAATAGGTATCGGCATAGCAGATGGCGGCCGCGGGGTTGTGGCCGGTGACCCGGTCCTTGGCCACCAGGGTGGTGACGGGGGCCTGGGAATACTTGTAGAACAGGGAGTCGTGGCCCACGCACAGCCCCAGGCAAATGTTCAGCTGGGTGCCGGCCTTGTTGAGCAGCTGGGCCTGGGCGATAGGATTGCACATGGGGGCGTCCAGCAGCTCCAGCTGGACGGGGCGCAGGTGGTCGGTACCCTGGGGAAACACCGTCTCGGCGGTGACGCCGACTTTCTTTTTGGGAATGCCGCCGGCCTTGCAGATCACCGACACCACCTCAAAGCCGTTTGACCGCAGCACACGGTCCACAATGGCGGCCTCCTTGCGCAGACCGCTGCAAAAGCCTATGCCCAGCCGGGCGTAGCCCATGCGCCGGGCAAACTCCACCACCTCCCGCAGCCGGGGCCACTGACAATAGCCCATGGCCTCGATGGCGGAGGAGCAGACGAAAAAGTCGTGGTTTTCCGGCTTTTCATATTCCTCCAGCAGGCGTTCAAAAAACTCCGGGTCCCGCATGGGGCAGTTTTGAGGCATTTTGTCCCTCTGGCCGGTTTTGCATGCGTGAATGGTACAGTTGGCACAGGTATACATGGGGCATACTCCTTTCAAACAGGCGAATGCTTACAGGCTGGCCAGATAGGCCGCCGGGCCGCTCTCATAGAGGTCGCCCCCCTGGGGATCCAGAATGACGGTGAGGGGGAAATTCTCCACCTCCAGCTTCCGCACCGCCTCGCAGCCCAGGTCCTCCCAGCAGATGACCTCCAGCGCCTTGACGCTGGCGGCCGCCAGAGCCCCGGCCCCCCCCAGGGC
>CALWOR010000168.1 GCA_944383205.1 uncultured Oscillospiraceae bacterium | reverse complement strand
GATCTAGATCCGGGAGCGGCTGGAGCACCCGGTGGGTGCCCCTCCTCTCTCTCAGCTGGCCCGGGGCAAAAAGCAGGTGTGCATCGTCTTTGACGACATCACCCGCGGCACTCCCACCCGTCCTATGGCGGAGGCAGTGCTGGACATTCTGCTGGAAAACGGTGTGAGGAAGGAAAGCATCCAGTTCCTCTGTGCCCTGGGCACTCACGGCGCCCATAGCCGCCAGGACCATGTGGAAAAACTGGGGGAGAATATTATGGGGAGCTACCCCGTTTATAATCACAACTGCTATGAGAACAATGTATCCATCGGGCGGACCCGGCGGGGCTTTGAGGTATGCATCAATCAGGAATTTCTGAAATGCGACCTGCGCATCGGCCTGGGGGCGGTGACCCCTCACACTATGAACGGCTTTGGCGGAGGAGGGAAAATCCTCTTTCCCGGTATCGCCTCCATCGACACCATCGCCCGCAATCACACCACAGCCACGGAATTTCTCCAGCGCAACCATTTTAACAGCTCCAAAATGACCGGCAGGCTGGAGATGCGGGGTATGCGGGAGGAGATTGAGGAAATGACCCGCATGGCCGGGCCCTTCTTCAAGGTGGACTGTCTGTACAACAGCCGCCTGGAGCTCATTGACCTGTACGCAGGCGACCCCATCGAGGAGTACTACGCCGCCATCCCCGCCGCCCAGGAGGCCTATGGCATCCCCCCCATTTCGGATATGGATGTGGTCATCGTCAATGTGAACGCCAAGGCCAGCGAGGCCACCATTGCCACCGGCTTCGGAGCCATGGCCATCCGCCCCGGAGGCGATGTGGTAGTGGTGGACCTCACCCGCCGGGGCCAGGCCACCCACTATCTCTTCGGCTCCTTCGGCGCTCACACCCATGGACGGATGATGGGTGCCATGCCTGCCGTCCGCCCGGAGGTGGGGCGTTACCTCTTCTGGATGCCCCATCCGGACCTGGGGGCATCCCACTGGTTCGGGGAGCTGGACAAGCAGGTCTACACCAAAACCTGGGAAGAGACCCTGGCCCTTCTCAGGGAAAAGTACCCCCATGGGGCCCGGGCAGCAGTCATTGCCGACGGCACTTTGGCCTATTACCGGGAGTGATCCCCGCCCTGAACTACATCTCATCCGGAGCCCCGCCCGGCGGCGGGGCTCTTTTCCCCCAAAACTGTGGACGCAGGGGCTTTTATGTGGTATCCTGTACGCATCAAACTGCCCTGTTCTGTTTTCAGGCACCGGGCGACAGGGCCATGAAAGGAGATGCTCCCATGTCCGTTCGCAACCGCTCCCAGGGCTGGCAGCACGCCAAACTCACCGGTCACAGAAATGAGGACCTGGCAGCCCAGCTGGTCCGCTCCGACTCCGCTGTGCAGAAGCGGCTGCTTCGCTGCGCCCACCTGGAGGGAGTCTATGTGGAGGATGTGGAGTACGGCGGTCTGTGTGAGACCGATGTGGACTGTGTCCTGGGGGGCAGGACCAAGTCCAAAACCGACCTGTGGCTCTACCTCTCCAACGGAAAGCGGCTGAATGTCTCCATCAAAAAGGAGGACAAGGGCCAGGTCTTTCTCATCGGCATCGAACGCTTCATCCAGGGCTATGAGCTGCAGTATCAGGAGGAGATCCCCCCTGAGGTCTGCCGGGCTCTCTCCCTCTATTTCGGCTGTGCAGAGGACACCCTGGAGCTGGTCCGGTCATTTGGCCACCTCCCCGATCTGGAGCTCAGAAAGCACCGCCTGACAGCCGCTACCCTGAACGCCTATGACCCTCGGCTGTGCACCGCCCTGCTTCGGTGGGTCAATGGGCACATATCCCAGCTGTTCGACTTCTGCTTCGCCCGGGGCCTGGCCTCCAACCGGGAGGACTGGGCTCAGATCGTGTGGTATGTCAACCTGGTGGGGGAAAGTGCCCTTGACCAGATGTTTTATCTTCCCGACCTGCGGGAGATAATTCCGCCAACCGCCTTCTATGGGGCCAAAAACTGCGGCAGCACCATCCAGCTTCCCTTCGGTTTCGTCCAGTGGCACAGTCCCAGAAAGGTGATCCCCGGAAGCATGCAGTTTCACCACTCCTACGCCAAACTTTCACAGCTGTAATCAACAGCGGCCCGCCCCGACAGCATGGGGCGGGCCGCTGTTCAGTTTGTCTCCTCCAGGGCTTTGAGCATCTGCCGGGCGATGGCCGCCGACAGCAGGGGGGGCACGGCGTTTCCGATCTCCAGACGCTTCGTGCCGTCGCAGCCGTAAAACTGATAATCGTCAGGAAAGCTCTGCAGCCGCGCTCCCTCCCGGATGGACATGGCCCGGGAGTCCCGGGGGTGGATACACCGGGAGGAGGATGGGCAGGCGAAGTTCCGGGTGATGGTGGTGGAGGGTCGCTCCCACCAAAGCTTGGCATAGGTGTTGCCGTAGCCGCTCTTGGGGCGCAGCTCCGCTGGCAGGTCGTCCTTGGACTGGCCGTCCCCCAGGGCCTTCATCAGTCGGACCAGGTGCTCCCCGTTTCTGGGCGCCCTGTGCTCGGTGAGGACCTGGGCCCCATTGCCTCGCACAAAGCGAAGAAACTCGTTGTCCGCCTCTCCCTGATAGAAGCCCTTCTCCTCTCCGTTCTCCAGGGGGGGCAGGTCCCCGATGGCCTCTTTGAGGGTCACATAGGGCTTTCTTCCCGGGCCGTGGGTGGGCTCGGGCGCCGTGAAGGGGTTCTCCCCCCGCATCCCCACCAGGAACACCCGCTCCCGGCGCTGGGGCACCCCGAAGTCCACCGCGTCCAGCACACAGTGTCTGAGCACATAGCCCAGCTGGGCAAACTCCTCCCGCACCTTGGGAAAGAGCCTGCCCCGGTCCATGCTGAGGATCCCCGTCACATTTTCAAAAACAAAGGCCCTGGGTTTGAGGATGGTCAATACCCGTTTGTACTGAAGAAACAGGTTGGCCCGCTCGTCCATCTGCCGCTTGCCCAGGGTGGAGTAGGACTGGCAGGGGGGCCCCCCCACCACCACATGGACCCGGCGCCCCTTCAGGGCCTGCTCCAGCATCTCCCCGGTGAGGTCGTTGATGTCGCAGTTGATCATCTCCACCTGGGGGTGATTGAGGTGGTAGGCGGCGGCGATGTCTTTTTCGATCTCATTGGCGGCGAGGATCTGAAACTCGGGCAGCCGGGCAAAGCCGTAGCTCAGCCCTCCCACCCCGGCAAACAGATCCACAATGTTGTACTTGGCCATGTCCTTGCTCCTTGTTCCAAAACCCCGGAAAAGAGCTGACAGATCCTCTCTGTCAGCTCTCCTGTTCCGGAAAAATCATCTGTTCACGGGGCGTTTTCCCCGCTCACTCCCATTCGATGGTCCCCGTGGGCTTGGGCGTCAGGTCGAAGAGCACCCGGTTGACTCCCTTCACCTCGCTGGTGATGCGCCGGGTGATGTGCTGGAGAAGGTCAAAGGGCACATTCTCCACGGTGGCGGTCATGGCATCCACGGTGTTCACCGCCCGGATGATCACTGGCCACTCGTCGGCCCGGACCCCCTCCCGGACGCCCACGCTCTTCAGATCGGGAATGGCGGTAAAGTACTGCCAAACCTTGCCCTCCAGGCCGTTTTTGGCAAACTCCTCCCGG
>CALWOR010000167.1 GCA_944383205.1 uncultured Oscillospiraceae bacterium | reverse complement strand
AAAAAGAGCGCGGCGAAAAACGCCGCGCCCAAGTGGACTAAAGTCTCTCTATGCCCCGCTCTGGCCGTGTGGACCCGTTTAAAACCTGCACGAACTGGCAGGTGGGTCGCCTCCACGATGCTTATCTGCGTCCAACGTCCAGCCGACCTCAAAGGGGGGCCGGGAGGCCTGCAAGCCACACCGTGAGGTGGGCGTCCCGTTTAAAAAATGTGGGTTTAAAAGGACCCATCACGCACCGAGCAGGAAAGATTCCTCAGTCCTCTTTTTCTTCTTCCTCTTCCGCGAAGAACCGCTCCATGAACAGCTCATAGACCTCGTCCAGCTCCTCGTCGGAGTCCAGGGTGGACAGCAGCTCCTCGCCGTTTTCCTCAATGGCCTTCATGATGACCAGGCCGTATTCCTCATCGTCGGCGTCCACATCCTTGGGCTCGCCCGTCTCCTCGTCGGCGTCCACGGCAGGGAACATGGCGTAGTAGGTGATGCCCTTGTGCTCCAGGGTGTCCACCAGCTCCAGCTCGAACTCGTTGCCGTCCTCGTCGGTGACGGAGATGAAATCGGGGCCGAACAGCTCCTCCATAGTGAAATACCTCCTGTGTTTTCCTGGGTCTATTTTAACCCCGGACGGGAAAAAATGCAAGAGCGGGACCAGGTAAATTTTCACATCTCTTTGTCATTTGTCCCGGAAAGCCGGATATAGTTGGATTTTAGGTGGACAAACAAGGAAAATCTGGTATAATACCCATACTGGGTTTTTACGCCCGGCTATGACAAAGGCCGTGCGGATAAGCCGGCAGGCAAGGAAACCACGGCAGACCGGGTCTGCCAGGACCGTCGGAGGGAAGCAGCGTTCTCCCTCCCGACTGGAGGTAGCATTGTGTCAGATCATAACAACCATTCCTTATATGAAAACAGCGAATACCCCTCCCGCCGCCAGGCTCCCCGCCACCGGGAGGAGGAGCCCCGGCCCCGGAAACGGAAAAAGCGCCGGGGCGGCAGGGCGGCCATGGTCTTCAAGGTCCTGGGCACCCTGCTGCTGGTGGGCCTGTGCACCGGAGCGCTGCTGTGCTGCTTTGCGGCGGTGTACATCAACAAGGTCATCGTGCCCATCGCCGATTTGAGCATGGACGATTTCCCCTACGGGGAGAACAGCATCATGTACTATGAGGACAAGACCACAGGGAGCTATGTGGAGATGACCACACTGTTAAATACCACCAGCTCCATCTGGGTGGACCTGGAGGACATGCCCGAGGACCTGGTGAACGCCGCTGTGGCCATCGAGGACAAGCGCTTCTGGACCCACCCGGGCGTGGACTGGCGCCGGACCCTCAACGCCGTGGTGGACATGTTCCTGGGCAACGACATCTCCGGCGGCTCCACCATCACCCAGCAGCTCATCAAGAACCAGACGGGCTACAATGAGACCACTGTAAAGCGGAAGATCACCGAGATCGTCCGGGCCATCCGCTTCACCCAGAACAACTCCAAAGAGGACACCATCGAGCGCTACCTGAATATCATCCCCCTGGGCAGCGGCTGTGATGGCGTGGGCGCGGCCTCGCTGAAGTATTTTGGAAAGCCTGTCAGCGAGCTGACCCTGGCCGAGTGTGCCAGCCTCATCTCCATCA
This sequence comes from uncultured Oscillospiraceae bacterium, assembly GCA_944383205.1. Classification (GTDB taxonomy): domain Bacteria; phylum Bacillota; class Clostridia; order Oscillospirales; family Oscillospiraceae; genus Lawsonibacter. The sequence goes on along the minus strand of CALWOR010000167.1, from coordinate 2,007 downwards.
CCAACAACCCCTCCAAATACGGCCCCTACTCCTTCGCCAAGTCGGAAAACAGCGAGGGTGAGCTGTGGGACGCCCGACAGTGGAACAAGTACCGCCAGGAGGTGGTCCTCTTCCAGATGCTGGACCAGGGCTATATCACCCAGGAGGAATATGATGAGGCCGTGGCCCAGGAGCTGGTCTTTGTTTTTTTTTTTAATGATACGGCGACCACCGAGATCTACACCTGGTACGAGGAGACTGTGATCTCCGATGTGTCCCAGGCCCTTCAGGAGGAGCTGGGCTGGTCCGACTCCATGGTCAACCAGGCCCTCCAGCGGGGCGGCCTGCGCATCTACACCTGCTATGACCCCGATGTTCAGGCGGCGGTGGATGCGGTATATACCAACCGGGAGAACCTGAACTACACCTCCAAGGACGGCCAGCTCATGCAGTCGGCCATCACCGTCATCGACAACACCACCGGGGATGTGGTGGCCATCGCCGGCCAGTTCGGGGAGAAGGAGGGCAACCTTCTGAGCAACTACGCCAACTCCTCCAAACGGCAGCCCGGCTCCTCCATCAAGCCCCTGTCCGTCTACGCCCCCGCCCTGGAGATGGGGAAGATCAGCCCCATCACCGTGCTGGACGACTACCCCTATCAGGAGATGAACGGCGGCCCCTGGCCCTATAACGCCGGGTCCACCAGCTACCGGGGCCTTACCGGGATTCCCTACGCCCTGAAGGTGTCCCTGAACACCATCGCCGTCCGGATTTTGGCCGACCTGGTCACCCCCCAGGAGAGCTTCAACTTCATGGAGACCCACTTCCACATCGACCTGGAGGAGGGCCGGGAGATCAACGGCAAGACCTACAGCGACATCGGCGTGGCCCCCCTGGCCATGGGTGGCCTCACCGACGGCGTCACCACCCGGGACATGGCCGAGGCCTACGCCACCTTCCCCAACGGGGGCACCTACACCTATTCCCGCACTTTCACCAAGGTGACCCACATGGTGGACGGGGAGGAGGTCCTCCTGCTGGAAAATCCCACCGTTCAGGAGACCGCCCTGAAGGACACCACCGCTTACTATATGAATACCCTGCTCCAGGGGGTGTTCCAGTCCGGGGGCACCGCCGCGGGCAAGGGCCTGAGCGGCATGCACTGCGCCGGCAAGACCGGTACCACCAACGATGTGTACGACCTGTGGTTCGTGGGCTACACTCCCTACTATACCGCCGCCGTCTGGATGGGCTATCCCAACAATGCCACCATGCCCAATACCACCACCCATGTGAACCTGTGGCGGATGGTCATGGAGCCCATCCACGAGGGGCTGTCCGATAAGGACTTCCCCGAGGCCGCCTCTTCCTCTCTGCGCAGCGTGACTTACTGTCAGGACAGCGGTCTTCTGGCCACCGACTACTGCAAACTGGACCCACGGGGCAGCCGGGCCACCAGTGCCTATGTCTTTGCAGAGGACTACCCGGAGGGAAGTGTGTGTACCGTCCACACCGGTGCCAGCGTGGTCACCGTCTGTCTGGACGACCCCATTCTGGATGCCGACGGTAATGAGACGGGCCTCTACCACGAGGCCGGCCCCTACTGCCCGGAGGAGAGCCTGAAAGAGGTCTGCTACCCCGATTATGAGCGCAGCAGCGTTGCCGGTGTCACCGCTGGAGATGAGATGTACCGATACGCCACGGTGATGGAGGCCGGGCTGTGCACCGTCCACACAGAGGAGACGCTGATTCCCGACCCCAACGACCCCAACATGACCCTGGACCCCGACGACCCGGGCTATGTGGACCCGGTGCTCCCCGGCGACCCGGTGCTCCCCGGTGAGGGAGGAGGCACCGCGGGCGGAGGGACGACAGGCGGCGGAGATCAGGAACCGCCTCCCTCCCAGGACCTTCCCAAAGATTAGCGGACAGCAGCCCCCGGGATTCCCCGGGGGCGCTGTTTTTGAAACATTGTGAAAAATGACGAATTCCGCCTGTCCGCGAGGGGGAAACTTTCACACTTTCCCC
>CALWOR010000166.1 GCA_944383205.1 uncultured Oscillospiraceae bacterium | reverse complement strand
CAGTTCACCGCCAGTCCGGAGAACATTCCTGAGGATGCCGTCTGGAGTATGAATATCCATATCTCCAAGGACGGAGTAGACCGCTACAGCGCCGTCACTCCCGAGGGGGAGCTCACCGAATTCTTCCTGATCGGCGAAGTGAACAATTACATGGAGTACCTCAACATCCCGGCCTCTGAAACCCGCACCTTCACCCTCACCGTTCCTGAAGAGTACGCCGACTGGACCGTGGCCATCCGCTTCGGCTATAACAACAGCTACGCCGAGATCCCCCTGGAAGCGGTGGAGAGCGTCTCCTTCACCGATGTGAAGGAGGGGGACTGGTATTATAACTTCGTCATCCCCGCCGCCGACGCCGGATGGTTTACCGGCAATCCCGACGGCTCCTTCGGTCCCAACAGCCCCCTGACCATTTCTCAGGTGATCGTTCTGGCTGCCCGGCTCCACATGGCCCAGACCGGCGCTCAGGTCGCTCCGCCCGCCGAGGGTGAGACTTGGTACACCCCCTACTACAACTACTGCCTGGAAAACGGCCTTATCGCGGAGGAAGACGGCTATCTGGCCAAAATGGACGAGAGTGCCACCCGCTTTGAAATGGCCGCCATCTGGGACAAGGCCGCCTGGTTCGCCCGGGTAAACTCCGATGTGAACGAAGTGGCCGACGGCTTCATTCCCGACCTGGCCGAGAGCGATCCCTATGGGGAGATCGTCTACCGCTGGTACCGCTCCGGGGTGCTCACCGGCGACAGCCAGCACAAGTTCAACGGTGAGAGCAGCATCACCCGGGCCGAGGCCTGTGTCATTATCTGCCACCTTACCGCTCTGGTGGAGGTCGCTACCATCTGAGTTCACCTTATCCGCCGGGAGCCTTCGGGCTCCCGGCTGCTTGCCGAAAAAGCCCTCCTGCAAGGAGTTCCGCCGCCCGGAGGCGGCGGAATAAAATGAGATCCAGTCATTTCCGGCGACATGTGCGTCGGAAATGACACTTCTCACGCAAGATGGGCCGACTTTTCCGCAAGGAATCTAGGCCCAGCTTGCGTGCAATCCTTTTCGAAAAAGTGGCTCTGCCACTTTTTCGACAGTCTCGCCGGGAGCCTTCGGGCTCCCGGTTTTTCTTGCCCTTCTCAGGGAAAGCTGATATACTAATATGAACTGTCAATTCTTATGTCCATTTCGGAGGTCCCGCTATGAAAAAGCTGATGGTCATCGACGGCAATTCCATCGTCAACCGCGCCTTCTACGGGGTCAGTCAGAACCTGACCACCCGGGAGGGACAGCCCACCAACGCCATCTTCGGCTTTCTGAACATCCTGGGCAAACTGCTGGATGAGAGCGCCCCCGACGCCCTGTGCGTCACATTTGACCGGAAGGCCCCCACCTTCCGCCACCTTCAGTACGAGGGGTACAAGGCCCAGCGCAAGGGGATGCCCGAAGAGCTGGCCAGCCAGATGCCCATTTTAAAGGAAGTCCTTGCCGCCATGAACATCCCCATGTACGAGATGGACGGCTGGGAAGCGGACGATCTCATCGGCACCATCTCCGTGAAGGACACCGCCGCCGGGTGGGAGACGGTGATCGTCACCGGGGACAAGGACTCCCTCCAGCTGGTCACCGACACCACCACCGTGAAGCTGGTGTCCACCCGCATGGGCCGCACCACCACCCGGGACATGACCCCGGAGGCCTTCCGGGAGGAGTACGGCTTTGACCCCATCCACATCATCGACCTGAAGGCCCTCATGGGGGACGCCAGCGACAACATTCCCGGAGTGAAGGGGGTGGGGGAAAAGACCGCCATGGCCCTCATCGGGCGCTACGGCTCCATCGATGAGCTGTACAAGGCCATGCCCGCCCCGGAGATGGCCCCCGGCGTCCCGGCAAAACCGGGCGTGGTGAAAAAGCTCCAGGAGGGGGAGGAGATGGCCCGGATGTCCTACGACCTGGCCACCATCCGCTGTAACGCCCCCTTGGAATTTGATCCGGAGGACAATCTCCGCCGGGAGGCGGACAACAACAGGCTCTATCAGCTCTTTTTGAACCTGGAATTTGCCAAGCTCATCGACAAATATCACCTCACCGCCCCCCAGGGGGAGGGAGCGCCCCAGGGAGAGCAGATCGCAGAGTGCACCTGCACCAGCGAGGTGGTGGACAGCCCCGCCCGGGTTGAGGAGCTGCTGGAACTGTGGCGGAAGGCGGAGGAGGTCAATGTGCTGGCCCTGCCCGACCTGGACGGAGTCTGCGTGGAGTGCTCCCTCTCCCGAGAGGAGAGCCACGCCGCCCTCCTCTTCGCCGACCGACTGGAGGGCTACAATGACTTTTTAACGAAATTTTTCTCCGCTGAGGATATTAAAAAGGCCACCCACGGACTGAAAGCTCTGTGGCGGGCCCTGCTGGAGGAGGGCATCTCCCCCGCGGGCTTTGTCTTCGACACCGAGGTGGCCGCCTACCTCCTTGCCCCCTCCGACGGGAGCTACGAGCTGGAGAAGCTGGGGATGACCTACTATAACCGGGAGTTCCCCAAGGCCAAGGACTATCTCGCCCCCGGGGCCTTCCACTCCCTTTTTGCCTTTGAAAACGCCCGTCAGGCCGGGGAGGACCCCTACGCCGGGGCGGAGGACAAGGAGTCCGCCACCGCCCAGGTGAGCGGGCCCACGGGGGCGTTTCTGAGCCACTGCGCCCTCATCGGAGCCCTTCGGGAGACTCTCTCCGGGCGGCTGCGGGAGCTGGGCATGTGGGAGCTCTATGAGCAGATCGACCTGCCCCTGTGCGCCGTCCTGGCGGAGATGGAGGGAGAGGGCTTCCTCATTGACCGGGGGGCCCTGGGTGAATTTGGTCAAATGCTCTCCCAACGCATTGAGCAGATCCAGAAGGAGATCTACGCCCTGGCCGGGGAGGATACCTTCAACATCAACTCCACCCAGCAGCTGGGCAAGATCCTCTTTGACAAGCTGGGCCTGCCCCCGGTGAAGAAGACCAAGACGGGCTACTCCACCAATGCCGAGGTACTGGAAAAGCTCCGGGGCCTGCACCCCATCATTGAAAAAATCCTGGAGTACCGGCAGCTCACCAAACTGAGCTCCACCTATGTGGAGGGGCTGGGCAAGGTCATCGCCCCCGACGGGCGCATCCACACCTCCTTCCAGAACACCGTCACCGCCACCGGCCGCCTCTCCTCCACCGAGCCAAACCTCCAGAACATCCCCGTTCGCACGGAGCTGGGGGCGGAGCTTCGAAAGATGTTCGTGGCCCCGGCGGGCAAGATACTGGTGGACGCGGACTACTCCCAGATCGAGCTGCGCCTGCTGGCCCACATGGCCGGGGACCAGGCCATGATCGACGGCTTCAACTCGGGAGACGATATCCACACCATCACTGCCTCCCAGGTCTTTGGCGTATCTCCCGAGGAGGTCACCCCCCTCATGCGCCGCAGCGCCAAGGCGGTGAACTTCGGCATCGTCTACGGCATCTCCCCCTTCTCCCTCTCCCAGGACATTGGGGTCAGCGTACAGCAGGCCAAGGAGTATATGGAAAAGTACTTTGCCCACTATTCCGGGGTCCGGGCCTATATGGACGGCGTGGTGGCCCAGGCGAAAAAGGACGGCTATGTGACCACCCTCTTTGCCCGCCGCCGGTGGATTCCGGAACTAAAGTCCTCCAACTTCAATACCCGCTCCTTTGGGGAGCGAGTGGCCCTCAACGCCCCCATCCAGGGCACCGCCGCCGACATCATCAAGCTGGCCATGATCCGGGTGCGGGACCGGCTGAGGGCCGAGGGGCTGGAGGGCAGGCTGGT
>CALWOR010000165.1 GCA_944383205.1 uncultured Oscillospiraceae bacterium | reverse complement strand
ACTCTGGCCGCTGAGGACCTCACCGACGGCTCGATCGGCATTCTGGACCTGATGGTCAAGTGCAAGCTGGCCCCCTCCAAGAAGGAGGCCCGCCGTCTGGTGGAGCAGGGGGGCGTCACCGTCAACGACGAAAAGGTGGGCGATGTAAATACCGCCTACACCCAGGAAAACCTCTCCGGGGATGGCCTGATGATCCGCAAGGGCAAGAAGGTATTTCACCGTGTCAACACAGTGGCAGAGCCACAGTGTTGAGGGGGCTTCGGCCCGACTGCGCGCCCCCTTCGGGTGCACTGGCGGGCCGAGAAGTGTTTTTGGGGTCGGCAGAGCCGCCCCAAAAACAGATAAAAATTGATTTCACCGCCTGCGGGCGGTGAAACTCCTGCGGAGTGCCAAAAAGACGCGAGGAAAAATCCTCGCGTCTTTTTTTACTTAAAAATTCCCCAATTCCCTTACTACCGCGCTGGCCAAAACCAAACCGGCGGCGGCGGGGACAAAGGAGATGGAGCCGGGGGTGTCCCGCCGGGCGGTGGTGCCGGGACGGGTGTCTGTTGTGGACGGGACCTCCGCCTCCATGGGGCGGATAGGGGAGCGGGGAAGCTCAGTGGACCAGACCACCTTCAAATGCTCGATCCCCCGCTTTCGAAGCTCCTTGCGCATCACCCGTGCCAGAGGACAGCCCTGGGTCTTGGAGAGGTCGCTTACCCGGAAGGCGGTGGGGTCCAGCTTGTTCCCCGAGCCCATAGCGCTGATAATTCTTACCTGTAAAGCGGTACACCTTTCCACCAAATCCAGCTTGGCGGCCACCGTGTCGATACAGTCCACCACATAGTCATATTGCTTGAGGTTCACCTCATGGGCGTTCTGGGGCAGGTAGAACATACGGATGGCCTTCACCTGACACCGGGGATTGATATCCAGGACCCGGCGGGCCATCACCTCCGCCTTGGGCTGACCCAGGGTGGAGTGGAGGGCGGCGATCTGGCGGTTTAAGTTGCTCTCGGACACGGTGTCGTCGTCATAGAGGTGTAAAGTACCTACACCTGCCCTTGCCAGGGCCTCAACGCAGAAGCCGCCTACGCCCCCCACGCCGAAGACGGCCACACGGGCGTTTTGGAGCCGCTCCACAGGCTCGTCCCCGATGAGCAGGCGAGTGCGGATCAATTGGTCGGACATGGGCAGTTTCCTCCCTCAACAACTTTAGAAAACGCAGCCCCTGCCGCGGCAAGGGCTGCGTCTGCCATTATTTCACCAGCATGCTCATATCATACATGCCGGGTTCCTTCACTGTGGCCATGAACTTGGCGGCCTCCACGGCCCCCTGGGCGAAAATTTCCCGGGAGAGGGCGGTATGCTTGATCTCCATGACTTCGTCGTGGCCGGCGAAGATGATCTCGTGCTCACCCACGATGGTGCCGCCCCGGACGGCGGAGATACCGATCTCCTTCTTGTCCCGGGGCTGGCGGACGGAGTGCCGCTCAAAGACATACTCGGTCTCGTGACCGCAGGCGGAAGCCGCCGCGTCGGCGATCATCAGGGCGGTGCCCGAGGGGGCGTCCACCTTCCGGCGGTGGTGGCGCTCCACGATCTCGATGTCGTAGCTGTCCCCCAGAATGGAGGCGGCCTTCTTCACCAGCTCCAGCAGCACATTGATGCCCAGAGACATATTGGCCGAACGGAAGATGGGCACCTCCAGGGCGGCGGCACCGATCTGGGCGAGCTGCTCCGGGGTGTAGCCGGTGGTGGCCAGCACCAGAGGGATCTTCCGCTCCCTGGCAAACTTCAGAAGGCCGTCCAGGGCGGCGGGGGAGGAGAAGTCGATGACCGCATCCGCCTCTCCCTGGAACTGATCCGGGGAGGAGAAGACGGGGAACTCCCGGTCGGCGGGGCCCAGCACATCAAAGCCGGCGGCCACCTCCACCTGGGGATCACCCTGGCACAGCTCGGCAACCACCCGGCCCATGTGGCCGCTGCAGCCGGAAATGATTATCTTCAGCATAGTGAGGGCTCCTTACTTCAGCAGGCCCGCGCGCTCCAGAGAGGAGCGGAGGGTGGCCAGATTCTTCTCAGACATCTCGCACAGGGGCAGACGCAGGGGACCGGCCTCCATGCCCATGAGGTTCATGGCGGTTTTGACCGGGATGGGGTTGACCTCGCAGAACAGGGCGTCGATGAGGTCCATGTACTGGATCTGGAGCTTGGAGGCGGCCTCGAAGTCATTCTCCAGGCACAGGTGGCTCATCTTCACCATCACCTCGGGGGCGATGTTGGACACCACGGAGATGACCCCCTTGGCGCCCAGGGCCATCATGGGCACCACCTGGTCGTCGTTGCCCGACCAGATGTAGAAGTCGTCGGGGCAGAGGTAGCGGGTATGGGCCAGGAGGGAGAAGTTGCCGCTGGCCTCCTTCACGCCGTTGATCTTGGGATTCTCAGAGAGGATCTTGTAGGTCTCGGCGGTAAAGGACACGCCGGTGCGGGAGGGCACATTGTAGAGGATGATGGGCAGCTCCACCCGGTCGGCGATGTACTCATAGTGCTTGATAAGGCCGGTCTGGCTGGCCTTGTTGTAGTAGGGGGTCACATGGAGCAGGGCGTCGGCCCCGGAGTCCTGGGCGTGCTGGGAGAGGTAGACGGCGGCAGAGGTGTCGTTGGAACCGGCGCCGGCAATGACCTTCACCCGGTGGTCCACCCGCTTGACGCAGTACTCCACAGCGGCAATGTGCTCCCGGATGGACATGGTGGCCGACTCGCCGGTGGTGCCGCAGACACACACTGCGTCCACACCGGCTGCGATCTGGTCGTCGATGAGCTTGCCGAAGGCGTCGTAGTTGATGGTGCCGTTCTCATCAAAGGGGGTGACAAGAGCGGGGCAGGAGCCGGTAAATACGGGAGTCCGCATAAAATCACAAACCTTTCTCATTGAATTAGGAATCAGGAGTTTGGAGATTGGGAATGGTTGATCCCTCTTTCCTCTGCTTGTCAAAAGCCCTCCTGCAAAAAGCCGCTTTTTCGGCCGGGATCAGCGGTCCATATACCCCTCGGCACACAGCAGCTCGGCCAGCAGCACGCTGCCGCCTGCGGCGCCCCGGAGGGTGTTGTGGGAGAGACCCACAAACTTGTAGTCATACTGGGTATCAGGGCGCAGACGGCCGGCGGTGATGGCCATGCCGCCCTCCAGCTCCCGGTCCAGCTTGGCCTGGGGACGGTCAGGCTCCTCAAAGTAGTGGATGAACTGCTTGGGGGCGGAGGGGAGGTCCAGCTCCTGGGCGCGGCCCTTGAAGTTCTTCCAGATCTCCTTGATCTCCTCAATGGAGGGCTTCTTCTCTCCAAAGGTGACGAAGGTGGCGGCGGTGTGGCCGTCAGACACGGGGACCCGGAGACACTGGGCGGTGATGGCGGGACCGCTGGCCTTGACGATCTCATTGCCCTCGATGCGGCCCCAGACCTTCAGGGGCTCCTGCTCGCTCTTCTCCTCCTCGCCGCCGATATAGGGGATGAGGTTATCCACCATCTCGGGCCAGCGCTCAAAGGTCTTGCCCGCGCCGGAGATGGCCTGGTAGGTACAAACCAGCACCTTCTCAATGGGGTAGCCCGCCTGCATGATGGGGGTGAGCAGGGGAGCGTAGGACTGGATGGAGCAGTTGGACTTCACCGCGATGAAGCCCCGCTTGGTGCCCAGGCGCTGGCGCTGCTTGGGGATGATCTCCAGGTGCTGGGCGTTGAGCTCGGGCACCACCATGGGCACGTCGGGGGTCCAGCGGTGGGCGGAGTTGTTGGACACCACGGGGCACTCGCACTTGGCGTAGGCCTCCTCCAGGGCCCGGATCTCCTCCTTCTTCATGTCCACGGCGCAG
>CALWOR010000164.1 GCA_944383205.1 uncultured Oscillospiraceae bacterium | reverse complement strand
CGTTTGCTGGCGCTCCCAGCTGAGCTATACCCCCATATTTACTTGGCTGGCACCCGGTTGGGCGCTCAAGCAAGGGGTATTATACCAGCCTTCCGGGAGGCTGTCAACAGTTTTTTCACATTTTCCACATTTTTTTACACAGCCCCACATCCCCTCACCGGGACATGACAAAGAGATACTGGTCGGTAGCGAAATTCTGGAAGGAATAGAGAACTACCACCTGGTCGATACTGTTTTCCTCCACATAGTCCTTCACGCTGTTGAGGTTATACCGGGGATCGAAGAGGTGGATTTCGGAAAACCGCTCTGTGAGGAAGGGTGCCAGGGAGTCGGAGTAGGAGTCCCGGATAAGAAGGAGCTTGGGGGCGTCGGTGTGCTCCGTCTCGATGACGCACAGGGACTGGTTGCCCCCCAGAAAGTAGGAGTACTTGTCCTTCTCCGCAAGGTAGCGCTCCACATAGAGACTGCCCTCCTCGGGCTTTCCGGTGAACCAGGAGGTGACCTTCACCCCATCCTCGGGGATGTAGGTGTCGATAGCATCGGGGCGGACCCACCGCACCCCGGAGGTGGAGAAGGTGGTGCCGTAAAAATCGGTGGAGACGGTGGTCTTCTGGTAGTCCCCAAGGTCCAGAGGCTCCATGCCCATGACCTCCAGCAGAACATTGGCCCCGTAGTAGGCACCAAGGCTGGTCCAATGGTGGTCGGTGCGGTAGTAGATGTCCTCGTCCTTGTGCTCCAGGAGGGCTCCGGCCATATCCAGGGTGTTGGCCCCGGTCTGAAAGTAGAGCTCGTCAATGATGCCCAGCTCATCGGCGGTGGGAGCCCCGGCGGGGAGCCGGTCGGACCACACAGTGGAGGAGGAGGGAATGAGGCCCAGGTAGACGGGGACAGACACATTGCCTACCAGGGTGTCTACAAAATTCAGTCGGGTGTTCAGACCCTGCACAAGGCCCGCCTCGGTCTGCTTGTCGGTCCAGGAGGGAGTATCCACCCGGTTCAACAGGGTGTCCTCCTTGCCGAAGTAGACCCCGTTATTCTCCTGCTTGCCGGAGAGCCGTTCGCTCCAGGCTTTCAGGGCCACCCAGAAGTCCCGGCCCACGATCTGGTCGGAGGCATAATCCTCCGCATCTTTCATAAAAGTGCCGTCGGAGAGGGTCTGGAGAGAAAATTTGGGGGGCTTGGCCAGGTAGCGGTTCTCCAGGGGAGAGAAGCTCTTGTCGGGGAGAATGGCGCTTACCACCAACATCCCTCCGATGAACACACAGAAGAGTGCGGAGAGGAAAATATTGAATTTTTTCATGGCTCGCACCTCCTTAGAAGCGGAAATAGAGGAAGGGGTTGTAGGTGCCGTCCACCAGATAGGCGGTGCACACCACCAGCCCAGCCAGCACCAGCATGGTGCAGACACACCGGGCTGCCCACTGGGGGAGCTTGCGGTAAATCGTTACGCCCAGAGGGGTAGAAGCCAGGGCCGCCAGGCACAGAATGGGCAGATAGCTGGTGAGGTAATAGCCCAGATTTCCGTTGACCAGGGGCACGCCTCCCAGGCCAAACATGACCTTCAGATAGGAGATGAGGTGGGAGAAGTCCTCGATGGCAAAGATGGCCCAGCTCACCACCACAAAAAACATGGTGTAGATGTGGCCCACCAGGGCGGGAGCCTTTTCCAGAGCTTTGCCCCAGAGAAATTTCTCTGCCATCAGCAGCAAAAAGAAGTAAAGGCCCCACAGCAGATAGTTCCAGCTGGCTCCATGCCAGATGCCGGTTGCCGCCCACACCACCAGCAGGTTAAAGACCCACCGGGGCTTGGAGCAGCGGTTGCCCCCCAGGGGAATGTAGAGGTACTCCTTGAACCAGGTGCTCAGAGAAATGTGCCAGCGCCGCCAGAACTCGGTGATGCTTTTGGAGATATAGGGGTAGTTGAAGTTGGGGAGAAACTCAAAGCCCAGCATCCGTCCAAGGCCGACGGCCATGTCGGAGTAGCCTGAGAAGTCAAAGTAGATCTGGAAGGTGAAGGCCAGAACCCCGAGCCAGGCACCTGCCACAGTGAGTTCCCCGGGGGCCATGGCCTTGTAGGCCTCCCAAAGCATCCCTACATTGTTGGCGATGAGCAGCTTTTTTCCCAATCCCACCATGAAGATCTGTACGCCGGAGGAAAACTTGTCGGCGCTGCAGATATGCTCATTGATCTGGTCTCCCAGGTCCTTATACTTGATGATAGGGCCGGCGATGAGCTGGGGAAAGAGAGTGACGAAGGTGCCGAAATTGATGATGTTCCGCTGGGCGCGGGTATCCCCCCGGTACACATCGATGGTGTAGCTCATGGTCTGGAAAGTATAGAATGATATACCGATGGGCAGATGGATGCCCAGTACCGGCATGAAGTTGAGACCTATGGCCTGGAGAGAGGCGGCCAGGAAATCCCAATATTTAAAAAAGATCAGCAGAGCCAGATTAAAGACGATGGAGGAGGCCACCGCCATCCGGGCCCCCTTGTCATTGCCCTTGCTCTTGCACCGTTCTACCAGCCAGCCGTGGGTAAAATCGATGAAGGTGGACAGGAACATGATGGCCACATATCGCTGCTCACCCCAGTAGTAGAAGAAAAGGGAGGCGCAAAGGATAACCAGGTTCCGGAGCTTTCGGGGTACCAGGTAGTAGACGAAGAGAGTCAGAACCAGGAAATAAAACAGAAAGATTGGGGTGGAAAAGACCATCGGCCCTTCTCCTTTCTATTTGAAATCGGCAGGGAAATGGGAGCCGCCGTTCAGGCGGCCCCCATATATAAGATTACTTGGATTGTACCACGGTGACAAAAACATTAAAACAAATTGTTGAAAGCGGAGACGATATCATCGCAGCTTTCGTGGACCACCATCATCACATAGTTGCCGTTAGAGACCACACGGGAGTTGTTCTTCCACTGCTCAGTTGGCTCGGGGTACCAAGCGCCGCCGTTGACCATCTGGTCGATGCGGGCCTGAAGGATACCCTTCACGGTGGATACATCCTTGCTGTCAGTCACCTGGACCAGGACGAACTCCCCGTTGTTCATGGTCATCATGGTGCAGTACACCAGGCATTGCTGGGTGCTTACCCCGGACAGGCCGCTGTACAGGGAGTCCATGGTGGAGGTGTCGGCCAGGCTTAGCATGCCGAACTCATAGTCCCCCATCACCTGGTCGGCAAAGGCGGTCAGGTCCACATTGGAGCTCTGGGAGCTGGAGGAGGAGCCGCTGGAGGAAGAGGAGCCGCTGCTGTCGCTGGAGGAAGAACTGCCGCTTTCAGGCTTCTGCTCCTCAATGCGCACCCGGACGATGCAAGATGCGGACAGCTTGGTAGTCTCGTCGGTGACGGTAATGGTGGCGCTGCCGGCGCCCACAGCGGTGACCAGACCCTTTTCGTCCACGGTGGCTACCTTTTCATCGCTGGAGGTCCAGGTCTGCTTACCTCCGGCGGGCTCAGCTTTGGCCTTCAGCTGCCAGGTAGCCCCGGCGGAGAAGAGGGTGAAGTCGCTTTTGCTCAGGGACAGTGAGGTCTGGGCTACAGGCTCCTGAGTCTCATCCGTCGAGCCGTCGGGGAGAGAGGCGTTGGGGGTCTGGGAGGGGTCCGGGTTAGAGCTGTCAGGAAGGACCAGGCTGTCCTCTGAACTGTCGGCAGAGCCGGAGGAACTGGAGACGCTGGAAGAACTGGAGGAGCTGGAAGCGCTGCTGCCGGAGGAAGAACTGCCGTTTCCACCGCCACAGGCGGACAGCAGGATTAGGGCACAGGCCAGAGCGGCGGCAAAAGTGCGTCTTTTCATCGGTAAGTATCTCCTTTTTCAGGGCTCGAGGGCCGTTTTTTAGTTTACGCACTCTTGGACGAGAAGGAAAGAA
>CALWOR010000163.1 GCA_944383205.1 uncultured Oscillospiraceae bacterium | reverse complement strand
GCTGTGGAAAACGGCCTTGGTGAGGCCGTGATGAAGATGTCCTTCGGCAACTCCATCGGCTTCCAGGCCGGGATGGAGAATGTGGACTGGTATACCCCCATGTCCGGTGCCATCGTGGCCGAGCTCACTGAAGAAGTGAACGACCCCTGCGCCCTGCGCCTGGGCGAGACCACCGCCGCTCCCTTCGTGGCCCTGCCCGGGGAGGCAGTGTCCGTGGAGGAGCTGCTGAAGCTCAACGAAGAGGTCCTGGAGCAGGTCTACCCCACCAGGGCCGGCACCAGTGAGAAGGTGGAACCCATCTCCTGGGACAAGCGGTCCATCGCTGTGTGCAAGCACAAGGTGGCCCATCCCAAGGCGGTCATCCCCGTCTTCCCCGGCACCAACTGCGAGTACGACACCGCCAAGGCCTGCATCCGGGCGGGCATCGACCCGGAGATCGTGGTCATCCGCAACCTGACCACCGATTTTCTCACCCAGTCCGCCCAGGCCCTGGAGAAGGCCATCCGCTCCGCCCAGATGGTGATCCTCCCCGGCGGCTTCTCCGGCGGCGACGAGCCCGAGGGCTCGGGCAAGTTCATCGCCTCCTTCCTCCGCTCTCCCGCCCTCAGCGAGGCCATCATGGACCTGCTCCGCAACCGGGACGGCCTGATGCTGGGCATCTGCAACGGCTTCCAGGCCCTGGTGAAGCTGGGTCTGGTCCCCTTCGGGGAGATCCGGCCCATGGACGGCAGCTGCCCCACCCTCACCTATAACCTCATCGGCCGCCACCAGTCCACCTATGTGACCACCCGGGTGGCCAGCGTCAACTCCCCCTGGATGCTGAAGAGCCAGGTGGGCGACCTGCACACCATCCCCATCTCCCACGGGGAGGGCCGCTTCGTAGCCCCCGCCCCGGTCATCGCCGACCTGATTGCAAATGGTCAGGTGGCCACCCAGTATGTGGACCTGGAGGGCAGCCCCACCATGGATGTGGCCTTCAACCCCAACGGTTCCATGGATGCCATCGAGGGCATCTTCTCCCCCGACGGCCGGGTCTTCGGCAAGATGGGCCATCTGGAGCGCCGGGGCAACTTTGTAGCCGTGAACATTTCGGGCAGCAAGCACCAGCCCCTCTTCGAGTCCGGCGCGGAGTACTTCAAATAAATCCTGTTTTCCCGGGCCCGTCCATCTGGACGGGCCCTTTTTGCCGAAAAAATGGAAACAGAATATTCACAACTTGCCCTTGCTTCCATGATATAATGAAGGCAAGATTTTTTGGACGGAAGGAAACGGGAAAGGAGCGATCTTATGAAGCAGATCCCTACATACAGCGGCACCCTGCGCAGCCACCAGCTGGATGTGCCGCACTGTATCACCCAGTGCAGCGGCATCCGCATCTTCGGACGGCGCATCAAATCTCTGGTCTTCACCACCGATGTGGCCATCATCAAAAATATCAACGCCGACGCCATCATTGCCGTCTACCCCTTCACCCCCCAGCCCGTCATCACCCAGGCCATCATCAGTGTGGCCGATGTCCCGGTCTTTGCCGGGGTGGGCGGCGGAATGACCAACGGCCCCCGTTCTGTCCGGCTGGCTGAGTTTGCCGAGCACCAGGGGGCCTACGGGGTAGTCCTCAACGCCCCCATCTCCGACGAGACCATCTCAGAGATCAAAAAGGTGGTGGACATCCCCGTGGTAGCCACCATCGTCTCTCCCAAACAGGATGTGGCCAAGCGCATCGCCGCCGGGGCGGACATCCTCAATGTCTCCGGGGCGGCCCAGACCCCCCAGCTGGTGACCATCATCCGCCAGCAGTTCCCCGACATCCCCATCATTGCCACCGGCGGTCCTACCGAGGAAAATATCCTGCACACCATCGCCGCCGGAGCCAATGCAATTACCTACACGCCCCCCACCTCCGGTGAGCTTTTCTCCCAGCGCATGCGGGATTACCGCAATCATTTCTCCGGCTGATGTCCCCGCCCTCCCGTCCCGCCCGGGACGGGGGGGTGTTTCTCCCAGGAAAGCGGGGCCTCCCGCCGCAGAAAATAAAAAATGAAATTTTTTCATTTTTCTGTTGACAACAGTCTTAAAATCGGCTATACTAACACCTGCCCTGTTTGAGAGGGCTACGGCGGCATAGCTCAGTTGGCTAGAGCACGCGGTTCATACCCGCGGTGTCACTGGTTCAAATCCAGTTGCCGCTACCATCTCCAACCCCGGAGTAATCCGATTCCATATATGACTGACGGCCCGGTGGTCAAGCGGTTAAGACTCCGCCCTTTCACGGCGGCAACACGGGTTCGAGTCCCGTCCGGGTCACCACCACTTTTTAGCCGTTCAATATGGAGGCATAGCTCAGCCGGTAGAGCGTCCGCCTCACACGCGGAAGGTCACAGATTCGAGTTCTGTTGTCTCCACCACATTGCAGAGAGCCACACCGAAAGGTGTGGCTCTTTTGCTGTCCTTTCTTTTGTTGCGTTCGGCGGGCGACCCCCTCCAACGGGTCAGGTCACAGATCCAGTCCTGTTGTCTCCACCCTGTCGGCAAAGCCGCCCATCTCCGCGCTAAGAGCCGCCCTTCAGGCGGTTGCGCTCCGAAACGCCGCTGCGGCGGCAGTACGCAATTTGACCCTTCGCTCCGAATTTACGGCGCACCCGCGCCGCCGGCCGGAAGGCCGCTTCCTCCCTAATAAAGCCAAAACGGCACGCCGGTCCGGCGTGCCGTTTTTTATGGATTTATCCCTCGGCCGGGACACAGAACATAGGCCGTGCCTCGTCAAAGAGGTCCACCATACCGCAGTAGTTGAGGATCTCATACTGCCGCAGCCACTCCTGCTGCTCCGGGGACAGCTCCTCCTCCTCGAGGAATTCACCCTGGGCCGTCACAAAGCCCACAGGGGTAATAGCGGGCAGCTCCTCATACATCTCAGACAGGAACTGCATAAATCCCGTCATGGGCAGCCCCGCTGTCTGCGCGGTGAGCACTCCCAGGTAGTTGGGGCTGATGACCACATCCTGCCGCTCCTCAATGTCGTAATTGGCCCAGATGAAGAAGGGGACGGCGTACTGCTCCATGACCTCCTGGGTGTTTCGCTCCGAGAGTTTCTTGCCGTAGAGCTGCTCATAGAAGGCGTTGGTGAGAGGGGGCTGGTGGTCCCCGAAGAAGACGACGAGGGTGGGCTCCTCACACTGGCTGTAGTAGGTGATGAGCTCCTCCAGGGCCCGGTCGCTCTCCTCCATGAGACAGAAGAACTGCTGGGCGCTGCGGTCGGCGGCCTTCAGGTTGTCGGGCAGGTCAATGGTCAGCTCCAGGTTGTTCCACCCCTGGGCATAGCCGCTGTGGTTCTGCATGGTCACATTGAAGAAGAAGGACTGCTCCTCCTCCTCGGTGGAGCGGCGGATCATCTCATAGTCCGACTGGTCGGAGATGTAGTGGCGGATGAGATAGGGGTTTATCACATCCTCCTCATACATCTGCTTGTCAAAATTCAGATACTGGTAGGCCAGCACCCGGTTCCATCCCGAGGACTTGTAGGGGTGGAAGGCCGTGGTGTCGTATCCCTCTGACCCGGCCAGGGAGGCCAGGGAGGGCATCCCCTCCTCCACATAGAGCTGGTAGGCCACGGTGTGGGGTGGCTGGAAAAGACTGGTAAAGCCCGTGAGGTATTCAAACTCCACGGTGGCGGTGCCGCCCCCGGTGACCGAGGAGTACATCCATCCCTTGATGGTGTTTTCCTCCAGAGAGTGGAGGAAGGGGGTGGCGTCCTGAGAGGACTCAAAGGTGTCAAAGATGGAAAAATCCGCAAAGGACTCGTTCATAATCACGATGATGTTGGTGGGCTGCCGCTGGGCGTTCCCTTCCAGCCCCGGGTACTGCTCCATCAGCTCCAGCACCCCCTC
>CALWOR010000162.1 GCA_944383205.1 uncultured Oscillospiraceae bacterium | reverse complement strand
GCGCGTAAATTTCCGCCGGAGGGCGGGAATTGCGCAGGGCGAATTGACTTCGCCCGAGCATTTGAAATAAAGGGTCCCCATTCCGGCGCTGGCCGGAATGGGAACGGCGGCACGGATGTGCTGAAGCTTGATGATGCCCTTGCCAGCATTGACAACTTTGTGGCT
This sequence comes from uncultured Oscillospiraceae bacterium, assembly GCA_944383205.1. Taxonomy (GTDB): domain Bacteria; phylum Bacillota; class Clostridia; order Oscillospirales; family Oscillospiraceae; genus Lawsonibacter. Next base: position 3,748 of record CALWOR010000162.1, on the reverse strand, counting down.
GAGAAATTGAAGTAAGCCGCCGCCCGCGAGCGAAAGCGAGCCGCGCCAAAGGCGCGTAAATTTCCGCCGGAGGGCGGGAATTGCGCAGGGCGAATTGACTTCGCCCGAGCATTTGAAATAAAGGGTCCTCATCTTGCGTACAATCCTTTTCGAAAAAGTGGTCGAGCCACTTTTTCGACAGTCTCAGGGACGGCCTGCGGGCCGTCCCTTTTTTGATCATATGGAAAAATCATGTTTCCTTCTGCAACTTTTTCTTAGACTCGATCGTGTAACGATCAGAAAGGCGAAAGGAGGTGTCCGGGATGAACAGCGCACATAGGGGAGAGGAAATGGCCGCCCTCTACCGCCGCCATGTGTCCATGGTGTATCAGATCTGCCTGATGCTGATGAAAAATGTGCCTGACGCGGAGGACGCGACCCAAAATGTCTTTCGCAAGGTGATGGAATATGACAAGCCCTTTCGTGATCCGGAGCATGAGAAGGCCTGGCTGATCGTCACCGCCCGAAATGAGTGCAGAGATCAGCTGAAGCACTGGTGGCGCAGAAAACGGGAAAGTGAAGAAGCATTACAGCACATGAGCTGTGAGCAGCACCGAGACGACGGACTGAAGGAGCTGATCTGGGGCCTGCCGGAAAAGGATCGGATGGTGCTGTATCTCCACTATTATCAAGGGTATAATGCCCAGGAAGTGGCGGAGCTTTTGGGGACGAACCCATCCACAGTCCGCAGCCGGCTGGTTCGGGCACGGCAGAAGTTGAAATTGAGAATGGAGGCGGAAGGATATGACATTCCATGATTTGAATCGGGCATTTGATGAATTTGCGCCTACCCCGGAACAGGAACAGGCCATGCTGGACCGCCTCCTGACAGAGCGGAAGGAGGGAAAAGCTGTGTACCATATAAAGAAAGTGACCGCCGTGATAGCGGCCGCCGCCCTGTTGCTGTTGGCCTGTGCCTTTACGGTGGCCACAGGCCTGGACCAGCGGTTCCTGGCGTATTTCAGAGGGACCGAGGGAGATGCGCAGGCGGTGTCCGGCGGCGTAGTGGGGGTGGGGCAGAGCCTCCGCTATGACAACGGCTGGACCATCCACATTGAACAGGTGCTGGCCGACCGGTATTCCATGGCCGTCCTGACAGAGGTGGTTGCCCCGGAGGAGACCGTGTTGGACGGAGAGGCCTACTACTTTGAACTGGGCATGGAACTGCCGCCTTCGGCACAAAATCAAGCAGCCAGCAGCGGCTGGGGTTACGGCCCGGTCATTCTGGAGGATGAGGATCCGGGAGATAACCGGCTCACCTTCCTGCACACCAAGGGGGTGCGGGAGATGGGGGCCGAGACGCTTCTGGGACAGAGTGTAACCTTGCGCCCCCAGTATCTGCTGGAGAGCGGAGGCAGGAAAATAAGCGTGGACTTTTTGGACGAAGAGCACAGCTGCACCGTGGTCTTGCCGGAACAGGACAGCGGCAGGACCTGGGAGATCAATCGGCCCATCCAGGTGGACGGGGAAGAATGGACGCTGGGGGAGCTGTACCTGTCACCCATCAGCCTGGCCTTCTCGCTGAACAGTGAGGGGAACACCCCGCGGGTATGGGGGCCATCGGAGATGACCAGCATGGAGGAAGAAGCAGATCTGCACCTGAAAAATGGGGATGTGGTGACGGTGCGGCGGGTGGTGTCCCAAACCCAGGACGGGGAAAGCGGAGAGATACACAGTGTCTTCCAGACCGATCAGATTATCCCGCCGGAGGATGTGACCGCAGTGACCATTCTGGGCCAGACCTTCTCCCTGAGGGGCTGATGTCCATAGAAAACACACCATAAAGACAAATTGAGGGACGGCCCGGGGGCCGTCCCTTTTCTATTCTTGTGCTGGTTCATCAGTGTCCTTCAACAATGTTCTTTCTATCCTGTTGCGGAAAGCGGTTCCTGCCAGAAACGCGAAGGTAAAAGGAAATTTGTTGAGGACAAGTGCTGAGAGAAGGGAAAAATGTTATAACTATAAATATTGCGCCGAATTATTTGATCCGGGTCAACATTCTGTGTTTCCCGATTGTGTATAGGGCAGAGAGACAAGAAAGGAGGTGTCCCGGATGGAAAGAATTCACACCGGAGAGGAGATGGCCGCCCTCTACCGGAGGCATGTGGGCATGGTCTATCAGATCTGCCTGATGCTGATGAAAAATGTACCTGACGCGGAAGACGCCACCCAGAATGTCTTTCGCAAGGTGATGGAGTATAATAAGCCCTTTCGTGATCCGGAGCATGAAAAGGCCTGGCTCATCGTCACCGCCCGAAACGAGTGCAAAAATCAGCTGAAGCACTGGTGGAGGAAAAACCGGGCAAGCGAAGAAGCATTGGAACATCTGACCTGGGAGCAGCCGGAGGACGGGGAACTTTGGGAATACATCCTCTCCCTGCCGGAGAAGTACCGGATGGTACTCTATCTCCACTATTACCAGGGATACACATCTCTGGAGACGGCGGAAATATTGGGGAAGAACCCCTCCACCGTCCGCACCTGGCTGGTCCAGGCCAGGTGGAAACTGAAGGAAATTTTGGAGGTGGAAGAGTATGGACAAATATAATCGGGTCCTGGACCAAGTGAAGCCCACACCGGAGCAGGAGCAGGCTATGCTGGACCGCCTCCTCCGGGAACAGAAGGAGGTCAAACCTGTGAGCCGTATGAAGAAGATGACCGCCGTGCTGGCGGCCGCCGCCCTGCTGCTGATGGCTTGTGCCTTTACGGTAGCGACTGGCGTAGATCAGCGTTTGCTGGCCCTGTTTCGTGGGGACGAACAAGACGCAAAGCAGATTGCCGCAGGAGTTGTTTCGGTGGGGGAAAGCTACACCTATGACAATGGCTGGACGGTGGAAGTTGAACAGGTGCTGGTGGATCGGTATTCCCTGGCTGTTTTGGTTGATCTGATTGGCCCAGAGGGAACGGTTCTGAATGGGGAGGACTGCTTTGTTGATTTTGCCTCTGAAATCATACCGGAGGATGGGGAAGGCGTAGGGAGCTATGTCAGCGGCTCGACCGTTCTGGAGGATGAAAACCCGGAAGATAACCGGATTTCATTCCTTTGGCAGCGGGGTCCATCCACATTTTTTGAGTCTGGTACACAGAGTTTGATTGGCTGTGAGATATCGCTGCGGCCTACATGGCTGACGCGGGGAGGAAGCCGAGGGGTTATTGCGGATTTTCTGGGAGATGAGAAATCCTTTACCATTAAATTGCCCGAACAAGACAGTGGACGGACTTACCGACTGAGGCAGCCGCTCATGGTGGATGAGGAGACCATGACATTAGAAGAATTTTATATTTCTCCCATCAGCGCAGCTTGCTTTGTAAACGGAACCCCGAACGATTCCCGGATGTGGGGACCTCCTGGGCTATCCGGCATATATGAAAGCCTGGTTTTAAACATGGCAGACGGAGATTCGGTGGCTATGAGCCAGTCTGTGAGCCAAACCTATAATCCGGAGTCCGGAGAGGGGCGGCTTGTATTTCAGACGGAACGGATCATCCAGCCTGAGAATGTAGTTTCGGTCACTCTGTTAGGTCAGACCTTCTCTCTGAATGGGCTCCAGCCTGCGGCGGAGTAAAAAAATCTTGCAATCCCGGCGAATTGGGGTACAATGGTCTTACCAAGCAACAAAGGAGGTTACTTCATGTCCGACTGTCTGTTTTGTAAGATCGCAAACGGCCAGATCCCGTCCAACAAGGTCTATGAGGACGAGACGGTCTA
>CALWOR010000161.1 GCA_944383205.1 uncultured Oscillospiraceae bacterium | reverse complement strand
CTGGGCCAGCACCTTCACGGGCCCCAGCTTGATGAGCTCGGCCACCTTGTCCATGATGGTCTCGGTGGTGGTGGAGTAGGGGATTTCATAGACCTCGATGAGATTCTCGCTTTTGTTGTAGCGCCACTTGGAGCGCACTTTAAAGGAGCCCCGACCCGTGCGGTAAATCTCACTTAAAGCCCCTTCGTCATAGAGCAGCTCGCCGCCGGTGGGCAGGTCGGGGGCCTTCAGCGTGGTCATGATGTCGTGGTCAGGGTTTTTCAAAAAGGCGATGGTGGTATCGCACACCTCACCCAGATTGAAGCCGCACAGACTGCTGGCCATGCCAACGGCGATGCCCTGGTTGGCGGACACCAGAACATTGGGGAAAGTGGTGGGCAGAAGGGTAGGCTCTTTCATCTTGCCGTCGTAGTTGTCCGCGAAGTCCACCGTGTCCTGGTCGATGTCCCGGAAAAGCTCGGCGCAGATGGGGTCCAGGCGCACCTCGGTGTAGCGGGGGGCGGCCCAGGCCATATCCCGGGAGTACACCTTACCGAAGTTGCCCTTGGAGTCCACCAGGGGATGGAGCAGGGCTCCATAGCCCCGGGAGAGGCGGACCAGAGTGTCGTAGATGGCGGCGTCACCGTGGGGGTTCAGCTTCATGGTCTGGCCCACCACATTGGCACTCTTGGTGCGCTGTCCCCCCAGCAGCTTCATTTGGTACATGGTATAGAGAAGCTTGCGGTGGGATGGCTTGAAGCCGTCGATCTCCGGGATTGCCCGGGAGACGATGACGCTCATGGCGTAGGGCATATAGTTCAGCTCCAGGGTCTGGGTGATGGGCTGCTCCAGCACCTCGGCCCGCAGGCCCATCACATTGGGATTGTCCACTCTGGCCTGGCTTTGTTCAGAATTTTTTTTCTTGGCCATTGGTATCAAGTCCTTTCGTAGGCGGGGATTGGATCTGGCGGCTTGTCAGGAGATGTCGGCCAGCTCCAGATACTCGTGGCCGTGGTCGGCGATGTGATTCTTCCGGCCCTGGAGGTCGTCCCCCAGCAGCAGGTCAAAGACCTGGGCGGTACGCTCCACATCCTCGGGCATAACCTTGATGAGCCGCCTGGTCTCGGGGTTCATGGTGGTCAGCCACATCATGTCCGGGTCGTTTTCGCCCAGACCCTTGGAGCGCTGGACATCGCACTTTTTCCCTTCCAGAGAGGCCACAATGTCGTTTTTCTCCTTGTCGGAGTAGGCAAACCAGGTCTTCTCCTTACAGGTGATCTCGTAGAGGGGGGACTCGGCGATATACACATATCCCTCCTGAATGAGGGTGGGGGTCAACCGGTAGAGCATGGTGAGAATGAGGGTACGGATCTGAAAGCCGTCCACATCAGCGTCGGTGCAGATGACAACCTTGTTCCACCGCAGGGCGCCCAAATCAAAGGCGGCCAGATCCTTGGCCTTTTTGTCCTGGACCTCCACACCGCAGCCCAGCACTTTTAAAAGGTCGGTGATGATCTCGCTTTTGAAAATTTTGCCGTAGTCCGCTTTCAGGCAGTTCAAAATCTTACCCCGGACGGGCATGATCCCCTGGTACTCCGCATCCCGGCTCAGCTTAACGCTGCCCATAGCCGAGTCGCCCTCCACGATGTAGAGCTCCCGACGGGACACATCCTTGGTGCGGCAGTCAACAAATTTCTGCACCCGGTTGGAGATGTCCATAGAGCCGGTGAGCTTCTTCTTGATGTTCAGTCTGGTCTTCTCGGCGTTTTCCCGGGCCCGTTTGTTGATGAGCACCTGTTCGCCGATCTTCTGGGCGTCTATGGGGTTTTCCATGAAGTAGACCTCCATCTGGCTGCGGAGGAATTCAGTCATGGCCTCTTGGACAAACTTGTTGTTGATGGCCTTTTTGGTCTGGTTCTCGTAGCTGGTCTGGGTGGAAAAGTTGTTGGAGACCAGCACCAGGGCGTCCTGAATGTCCGGGAAGGTTATTTTGCTCTCATTTTTGGTGTATTTATTCTGGCCCTTCAGATAGCTGTCGATGGCGGAGACGAAGGCGGAGCGTACCGCCTTGTCCGGGGATCCCCCGTGCTCCAGCCAGGAGGAGTTGTGGTAGTGCTCCACCACCTGTACCTTGTTGGAAAAACAGAAGGAGACGGACAGCTTCACCTTGTATTCCGGCTTGTCGGAGCGGTCACGGCCCCTGCGCTCGGTCTGCCAGAAGACGGGCAGGGTGAGGGCGTCCTCTCCCGCCAGCTCGGAGACATAGTCCTGAATGCCGTTTTCATACTGAAAGTCAGTGGTCTCAAATTTGCTGCCTGACTGCTTACGAAAGCGGAAGGTCACCCCGGCATTGACCACTGCCTGACGCTTCATCACATCTTCATAGTATTCAGGGGGGATGTTGATATCGGTGAAGACCTCCAGATCGGGCTTCCAGCGGATGAGAGTGCCTGTCTTTTTTCCTTTGTCAGTGGGCTCTTTCTTCAGCCCGCCGATGTTTTCCCCCTTCTCAAAGTGGAGGGAATATTTGAAACCGTCCCGCCACACGGTCACATCCATGTATTCGCTGGCGTACTGGGTGGCGCAGGAGCCCAGGCCGTTGAGACCCAGGGAGTACTCATAGTTGTCCCCGGAGAGGTTATTGTACTTGCCTCCGGCGTACAGCTCGCAGAAAACCAGCTCCCAGTTGTATTTCTGTTCTTTTTCATTCCAGTCCAGGGGGCAGCCCCGGCCCTGGTCCTCCACCTGGATGGACAGGTCCTCAAAGCGGGTGACGGTGATGAGATTGCCGTGTCCTTCCCGGGCCTCGTCGATGGAGTTGGACATGATCTCAAAGACTGCGTGCTCACAGCCCTCCAGTCCGTCGGAGCCAAAGATGACCCCGGGGCGCTTGCGCACCCGGTCGGCCCCTTTCAGGGCAGAGATGGCGTCGTTGCCGTAATGGTTGGTTTTCTGGGCCATAGTGTCGATTCCTCACAATTCAAAGGGGCCCCTGCCGGGGCCGGAAAATCAGATACGCATACATGATAATATTACCAGATATTGAAGGGAAAAGTCAAGGAGAGGGCAGACCTTGTGGCCAGGGACGCATAAAGGGGAAAAATCTGCAAAAGCTGGGGGACAGGAGGGAAAGAAAATGGAATGTTTTCAAGTGGTGGAATCGGGAGAGGGCATCGAGGCGGCTATCCTGCGTGGTTTGGCCGCCCGGGGAGGTCTGGCTGGCCGGAGATGCAGCGACCGGCATCCCGCCTTATTGGTGGTGTCTCCCAAGGCGGTGCTGGAGGGGAGGGAGCTGCCCCGGGCCTGCCGCACGATCCTGCTGCCAGGCAGCGGGGGAGAGACGCTGGGAGAGCTGCGGGCGGCCAGCGCGGTGAGCTATGGACCATCCCCGCGGGACAGTCTGACCATCTCCAGCCGGGAGGAGAACCGGATGTGGGCCAGTCTGCAGCGGGAGGTGGTCACCCTTGAGGGCCATGTGGTGGAACGGCAGGAGTTTCCCATTCCTCTGGCACGCAGAGGAGAGGAGATGTCCGCCCTGGCGGCGGCGGGGGCTCTGCTGCTGCTTGGGGTGCCGCCGCAGGAGGTGGGACGGGGATTGTCGGCGGAATAAACGACTGGAAAACAAAGCCAGCCTGAATTTCGCATATGCAGGCAATTCCTGCGGATAATAACCCTGTCCAAGGAATTTCAACCACGGGAGGCAAAATATAGATGAAAGCAACTGGCATTGTCAGACGCATTGACGATCTTGGCAGAGTCGTGATTCCAAAAGAGATTCGCCGGACGATGAGGATCCGGGAGGGCGACCCGTTACTGATTACATTGGAATGGTGGCAGAGATTCTGCTTCGGGATGCTGGATTTGGCAAAACGGGGTGGGTGGAGTTGTACATTCTGACGAAAAGCGGTCCCTCCACCGTGAGCATTCGGGAGGGGTGTA
>CALWOR010000160.1 GCA_944383205.1 uncultured Oscillospiraceae bacterium | reverse complement strand
AGGCCGGCCACGGTGTTTTTCAGCACCGGGAACATGGCGTAGATGGACAGGGCGATGATCACCGTGGCGGGGGTCATACCGATGCAGATGACCAGGATGCCGATGAAGACGATGCCGGGCACGGTGTTGAGGATGGACAGCAGGGGCAGCAGGTATTTGGACAGGGGGGGCAGCCGGGACAGGGCGAGGCCGAGGGACAGCCCCACCACAAGGCCGATGGCCACGCACACCAGGGTGTAGCCCGTGTGGACCAGGGCGGCCTGGAGGATGGAGAGCAGAATATCACCCATCTCCTCACCCCCAAAGCTGCTCAGCCATGGCCGAGGCCATGCTGGTCTTGGTGATGATGCCCGCCACCGTCTCGTCCTCCTTCAGCACCACCAGATAGGGGAAGCCGCTGGAGATGAGCTGGTCGAAGCAGTCCTTGGCGTTGTCCCCCACATGGACGGTGGGGGTGGTGCTGCGCACCAGGGGGCCGATGGTCTTCACCACATGGCCGGTGAGGCGGATGTCGGCGATGGACACGGTGCCCTGATACCGGCGGTACTCGTCCACCACCAGCAGGGTGTCCACATTGTAGTGCTGCATCCGGCTGACGCACTCGTTGATGCCCCGGTTCTGGTTGACGGTGACGATGCCCGTGCGCATGAAGTGGTCCACGGTGAGCTCGGCGGGGGAGGGGCCGGCGCTGTGCTTGCCCAGAAACTCCCGGATCTGGTCGGTGGCGGGGGCCTCCAGCATCTCCTCGGGGGGCGCCATCTGGACGATGGTGCCGTGGTCCATGAAGATGATCACATCGGCCAGCTCCAGGGCCTCCTCCATGTCATGGGTGACGAAGATGATGGTCTTGTGGAGCTTCTGCTGGAGGTTTTTCACCTCCTGCTGGAGGGAGCGGCGGGTCATGGGGTCCAGGGCGGAGAAGGGCTCATCCATGAGCACCACCGGGGGAGAGGCGGCCAGGGCCCGGAGGATGCCGATGCGCTGCTGCTGGCCGCCGGACATTTCGCCGGGGTACTTGTGGGCGTACTGGTCATAGGGCAGATCCACCATCTCCAGCAGCTCCCGCACCACCTGGTCGCACTTGTCCCTGGGCCATTTCAAAAGCCTGGGCACCACGCAGATGTTCTGGTGGACGGTCATGTTGGGGAACAGGCCGATCTGCTGGATCACATAGCCCGTGTGCCGCCGGAGCTCATACCGGTCAATGTCGGCAATGTCCTTCCCGTTGAGATAGATATGACCGCTGTCGGGCTTGATGAGGCGGTTGATCATCTTCAATGTGGTGGTCTTGCCGCAGCCCGAGGGGCCGATAAAGACGGCAAACTGCCCCTCCTGGATCTGGAAGGAGATGTCGTTTAGGATTTTCTGTCCCCCATAGGACAGGTTCACATGATCGAATTGAAGCAAGGTAACCTCCTTTTCCGGGTCCCCCGGGGGGGACGGGGATGGCCGGACAGCAAAAAAGGCCGCCCCAAGGCAGCCGTTTCCTCTCTTCATTTGGTGCCTGGGAAAAATGTCCAGCATAATGTACAATTACAGTATAGGATATTTCGTAAAAATTGTCAAATGAAGAAAATGTAAACATTTGTCGAGGGGGATAAAGGGGGAGTAAAGGGCCCTTCAGAAAAACTTCATGAAATCTTAAAGCTTTCCCCAGCCTGTCCTTAACATTCCTCTGGTAAGCTGTGGGTGTAAACTCAACAGGGAGGTATCCTTTATGAACTGGTTGTTTCCCGCCGCCCTGGCCCTGACGGGGGCCATGGGGGCAGTGATGGCCCTGTGGGGCCTGTGGTACCTGGCCGGTGGTGCCCTTTGCTGGAAGCGGGCGGAGGACTACGGCTGGCACCCCGCCCGCACCAAATTCGCCGTCCTCATCGCCGCACGCAACGAGGAGCTGGTCATCGGCCCGCTCATCAACAGCCTGCTCACCCAGAACTACCCCCCGGAGCTCTATGACATCTGGGTGCTCCCCAACAACTGTACCGACAACACCGCCCTGGCCGCCCGGAACTTCGGGGCCAAGGTGCTGGAGTTCCCGGGCAGGGCACGGAGCAAGGGGGAGGTGCTGCAGTTCGCCTACCACCGTCTCCGGGGCCGGGGGTACGACGCCTACTGCGTCTTTGACGCGGACAATGTGGTCCACCGGGATTTCCTGCTGGAGATGAACCACGCCTATATGGCCGGGGCCCGGGCGGCCCAGGGGTACCGGGACAGCAAGAACCCCTGGGACACCCCCATCTCCGGCTGCTGCTCCATCTACTACTGGATGATGGACCGCTTCCACAACGCCGGGCGGGCCGCCCTGGGCCTGTCGGCCATGATCGGGGGGACGGGGTTCATGGTGTCCCGGCAGCTGCTGGAGAAGCTGGGGGACTGGCAGGCGGACACCATCAGCGAGGACCTGGAGCTCACCGCCCAGACCATCCTGGCGGGGGAGCGGGTGCGCTGGGTGCCCCGTGCGATCACCTATGACGAGCAGCCCAATGCCTGGCAGCAGTCCTTCTCCCAGCGCCGCCGGTGGACCAGCGGCACCATCCAGGTGGCCCGGGCCTATTTCCCGGAGGTGGTCCGTGAGATGGGCAAAAAGCCCCGGCTCCAGCTGGCCGATCTGGGGGCCACCCTCATCATCCCCGCCTATCAGCTTGCCGCCCTGGCCAGTTTGGCCATTGGAGCCCTGGCGGCGGCCGTGGGCTGCCTCACCCTCCGGGGAGCCGTCCTGGCCGCACTGCTGACCCTGGGGGCAAACCTCCTTTCCGCCGCCCTCACGGCCACCGGCCTTGCCGCTCTGGTCATCACCCTGGAGGGGAAGTGGGACCGGCGGCTGCTCCCAGCCCTGGGGGCCTACTGGCTGTTCCTGCTCACCTGGCTGCCCATCACGGCGGCCAGCTTTGTGAAAAACACCACCGTGTGGGAGGAGATCCGGCACACCCGGAATGTTTCTCCCCAGGCCCTGGCCCGGTGAGCCATTATAATAGAAAACCGCCGGAGGATGTCCTCCGGCGGTTTTTCATGCTTACTTTTCATGCTCGAAGTGGCTCTTGTCGGCCCCGCACAGGGGGCAGACATAGTCGTCGGGCATGGGGCCCTCCACGGCCTCGTCATAGATGAAGCCGCACAGATCGCAGACCAGTTTCATGGGGGAACACTCCTTTCTTAAAGTTTCAGGTCAAAGGCTCGAAGTCGATTGCCCAACTCTGACTTGTTATTCCCGCCCTCCGGGCGGGAATATACAAAATAAGCTTAGGAAAGCGGCTCAAAGTCGCTTGCCGGTCAATTTCCCGCTGTTCCCGCCCGGAGGGCGGGAATATGCAAAACAAGCTTAGGAAAGCGGCTCGAAGTCGCTGGCGGGACGGCGGCAGATGGGACACACAAAATCCTCGGGCAGGGTGTCGCTCTCATAGATGAACCCGCAGATCTTACAGACAAATCCCCGGGGCTTGTCCTGGGGGTTTTCCGCTTCCTCCTGGGCGGGCTGCTCCCCCTTGACGGAGGCGGCCAGCACCTTGGCCAGCGCCTCCAGCTCCTCCTCCTGGCCGGGGGCCAGGGCGGACTTCAGGGTGACGGGGGCCTCCAGAATCTCCATGTTCTTCATCTCTCCCAGCAGCTCCTTCATGAGCTTGCCGCTGGCGGGGGCCCAGGAGCCGTTCTGGATGAGGGCCACGGTGCGGTTCTGGAAGTTGTGGTGGACGAGGTCCCGCATCAGGTGCTCCATGGTGTCAAAGAGGCCGTTGTTGAAGGTGGGGGCGGCAAAGACGATGTGGCTGTACTTGAAGCACTCGGAGAGCACATAGGAGTAGTGGGTGACGGACACGTCGTACATCTCCACCTTGACCCCCAGCTCGCTCAGGCGGCAGGCCAGGATATTGGCCGCCGTCTCGGTGCCCCCGTAGATGGAGGCGAAGGGGATGAGCACGCCCTGGACCTCGGGCTCGTAGGCGGC
>CALWOR010000159.1 GCA_944383205.1 uncultured Oscillospiraceae bacterium | reverse complement strand
GGGAGTTTCGCCGCCCGGACTGCGCCCGCAGGCGCGTTTCGGAGCGCAACCGCCGCAAAGCGGCGGCTCTTAGCGCGTAGATGGCGGCGAAAGAAAGTGCAATCCGTTTTTTGGGCGGCTCCGCCGACCCAAAAAACACTTCTCGCAAAAATACCCCCGACAATTCCTACGGAATCGAGGGGGTATTTTTGTGCTGTCTTGCTCAAAAAAGCAGCTGGCTGCTTTTTTGAAACTCTTTTAGATCCCCAGCTCGATCCACAGATCGTTATAGAGGGCCAGGGTCTCGGCAGGGAGGTTCTCATACATGGTGCACCGGTCCAGGACCTCCTTGGGGGCGGCCATGATCTCGTAGAGCTCCTGGTCCAGCTCCTCTCCATAGGTCTCCTCATAATAGGAGGGGTACATCTCCAGGGCCTCGGCGTTGGGAGAGGCATACCAGATGTAGTCCATGTTGGCCAGGTTGGAGTCGGTGGAGGCGATGAAGTTGATCCACTCGTGGGCCTCGTCCACATTCTTGGCGTCCTTCAGGATGCACATGGCGTCCACGAACCAGTTGGAGCCCTCCTCGGGGATGCAGTAGGCCAGGTCGGGGTTATTCTCGTGCATGGTGAGGAAGTCCCCGGCATAGTAGGTGGCGATGGCCAGGTTGCCCCCCTCCATGATCTGGAAGACCTCGTCCATGCCCTGGCCGTCATAGACCCCCCGGGCCTTGGCGTCGGCCACCAGCTGGGCAGCCTCGCGGATCTGGCTCTCGTCGGTGGTGTTCAGGTCATAGCCCAGGTAGCACAGGGCCATGGCAAAGGCATCCCGGGAGTTGTCGATGAGCAGGATGTTTCCGGCGTACTGGTCGGAGAACATGACCTCCCAGCTGGTGATGGGCTCCTTGACCATCTTGGTGTTGTAGATGATGCCCAGGGTGCCCCAGGTGTAGGGGACGGTATACTCGTTGTTGGGGTCGAAGGACAGGCCCTTGTACTGCTGGTCGATCTTCTCATAGTTGGGGATCTTGCTGTAGTCCAGGCTCTGGAGCATATCCTCGGCAATGAGACGGCCGATCATGTAGTCGGAGGGGACGATGACATCGTAGTTCACGCCGCCCTGCTGAAGCAGGGAGTAGAGCTCCTCGTTGGAGGGAGCGGTGTTGTAGTTGACCTTGATGCCGGTCTCCTGTTCAAACTTCTCAATGAGGCTGGTGTCGATATACTCCCCCCAGCTGCACACATTGACCTCACGCTTGTCGTTGGCAGCGGCGCCGCTGTTCTGGCTGCCGGAAGCGGAGTTGGAACCGGCCTCCTCCATGGCGCAGCCGGTCATAAGGCCCAGGGCCAGAGTGCAGGCCAGGGTCAAGGCAGTGATTTTTTTCAATTTACCATTCCTCCCATTTTCTCATGGTTATTTGCCACGCCCCCGTGGGGCGGTGGGATCGGTTCAGTTCTGTGCGGCCCGGCGCTTTTCCATGTGCCACTCCCGCACATTGATGATGATGAGCAGCACCAGCACGATGACGAAGAGGAGGGTGGACACGGCGTTGAGTTCGGGACTCACCCGCTTGCGCACCATGCCGTAGATCTGGATGGACAGTGTGGAGGCGTTTCCGGCGGTGAAGTAGGAGATGACGAAGTCGTCCACGCTCATGGTGAAGGCGATGAGGGCGCCGGAGACGATGCCCGGCTTGATCTCGGGCACCACCACCTTCCAAAATGCCTGCATCCAGGTGCAGCCCAGGTCCTGGGCCGCGTCGATGAGGCTGCGGTCCATCTGCCGCAGCTTGGGCAGCACATTCAAAATCACATAGGGGATGTCAAAGGAGATGTGGGCCAGCAGCAGGGTGGTAAAGCCCATGCTCACCTCCCCCATCCGGGGCAGGGTGCGGCGGAAGTTCTCCTCCAGATAGGTGACAAAGCCGTTCCAGCCCTCCACCACCACGCTGTTCCACCCGGCGATGGCGGCCACAAAGAAGATGCACAGCGCCACGCCGGTGACGATGTCGGCGTTCATGATGGGGATGTTGTTCACCGTCAGGATGGGGTCCCGCCACCGCCGGCGCATGCCGTAGAGGCCCACGGCGGTGAAGGTGCCCACCACAGTGGAGATGGCGGTAGCCAGGAAGGAGACCAGAAGGGTGGTGTACACCGCCCCCATGACCTGCCGGTCCCGGAACAGCTCCTGATACCACCGCAGGGAGAAGCCCTCCCAGACCACATTGCTGTTGGCGTCGTTGAAGGAGAAGACCACCAGCAGCAAAATGGGGGCGTAGAGGAACAGGAAGATGAGGGCGATATACAGGCGGCTGCCCACACGGTAGTTCTTTTTCATAGGATCACCGCCTGTTCCTCACCCTCGCCGAAGTGGTTCATGACCACCATGCAGACGATGACGATGACCATCATCACAAGGGCGATGGCGCTGCCCAGATAGGGGTTATAGGCCCCGCCCAAAAACTGCTGCTCGATGAGGTTGCCCAGAAGCATCTGGTTGTTGCCTCCCAGCATCCGGGAGATGGCGAAGGTGGACACCGAGGGGACAAAGACCATGGTCACCCCGGACAGCACCCCGGGCAGGGACAGGGGGAAGATGACCTTTCGGAACACCTGGGCGGTGTTGGCCCCCAGGTCCCGGGCGGCCTCCAGCAGGGAGTGGTCCAGCTTGATGATCACCGAGTAGATGGGCAGCACCATAAAGGGCAGGTAGTTATACACCATGCCCAGCACCACCGCCCCCTGGGTGCGGATCATGCGGAAATACTCCAGGTCGGTGCCGAAGAGGCCGTTGATGAGGTCAAAGAGGCCGATGGCCTGGAAGAAGTTGTTGAGGATGCCGTTATTTTCCAGAATGGCCATCCAGGCGTAGGTGCGCAGAAGGAAGTTCACCCACATGGGCAGCATGATGAGCACCATGGCGATGCGCTGAAAGCCGGGGCCCTCCTTGGCCATCACATAGGCCAGGGGGTAGCCCAGCAGCAGGCAGACGATGGTGGCCACAATGGCCAGCTGGAAGGAGCGGGTGAAGATCACCGTGTAGGTGCCCATTTTGGCGAAGTTGTCCAGGGTGAAGCCGCCCCCGGCGGTGGTAAAGGCGTAGACCACCACCATGAGGATGGGGGCCACCACCACCAGGGCCATCCAGACCACATAGGGGGCGGACAGCCAGGCGATCTTATTCTTCATTTCCGCCCTCCTGCTCCTCCTCCGGGTCGATGGAGGCGTCGCTGATCTCCTCGTACTCCTCAGAGTAGGAGGAGTAGTCCCCGAACATGCCCGAGTACTGGCTCTTCTTCATCACATGGATGCCGTCGGGGTCGATCTTGATGCCGATACGGCTGTCCACGGGGCAGAAATCGGTGGTCTGAATGAGCCACTTGAAGCCGTAAAAGTCCACGATGGTGTCGTAGTGGACCCCCTTGAAGGTCACCGAGGTGACGGTGCCCCGGAGCTGGCCCCGATCCTCGGGGACGATGTCCACATCCTCCGGGCGGATGACCACATCCACCGGCTCGTCCTTCTCAAAGCCCCCGTCCAGACACTGGAACTTCCGGTTGAAGATCTCCACCACACCGTCGGCGCGCATGATGCCGTCGAGAATGTTGGACTCGCCGATGAAGTCGGCCACGAAGGCGTTTTTGGGCTCGTTATAGATGTCCTCGGGGGTGCCGATCTGCTGGATCTTGCCCGCGTCCATGACCACCACCGTGTCGGACATGGCCAACGCCTCCTCCTGGTCGTGGGTCACATAGATAAAGGTGATCCCCATGGCCTGCTGGATGCGCTTGAGCTCGTTCTGCATGTCCTTTCGAAGCTTCAGGTCCAGGGCCCCCAGGGGCTCGTCCAGAAGGAGGACCTTGGGCCGGTTCACCAATGCCCGGGCGATGGCCACCCGCTGCTGCTGGCCGCCGGAGAGCTGGGAGATGTGCCGCTTTTCAAAGCCCCGGAGGTTTACCACC
>CALWOR010000158.1 GCA_944383205.1 uncultured Oscillospiraceae bacterium | reverse complement strand
GGAATTCAGTTCCGCCGAGGATTTCAATCGGAAGGGCCCCCAACGGGATAAAAGCCCGTTGGGAACAAGCCCGGCTATGAAGATATGAAGGCTGAGCTGGAGGCAAAGCTGTAAGAGAAGAGGAGGCTTTGCTGTTAGAGGAGGGCTTGCCCAGAAAATTCGACGGCGGAGCCGGAGAATTTCCGCAGGCGGAATTCAGTTCCGCCGAGGATTTCAATCGGAAGGGCCCCCAACGGGATAAAAGCCCGTTGGGAACAAGCCCGGCTACGAAGATATGAAGGCTGAGCTGGAGGCAAAGCTGTAAAAAGCTGCTGGAAAATTTCAAAATAATTTTGTTGAAAAACACACCCTGATATGGTAAAGTGTATGTAAGCAAAGGGAACCTCCCTATGTGAAATCGTTAAGGAGTGATACACATGATTCGAGTCATCATGGGCAAGAAGGGCTCCGGCAAGACCAAGCAGATGATCAACATGATCAACGAGGCCGTCCAGACTGAGCACGGCAATGTGGTTTGTATCGAGAAGGGCAACAAGCTGACCTTCGATATCCACTATCAGATCCGCCTGGTGGAGTCCAGCCAGTACGATATCGCCAACTACACCGCGCTGAAGGGCTTTATCAGCGGGCTGTATGCCGGCAACTATGACATTACTCACATCTTCATCGACAGCCTGACCAAGATCGTGGGCGGTGAGTGTGATAACGACACTGAGAACTTCCTGGATTGGCTGAGCAAGTTTGCCGATCAGCACAACATCAAGTTCACCATCACCATCAGCGATGACGAGTCCCTTGCCCCCGAGGGTGTCAAGAAGTACTTCTGATTACCAAACACCGCCGTCTTCGGACGGCGGTGTTTTTTTCAAAACGCCGGAATAGTCCCTTAACCTGGGCTTTTGAGATAAGGCTGATTGGGGAAACAGGTTGACAGAATGGAAAAAAGAGAGTATGCTAGACCCAGAAATAGAACAGTTGTTCTATTTCTGGGTCTCTTTTACCTGATTCTCATAGGAGAGGTGTGGGTGGACACAGGGGGTATCGTCTCATCTGCGCTCAGATAAGAAAAACGGCAACCCCAACCAAACCGGAGCCCAGCGGATGCGGGTCCGGTTTGGAAAAGGAGGAGCAGCAGAATGAGTGCACTCTGATTTTGATAAAAAATCGGAGCAAGCGATATGACGCTTGCTCCGACTTGGTGGAGGAGGGTGGATTCGAACCACCGAAGCTAACGCAACAGATTTACAGTCTGCCCCCTTTGGCCACTCGGGAACTCCTCCGTATGAAATTGTAAAAGTGGAGCTGGTGGACGGATTCGAACCCCCGACCTGCTGATTACAAATCAGCTGCTCTACCAGCTGAGCTACACCAGCGCGGCTGTCCAACAGCAAGCGATATTATAGCAAAGAAGTGGAGGGGTGTCAATAGGTTTTACAAAAAAATTTCGCCCTTTTTTGCGGGACAGTCAGAGCGGAACAGTGCTGTGGCTGTGTGCAAAATGCGGGGCAGAACAGTATGGCTGGGACCGGGCGGAGCTTTGGCGGGGCAGGTGTGTGTGCGCCCGATGCCGCTCCCGGCTGAGCACAGAGGAGGAATGGATATGACATTAGCAGAGCTTTCCCTGGAGTACCGGGCCCATGCCCACGCACTGGACCTGAGGATCTGCCAGTTGGAATATCTGATGGAACAGTCGGCGGATCCGGACCGCCGCTGCCAGCTTCAGGACCGGATCCGGATGCTGTCCACTATGCTGCGGGAGGCCCGGGAGCTGGCGGTGCTGACTGAACGCTATTACGACAGGGGGTACCGCCGCAATGCCAAATACACGATATAGAAAGGGCAAGCTCTATGCAGCGGACATGGCTATGTACACCCGCCAGATCGAGGCGGACAACAGCCACGAGGTCAGCCGTCTGAAGCGAAACCTGATCCGGGCCCTGCGGGAGGATGTGACCCCCAGGCAGCGTTTGGCTCTGCTGCTCTACTACGCCGAGGGGAAGAATATGCGGGAGATCGGCGAGCGCCTGGGAGTGGACAAGTCCACCGTCTCCCGGACCATCAAGCGGGGAGAGCGGCGGCTGCAGCGGTGTCTGCGCTACGGGGCGGAGGCCTACCTGCGGAGTATGGACAGCCTTTGAATCTGGGGCACAGAGAAAAGAGACACGGCGGGAGCCGTGTCTCTTTTGTGCGTGGAAAAGTTGCCGGAGAAAGCAGTCAGCACTTTGGAGGCAGGGACAGGGCGGCCAGGAGGATCGCATGGTCGGGAAAACCCTCGGATACTCCGCCGTGCTGGGAAGAGAACTGATCTCTGCCATAGTAATTCAAAAAGTCCCAGCGGTATTCCACACGCTCCGGTACAAGGTTGGTAATCAGGTGGTCATATTTATGCCGGCGGTCTGGGTCTTTCGCGGGCGGTTTCCCGTTCCCTGTCTTGCTTTCCCAGTGTGCGCCCACAGAGGAGAGATCTCCTTCAGGTGTGCAGAGGGAGAGCCGACCGTTGGACATCTGGTCCAGATAGTGACGCATTTTCTGGAAATTGTGTTCCAAGGAATCCTTGTCCCGGTAAATGCGGTCAATAGCGGCGGGATCCAACTCCTGTGCGTCCCCCAATATCCGGGAATTATTGAAGTCGCCCAGAGCAATCACATGGTCCAGGGTGGACAGACGCCGGGCCAGATGACGGAACTGGGCAAAGCGCTGGGCCTGTTCCTGCCGGCGTACAGCCTGGGCTTTGTCCCTCGCCTTTTTGCAGTCAATGATGATCCTGGTCCCTGCCAAAGAGAGATTGAGACTTCCGATCTGGAGGCTTACCTCATAGTAGTCGGGCAGGTCATCGCCTTCCTCCTGTCCGAGCAGATCTCCGGCTGAGAGCACCTGAATATCCCGTTCCCGCCGGATTCCAATGCATACACCGTTGCGGTGAGGACGGTAGGGGCTGAGAAAGAGCTGGTAGTCCTGTTCCAGAAGGGACTTCAGATCACTCCAGCCCGCAGAGGGGACGAACTCTGTCAGCACAAAGAAGTGGGGCTTTATGGTAAGAAGCTCGTTGGCGATAAGGGTTACGGGGATCACATAGCCGCATGTGCCGCTTCTGCCGTTGATGTTCCACTCCAGTACCGACAGGGTGCGGAAAGCGGGGGGGTTTTTCTGAGGCGCCTGTCCGGCGGCGAGGGCAAGGACCATATGGATCACCTGGGGCAGGGAAAAGGGCTTGTGATATTTTTTCTGCAGATTGCTCTGAGTCAGGAGAAGCTGGTCATAGATCCCCTGACGAAGACTGAGGGAAGTTGATTTGCTGGTGCTGCGGCGCTCCCTGCGCGTTATCTCCTCAACCGCACTGTCCCATCGGGGATCGTCAAGGGCGGGGAGGTGCTCCACAGCGACTCCAACCAGATAACCGGCGGTGATTTTGTCCTCGGGAGAAAAATGTCGGGCCTTGATGGCTTCCATGTCCTTCTGGGCATGATCCTGCAGACGAAGCTTGAAAATCATAGTGCTACCCCAACTCTCGTAGAAGTAAAATAAGCTACAAGTAGTATAATAAAAGGTGCAACAGTTGTCAAGGAGGGGATAAAAAAAGGACCTTACGGTCCCTGAAATCGTTGGCGTTATCCTGCTGGCTGCTCTGCGCAACCCTGCCCATCTGTGGACTCCCCGAGGTTCCAAGCAGGATAACAAAAGCTGAGGTCATCATACGCATCCACTCCTTTTTTGCGGCAAAAGCCTGGTGTACCATTTCCTGGATCAGTACCTTGACGGCGGTCGACAGCACGAACGCAAGGGTCGAAGTGGCCATATGGGGGAGGGTGGGAGCTGCACCCACACAGAGGAACACACAAAGTCAAAGGGAGCATTTATAGAGGCAGCCCCGACGCCGTGGGAGAATGGTACGCCCGAGCGGATTCGAACCGCTGGCCTTCCGCTTAGGAGTACGGCGTACCATTTCGTAAATTGTTCATATCATATCTTCCCGTGTTGTTTCTTCGCAAATTGT
>CALWOR010000157.1 GCA_944383205.1 uncultured Oscillospiraceae bacterium | reverse complement strand
TTTTTTTCATTTGTCAAATTTTTGATGTGGAGGACCGGGCCCAGGCCCTGGTGGACGAGATGTCCGCCTCCATTGAGGACACCCTGAAGGCCGCCGAGGGCCGGGAGCAGACCACCGTGGCGGTGCTGGAGCCCCTGAACGGCATTTTGAGCAACTACCACGCCGGTACCCTGGCCGGGGACATGGTAACCAAACTGGGTGGTAAGCTGGTCAAGCCTGAGGGCGGCGAGATGGGCAAGGAGGAGCTCATCACCCTGGACCCGGAGGTCATCTTTGTGGTGTATATGGCCTACTCCGGGGACTCCCCGGAGCAGGTGGTGGCCCAGCAGCTGGCCGCCATTGAGGAGGACCCGGCCCTGGCATCCTTGTCCGCTGTAAAGTCGGGGCGGGTCTATCCCATCATGCTGGGGGACATGTACGCCAGCGGCCCCCGGACCCTGGACGGCATTCGGGCCTTTGCCGCCGGGCTCTACCCGGAGCTGTAAGGGGGAAGGGCTGTGCGGCTGCTGCGATCAAAGGGCCAGATGGCCTGGCGCTGGGCCCTGCTGGGGCTGGGGCTGGCCCTGCCCCTGTCCCTGCTGGGGGCGGTGTGCCTGGGCACCAACCCCCTGTCCCCGGGGCAGGTCTACGGGGTCATCGTCCATGAGCTGGGCTGCCTGCTCTTCCGCCTTCCCATCCCGCCCCAGTGGGCCCCGGGGACGGCGGTACACGATGTGGTGTGGCTCATCCGCCTGCCCCGGCTGGTGCTGGCGGCGGCGGTGGGGGGCGGGCTGTCCCTGTGCGGGGCGGTGATGCAGGCGGTGGTGAAAAATCCCCTGGCCGACCCCTATGTGCTGGGGGCCTCCTCCGGGGCCTCCCTGGGGGCCGCCCTGGCCATCCTCCTGGGGATCGGGTCCGGCCTGGGGGGCAGCTTTGTGGGGCTCATGGCCTTCCTGGGGGCCTTGGTGGCCAGCCTGCTGGTGCTGATTTTGTCGGGGGGACGGGGGGACTCCCTGCGTCTCATCCTATCAGGGGCGGCCCTCAGCGCCGTGTGCTCCGCCGCCTCCAACTTCCTCATCTACCTCTCCGACGCCGACCACGCCGCCGCCCAGGTCCTCCGGTGGACCATGGGCAGTTTGGGGGCCGCTACCTGGCCGGGGAACGGGGCCATGGCGCTGGCCTGGGCGCTGGCCGCCCTCTTCTTCTGGAGCCAGAGCCGCAGCCTCAACCTCATGCTCCTGGGGGACGAGAGCGCCCTCACCCTGGGGGTGGAGCTGGGGCGGTTACGCCTTGTCTATCTCCTCATCACCGCCCTGGTGGTGGGGCTGGCGGTCTATCAGGCAGGGGTCATCGGCTTTGTGGGGCTGGTGGTGCCCCATGTGCTGCGCCTGATCTTCGGCAGCGACCACCGGCGGCTCATCCCCCTATCCGCTCTGGGGGGCGGGATTTTCCTGCTGTGGGCGGATGTGCTGTGCCGGTCCGTCCTGCCCGGCAGGGAGATCCCCGTGGGCATCCTCACCGCCCTGGTGGGGGCGCCGGTCTTTCTGTATCTTATGGCCCGGAAGGGCCGGGCGCTTGGGGGGTGAGGACATGAAAATCGAGGCTTCGGCCATCCGGGCCGCCCTGGGGGGACGGGAGATCCTCCACGGAGTGGACCTGGAGGCGGACCGGGGGGAGCTGGTGGGGATCATCGGCCCCAACGGCAGCGGAAAGAGCACCCTGCTCCGGTGCCTGTGCCGGGTGCTGGGCCCAACCGCCGGGACGGTGTACCTGGACGGGGAGGAGGCCGGGCGGCTCAAACGGCGGGAGCTGGCCCGGCGTATGGCCCTGGTGGCCCAGCACAGTCTGGGGGGCTTTGACTTCTCCGTGCTGGAGATGGTCCTCATGGGCCGCTCCCCCCACAAGGGGTTTCTGGAGGGAGACCGGGAGGGGGACCGGGCCATCGCCCGCGCCGCTCTGGTGGCGGTGGGGCTGGAGGGACTGGAGGAGCGCTCCTTCCAGGCCCTGTCCGGGGGAGAGCAGCAGCGGGTCATCCTGGCCCGGGCTCTGGCCCAGCAGACCCCGATCCTTCTCCTGGACGAGCCCACCAACCACCTGGACATCCAGTACCAGCTGAAGCTCATGGACCTGCTCCGGGGGCTGGACCGGACGGTGATCGCCGCCCTCCACGACCTGAACCTGGCGGGGATGTATTGCACACGCCTGTATGTGATGAAGGACGGGGCGGTGGCGGACCGGGGAAGGCCGGAGGAAGTGCTTACCCCGAAGCTCATCCGGCAGGTCTATGGAGTGGAGGCACGGGTGGAAGGGGACGGGGCGGGTGGCGTCTATGTACGCTACTGCCCTGGGAAATAAGAACAGCAAAAGGCGGCGGGACTTTTGTTCCCACCGCCTTTTTCCGCTATTCATCCCGGCTCACCGATACCCGGCCGTCCTCCTCAAAGGTGAGGGCGAGGCGCTTGCCCTCAAAGCTGCTCCGGCACCGGGCCAGCAGGTCCCCCCGTTCCCCCTTCAGCTCCAGGGTGAAGGGGCCCGACTCCCCCTCCAGGGATATGCCGTAGCTCTCTCCCCGTTCCAGCAGCCCCAGGTCCTGGGGAGCGGACACGCTCTGGGACTGGGTGGAGGTGGAGAGGGTGATGGTGTAGATGACCCGGGTACTGTCGTTATAGACCACCAGATCCGGGTGGGCTGCCCCGCCCGAGCCGCAGCCGGACAGGGACAGGGCCGCCAGGGCGGCGCACAGCAGTGGGACAAAGGGTTTCATATCGGTCCTTTCCGGGGCGGTGAGCCCCTTAAAAATCCATCTTCCAGTAGTACCAGCAGGGGGCAAGCTGTTCTCCATAACAGCAGTTGTCCCCCTTTGCCTCCTGCCACAGCCAGCCCTCTCCCTCACGGGGGGCTTCCGCCAGACTGAGGCCCTGAAAGCCCACGGGAAAATCCCCGGGGACATAGCTTACCCCCCAGTAGCTGGTAGAGGGCCCAAAGCCCCGGCTTCCCAGCTCAAAGCACACCGCCTCTCCCCAGAGCTCGCCCTCCCAGCCTGAGGGGCACTGGGCCGCTTCCCCGGCCAGGAGGGCCTGGGCGGCTGCCTCCAGCTGGGGAAGGTCGGCTTTGAATTGCGCCTCTGCCCGGGCTTGGGGATCATTCCGGAGGGCCAGGCAGAACCCGGCCGTCAGGACCAGAACGCACAGGCACGGAAAAAAGAGCCATTTCTTCACGCCTCATCCTCCTGACGCCACAGGACCCGGGCCAGCAGGTTGTCCGCCGCCGTGGTCAGCACCAGAAAGGCCGATACCTTCATGACTGCTCCGGCGGTGTCCCCCAGTGCCGACCAGTCCCCAATATCGGCCAAGTGCCACTGATAGCACAGCTGGAGCCACAGAGCCAGGGCGCAGCAGGTGAAACTGACCCACTGATGAAGGCCCCGCCGCCGAATGGCTGACAGGCTTTTTCCCTTTACGGGCAGCCAGGGGAGGACCCAGGCCAGAAGGCCCAAAATAACGCTTCCCAGGTTAAGCAGTGTATAGTTCATAGAACCCGTCCTTTCTCCTTGTCCGGCTTTTGGCCGGGAATTCAGTACTCATCCAGCCCCCAGGGCTCCTCGGACCAGCCCAGGCATTCCCCCAGCAGGAAGGGGCCGGCATAGCGGTAGTAGGAGTAGGTGGTCTCCATCCAGGAGAACTTGGCCATGACCACCCGCTCCCCCTGATACTCCTTCACCTCTTCGGGCCGGCCGGTGAGGCCCAGGTAGAAGACCCCAACAGTAAGCACTGCCAGCACCGTCAGGGCGCAGCCGATCTTCAGGCATGGACGGGCCCAGGGCTTGGAGAAGAACTTCAAGGCGTAAACGGCCACGGCCGCGAGCAGAGCCATGGACAGCAGGGCCCACAGGTAGACGGGGAGGGCATGGACCCAGTCCCGGAGCATCACCCCGGCGGTCTCCTCCGCCCTTGGCAGCAGGAGGACCAGAGCCAGAGCCGGGGCCCACAGGGCGAAGAGGGCGCCCAGCACCGGGCGGCACCGGCGGTCCCTCACCAGAAGGAAAATTCCCAGTCCCAGGGCGGGGAACCACAAAAGGACGGACAAAAACCCCACGAAAACAAGATA
>CALWOR010000156.1 GCA_944383205.1 uncultured Oscillospiraceae bacterium | reverse complement strand
CTCACCGTCCAGCTGACCATCGGCTCCAAGGAGATCAAGTACTGGTATGAAAACGACCTGACCGCCGCCCCCGGCGGCGAGATCGCTCAGGTCACCAACACCCTCCAGAGCGAGGTGGCCCCCTACCTCTCCAACGACCGCACCTACATCCCCTTTGGTCTGCTGGCTCAGGCGCTGGGCTACCATGTGGGCTGGGACAGCGCGGTGGGTGCCGTCATCATCGACGATGTGGACGCCATTCTGGCCGCCAACACTGAGACTTACGACCTGATGGACCGGTATCAGGCCTATAACCGCACTTTTGTGGAGAAGAACCAGAAGGTCACCGGCAGCTACGCCATGGATCTGTCCGTGGCCGAGACCGGCCCCCAGGCTGCAAACGACCTCTCCTTCACTGTGAAGGGGGACTACGACATGCTCACCGCCGGGGCCACCGCCTTCCAGTTTGACACCGACATGACCCTGGATGCCCAGGTCATCGCCGACGGTCTGGACTACACCGGACTGCTCACCTCCGTAAACGGGACCGCCCTGCTGCCCATGGATCTGGGCTTTGATATGCGGGGTGACATGTCCGACGGCACCTTCTACTTCAATCTGGACTCCCAGCAGCTGGCCGCCCTGGCCGGGTGGGACTGCTCCGCCTGGTACAAGCTGGACATGGCCTCCATCTATGACCAGATGTCCGAGGTGACCGGCATGACCTACGCCCAGCTCATGGAGCTGTCCACCTCCTCTCTGGAGGAGAGCTTCTCCCAGCTGCTGCCCACTGTGCTCCGGGACTTCCCCCTCACCAGCGTGGACTTCACCACCTCCGACTATTTGGCCCTTCTCAACCTCATCTGCGGGGACAGCCACTTTGTGAAGTCGGGGAACAGCTATGTGAACACCTTCCTCAATGAGCAGGGCCTTACCGGTACCTTCACCATCACCACCTCCGGCACGGCTGTAAACGGCTACGCCATGGAGCTGAAGGCCGACCCCGCTGTGGTGGGCGCCGAGATGACTCTGAAGGCGGCCATGACCGGGAAGAAGATGGAGATTACCATGGCGGTGGCCGGCTCTCAGGAGCAAGGTCCCGACCTGCCCCAGGTGGACATCTCCCTGAATCTCACCATGGATGGCTCCTATCAGAACACCACCGCCCAGCCCCAGACCGAACCTCCCGCCGGGGCCCCCGTGGTGGACCTGATGGAGATGTTCGCCGCCCAAGGCACCGCCGACTCTGTCCCCGCCGCGTGATGATCCTTCCCGTCAAACAAACAGCGCCGCCCATTTGGGCGGCGCTGTTTTCCTATTCCCGTTCGTTTTGAAGCAGGAAAATCTCTCTTACAAAGCATTTTGCCGCCCGGCATTTTTTACCGGGCGGCGCTTCCACTTGTTCAAAAAGCCCTCCTGCAAGGAGTTTGCCGCCCGAAGGCGGCAAAAGACGATCCAAACTGTTTTTGGGGCGGCTTGGCCGGCGGGTCGATTATTCTTCTATTGGCATGGGGGCCTCCACCCGGCTCTCGTCCTGGGCGGCATAGGCCTGGGCCAGGGCCTCCAGGGCCTGGCTCTCCTCTCCCATGAGCGCGCCCGCACGCTCCAGGCAGGCGTTGGCCTTTTCCAGCTCTCCGGCGGCATGGGAGACGGTGGATTCCACCCGGCTGCACAGCTGCTCGTACTCCCGCTCCACCCCCTGGAGCCACTGCTCCACCTGGCGGCGGAGCCTTTTTGCGTCTCCCTCGGCCTTCTCCTGGATGGCCTGGGCCCGGCGGTGGGCTTCCAGCTCCACCCCGGCGGTACGCTCCTTCAGCTGGGTGTAGGCCCGGGCGTCGGGAGTGAGGGCGTCCAGCTGCTTTTTCAGCTCGTCCCGCTCCCCCAGGGCGTGTTCCAGCTCCCGGGCGGTCTGGCTGCACTGGGTGCGGCTGGCGGACAGCTCCCGGTTGGACTGCTCCAGCTGGGCCTTTACCTCGTCCCGCTCCCGCTCCATCCCCTCCAGGGACTGCCGGAGCTGCTCCAGCTGCTCCCGGAGCTGTTCTCCCTCCCGCCGGAGGGCATCCCGCTCCTCGCCGGTCCGGCTGAGCTGAAGCTCCAGCTCCTCCCGCTGCCGGGCGGACTGCTTGGAGTGCTCCTCCAGGTAAGTGAGTACATCCTGTCGGTTGAAGCCGCCGAAGGCGGCGGTACGGAAGGGATGATCCATGTGGTGCTCCTCTCTGAGAAAGGCCCGGAGGACTCCGGGCGCTCAAGTTGTCGTATTCTCAGGTATCTTATCACATCTTTTCCCCAATTACAATCCACTTCTGCCCCTTTCCGGGATTTTCCCCGGATTTTCCCGGGATTTCATTGACGCAGAGGCCGCAGAATGATATACTAACTTGATTTCAACCAAGTTTTTGACAGAGGGGGCGGGCGTCCATGTGGTGCTCCGACAAGTGGAAGGATTATGAGCTCATCGACTGCGGCCGGGGGGAGAAGCTGGAGCGCTGGGGGGACCAGCTCCTGGTCCGGCCCGACCCCCAGGCTATCTGGAACACTCCCCGCACAAACCCCGGCTGGAAGCACAACGCCGGGCGGTATGCCCGCTCCTCCACCGGGGGCGGTCAGTGGCAGAACAAGTCCATGCCCCAGCGCTGGACGGTATCCTACGGCTCCCTTACCTTTAATATCAAACCCATGAACTTCAAGCACACCGGCCTCTTTCCCGAGCAGGCCGCCAACTGGGACTTTGCCCAGGAGCAGATCAAAAACGCCGGGCGGCCTGTGAGTGTTCTGAACCTCTTCGCCTACACCGGCGGGGCCACCGTGGCCTGCGCCGCCGCCGGGGCCAGCGTGTGCCATGTGGACGCGGCCAAGGGCATGGTCCAGTGGGCCCGGGAGAACGCCAAGAGCTCAAACCTGGAGGACGCCCCCATCCGCTGGATCGTGGACGACTGCGGCAAGTTTGTGGAGCGTGAGATCCGCCGGGGCCGGCGCTACGACGCCATCATCATGGACCCCCCCTCCTACGGCCGGGGCCCCACCGGCGAGGTGTGGAAGCTGGAGGAGAACCTCTACCCCTTTGTGGAGCTGGTGAGCGGGGTGCTCTCCGACGACCCTCTGTTCATCATTTTGAACTCCTACACCACCGGCCTTGCCCCCAGCGTGGTCACCTACATTCTGGAGAGCATCATCACCAAGAAATTCGGCGGCCGCACCGTCTCCGACGAGCTGGGCCTGCCGGTGAGCGAGACCGGCCTGGTCCTCCCCTGCGGAGCCACCGGGCGGTGGACGGCCAAATAAGGCCGGATGGAGGCAAGGATATGAGCAAACCCATCATCGAAACCAAGGACCTGCGCTTCTCCTACCCCGCCGCCGAGGGGGTTACCCCGGTGGTGCTGGACGGGGTCACCCTGTCCATTGAGGAGGGGACCTTCGTGGCCGTCCTGGGCCACAACGGCTCGGGTAAATCCACCCTGGCCAAGCATATGAATGCCATTCTCCTTCCCGCCGGGGGCAAGGTCTATGTCAGCGGCATGGACACCGCCGACGAGGGACGGCTGCTGGACATTCGACGCACTGTGGGCATGGTATTCCAGAACCCGGACAACCAGATCGTGGCCAATGTGGTGGAGGAGGATGTGGCCTTCGCCCCTGAGAACCTGGGCGTCCCCCCGGAGGAGATCCGCCGGCGGGTGGACGATGCATTGAAGGCCGTGAACATGTATGAGTTCCGGGAGCACGCCCCCCATCTTCTCTCCGGCGGCCAGAAGCAGCGCATCGCCATCGCCGGGGTCATCGCCATGGAGCCAAGATGCATCGTCCTGGACGAGCCCACCGCCATGCTGGACCCCATCGGCCGGGCCGATGTGATCCGTACCATCAAGAAGCTCAACCGGGAACGGAAGGTCACCGTGGTCCTCATCACCCACCACATGGACGAGGCCGCCCAGGCCGACCGGCTCATTGTCATGGCCAAGGGCAGGGTGGTGGCCGACGGCGCCCCCAAGGAGGTCTTCTCCCATGTGGAGCAGCTGCAGCAGGTGGGACTTACCGTCCCCCAGACCACCCAGCTTCTCTGGGAGCTGCGCCGGGAGGGGCTCCAGGTCCCCCTGGACGCCCTCAGCGACGAGGAGTGCGCCCAGGCCCTGAAGGAGCTGCT
>CALWOR010000155.1 GCA_944383205.1 uncultured Oscillospiraceae bacterium | reverse complement strand
GAGCCGGGGCGTTTACGACCCCGGCTCTTTCTCCTGCCTTTTTTCACACCGGCCCTGCGCCTCGTCCTCGCAAGCGACGCTCTCCGCATTTTTGCCGAAAGCGGGCCAAACATGCCCTGGAAGCCTCCTTGGAGCAGGAATCCTACCCAGCCCTTCAATCGGCCACACAGCGGCTCACAGGGGCAAACTGCGGGGATACAGCCAGCGATGCCTTTTTCTTTGTATTGCGTGTTAGTTTTTAACCTGCCTACCCTCTATCTACAGTTCTCTAACTTCCTCATAGAAACTGTACAAACGGCAGAGTTATCAGAATCGTAACAATTTGCCCTGCGCCCTATCATTGTTAACGCCGTACTATTTTCTGCAGCCCCTTTTCTTTTGTTTTGCGGCGCAGCTTTTGAGGAGTACTTTTCGTATGAAACCCATCATACTCCACCGTAAATCCGGGCAAGCGCCTGGGTACCGCGAGTTTTAAGGCCATCCAAATGGACGGCCGCTTTTTTATCCATTCCGCTGAAAGTAAACCGTCTGCCGTTTCTCTCTTGACTTTTAATTTAGACAATTGTAAAATATGGTCAGATAAAAGACGCTTGTCTAAAAGGAGGCGAACCCCATGTCGAATCTCAGCCACCTGCCCGATGCAGAGCTGGAGGTGATGCAGGCTCTGTGGGCGCTGAACCGCTATCCAGCCCACACGGCGGACATCGCTCAAAAACTCAGCCGGGACTGGAAGGCCCCCACCCTGATCAAGCTCCTCTCCCGTCTGGAAGAGCGGGGCTTTGTGGAGGCCCGGAAAGAGGGCCGGGCCAATGTCTACACCCCCAAGGTGCTGCGGGAGGACTACCTGGCCGCCGAGAGCCGCTCCTTTCTCAACCGGCTCCACGGCGGCTCCCTGTCCAGCCTGGTGGCAGCTCTGGCCCCGGAGGCCAAACTGACCGCTGAGGATGTGAAAGCGCTGGAGGCCCTGCTCAAGAAAGGAGGGGACTGACATGGCGGAAAATCTGGCTCATCTTATGGCCACAAGCCTGGGCTTCGGGGCGGTTATCGCCCTGCTCTTGCTGCTGCGCCGGGTACTGGACGGGCGGTTTGCCCCCACCTGGTGGCGGCAGGTCTGGTCCTGGCTGCTGGTGGTCATGTTTCTCTACCTCCCTACCCGTTCCTTACTGACTGAGGTGATCCCCTCTCTGATCCAGGTGGACACCCCCCAGGCGGTGGTGGACGGGGCCTACGACCGCTACAACGCCTATCTCTGGGATCACGAACAGATTGTGGCGGCGGGCAGCGGCGGCGCAGGCGGTGCCACGACTATGACACCGGACGGGAATATGTGGTACCGACACTATGTCCACTATGAGGATGCCCAGGGGCAGGATGTGACTATCCGGGACAACGACTACCTGCGCTCCGTCACTGTGGACGGGGTGACCACCTACACCGTCCACTGGACGGGGGTGGCCTATCTGGTTTACGCCATTGTGGCTTTCCTGCTCTTTGTGGGCGGGCTTGTCCGTTACCGCCTCTTCCGCCGCCGTTGCATGCGGTGGAGTACCCCTGCCAAGGCGGAGGATCTGGCTGCCCTGGAGGAGCGGAAACAGGCGCTGGGCCTGAAACAGGAGGTGGAGCTGCACCGCTGTTCCCTGATCCGCACCTCTCTGCTTATGGGCTTTCTTCATCCGGTGATTCTGCTACCTGAGGATCTGCCCCAGGGCTCCCTGGACACCGCTCTGGCCCACGAGCTCACCCACCTGAAGTCCCACGACACCGGCCAGCTGCTCCTGGCCTCCCTGGTCCGGGCTGAACACTGGTTCAACCCCATGGTGTGGCTGATGGTGCGCCGGCTGCGCCGGGAGATAGAGCTGTGCTGCGACTATACCTTGCTGAAGGACCGGGATATGGCGGGCCGTCGGGCCTATGGCCAGGCCATTCTTGATCAGATGACCGCCGGAGACCGGGGCCTCTCCCGGCTGACCACCGGTTTTTCCGGGGACAAGCGTGAGGTCTTTGTCCGTTTCCGTGCCATGATGGATGACTCTCCCAAACACCGGGGCCGGATCGCCATGGCGGCGGCGCTGGTGGTAGTGGCGCTGGCCGGGAGCCTGGTAGGCTGCCAGACCGGGAGCAGCACCCCGGAGGGAGACGGAGCCTGGCTGGCAAACATCGACCTGGAGGGGCGCACCGTCACCTACTACCCACTGTCTCAGGAGCTTATTTCCAATGAAGCGGCGCTGTATGAGTGGGTCTGGGGAGAGGATGGCATGGGGTGGGAGGAGCACCGCACCGTTCCCCTCAGCGAGGATGCCCAACTCCTGCATACCTATGAGGGAGAGGCCTACCCCCTCAACCCCGCCACCATTCTCTACACTTTGCACATGACCCAGACAGGCGCCCCGGGCCGGGTGGTATTGGATGGAGGCGGCAACGCCGTCCTGGTGCAGCTGGCCGACAGCTCCCAGCTGGACCTCTCCGCCCCGGCTTTGGACTTCACCGGCTACTGCGGCAAGGTGTACGCTACCGGGATGGGCGGTGTGCAGTTCCAGGAGGGCGGGGAGAATATCTCCGTAGACCCCTGTACGGAAGAGGGATCCGACGACGACCACACCTACTATACCCTGCCCCTGGCTCGGGAGGCGACTATCCCCGAGGAGTATCTGGATTTCCTTACCAGCCTCTCCAGCGCCCGGTATCCCGACTACTGGGCGCTCACTGTGGTAAACGGGGAGGTGACCGCCGTGGGGGCCATGGGGGAGGCCGCAGAGAGCGAACCGGAAGCTACATTTGCCAACGCATATGAACACTACAATCAGGTGGAGGGAACCCTGTCCGGCTTCATCGTCTCACAAGCCGTCCGCGAAGGTCAGTCTTGCGATGAATTTCACCATGAGGCCTGGGATGTTGCCCTCTATGTCTTTCCTGCTGAGAAAGGGGGCCTGTGCCGGGCGGAGGTCCTCTGGGGAGGGCAATCCCGCTCCCTGGAGTTTCCGGTTCATCCGATGGCCTCCTACGCCTACGGAAACGCGGCAGGCACGGCCGCCCTCCGCCTGGCAGACTTGACGGGAGACAGAAGTCCGGAACTTGTTTATATCTGGGGGATGGGCGGTACCGGAACATGGAAGAGCCACTGCACGGTACTGGAGCTCTCCTCCATGGAGACACTCCCCGTGGTGCTGGACTTTGACGCCCTCACCGCAGGGATGGAGCTGACTTTGGTGGATCAGTGGGAGGATCAGCTGATGTTCCGGGTCACCGGCCCGGACGGCCAGTCCGCCCTTGCCGCAAAGGACTGGTACTACCCGGAGGGAGAGGTGAGCGAGGAGATCGCCGCCGACTTCTACTACGACATCTTCCTGTCGGACAGTCAGCTGATAGTGGAGGCCGCCTTCGACCCCGTCACCTCCCCCATGCCCACATCGGCCCCTTTGGGTACCCTGACCGCTCCCCTGGCCTATGACCCGGCAAACCGCTCCTTCCAGCTTTCTGTCCCGCCGGAGATCCGCCTCTATCAGCCTGTGGAGGCAACCCCATAGCGAAAAATCTGGAAATCGTTCAGGAGCGCCCGGCAAAACCAGGCGCTCCTCATACTTGGTGGATACGATGGCTGTTTGTCCTCCAACAGCGGCCCAAAGTGGCAAACAGCGGTGATCCTGACGCTACCGACTTTTCTTTGTATCACATGTTGCTCAATTACATCCACAGTGAAAACATTACTCCCGAACGGATTTTTGCCGAGGAGCCCATCCAATGGGCAATCACCACGCCTCTGTACAACATCGGGGAGCATGTGGCCAACCTGACTTCAGAGTTCAGGAACGAACACAGCACCATCCGGTGGGTAAAAATCGCCGGTCTGAGGCATCGGCTGGTCCATCACTACGAGGATACCAACTGGACGGTCATCTGCGCCATCATCTATGATGTCCTTTCTAAGTTTCTGGAGGAACTTAAACAGCTTTGACCCAAACCGTGACCCATACGGGATTTGGAGCGCACGGAACCAATGGAGCAAAGAGGTTCGAATCGTATTTCCGACCCCAGCAGAAAGGGATCAAAAGCCCTTAAAGGAGCAGAAAACTCATCCGGACCGCAGCTCATAACCCGGAGGTCGGAGGTTCGAGTCCTCCTCCCGCAACCAA
>CALWOR010000154.1 GCA_944383205.1 uncultured Oscillospiraceae bacterium | reverse complement strand
GTATAGGAGATGTCCTCCTGATAACCAATGCCGTTCCCGCCGTTTTCAGGTTTTCGGTCAATGGCGTTTCCGGTGATGCAGAACACAGACTCCTGCTCCACCAGCGGCACATTGTTTCCCCCAGTCCCATAGCGGGCGGACATGGTGGGCGCTACCGTGTGCGGTCCAGTGTATCTGGCATCTATACCATGGTTCTCATAGACAAGGGGCTGGTGCCCGTGCTCCTGAGCCCGGAGCGTGCCGGTTCGGTCCTCTGTCACCTCCATGACACTGCCGCCCTGGTCGTTAAGACATAAAACCGACGGCATACAGTTTCCACCGGCACTGCCCTTCAGCGTGGGGGCAAGTTCCTCATGATAACCGATGCCTCCGGCAGACGCTCCAGCGCCGGCTGAAAAACCGGCGGTCAGGGGGTTATTGCACTCCGGTGTCAAAAAATAATCACCGTTACCTTTGGATGCCACCCCCTCCGCAATAAAGGTCTGCTGTTTTATTCCAGGCTGGGCGCCCAAGGCTCCGGCCACATCGTGCAAATCCCGAACTTCATCTCTCTGATTTGCCGCAAACGCTACCGGATGCAGCAAACCGTTTCGGCCTGTGGACATCCCGCAGTTCACTCCAAGCGTGGCCGCAACATCCCCAGTCAAGTCGCCGTTGTACCCATCAAACCCGATTGGTACACTTGTCCTGGTGTCCGGGACCTGCAAATTTGGTATGTCTGTCAGCGAGGAGGCCTGCAGCTTCAGTGCCGCTTCCAGCTGCTCTGGCAGTGCTTTGCCCCGTTCCAAAGATCTTCGCAAAATTCCAAGGCACGCCTTGGGGGACAGGTAATATTTGGGATCCGGATTCCTCTCTAATATGCTGGAGAGCTGAGCTCGTACAGGCCTTCGGGGCGCCGGACCTGTGTTAAGTGGAGTTTTTCCCTCACGGTATGGTGAGCGCAGTTCCCAGTAGTGGTTTCCAAACAGATCCACACATTCCGGTGACAAATCCAAATACAAATAGGGGATAGATATGAACGAGGATAACGGCTTTTGCGGAGCCTTTCTCTTTTCCCGAGTGTCAGGATCGATGTTTGGCTCCGGATTCAGCAATGTAAGCTGTCCTCCATTTTCATCAAAGTATTCCATGTAAGTTATCCTCCCAAGTGCTCTGTATGTTCGAAGGCATCAAATAAAAATTCTGCCGCGGAGAACCCGGCAAAATCCGCCAAGAGAAAAATACGCTTTCTTCTCTGCGCAACGCCCCAATATTGAGCATCCAGGCAGCGCCAGGCAAGAGAAAAGGAGTGTTCCCGGACTGTTATGCAACCTGCATCAGGCCAGGAATAGAGATAAGGGGCGGGGATAATTGCTCCTCCATCTTTGATTCGCATGATTTCTTCCAATACGATCCGGAAATCCTCACCCTTGGGGAAGCCACTGCTAAAGGCCCCGGGAACATTTTCCCACACCATAAAGCGTGGACGAATTTCAGCGTCAATTCGCCCCCGCGCTTTTTCTGCTGACCGCATCTCTTTAACGATCCGAACCTGTTCCATAAAAAGGCCGGAGCGCTCGCCGGCCAATCCGGCGCGTGCTCCGGCCACGCTGAGTCCTGGCATGGACTGCCCCCGCAGATGATATCCACAGGAAACAGCAGGTCTCCTTTCAGCTTTGTGATATCTCCCATATGTGCCATGCTGGGGAAGCGCCACCTGGTCACCTCCATGGGGAATGCTTCAATCTCACTGGCCCAGATGGTTCTAATTCCCAACCGCGCGGCAGCCAGCGGAAATCCTCCAATCCCGTCAAACAGGCTGCCCATGGTCATTGTAGTCATTCTGTGTGCCTCCCTTCCGTTATTTGATCACCGTCGACGCGATGGTCCGGGTGGTGTTCACCGCTGCCTGGGCCGTATACACCGCGGACATGATGTTGGCTCTGGTGGTGGTATCCAGGCCAAAGGTTCCGGCGATTCGGGGTACTTCTCCCGCCGAGAGCATAAGGCCCAGGCCAAGAAGCGCGTTTTCACGAAACACCATCAGCCCCGCTACCAGAATGGTGGCCTGGAGAAAGGCGGTCAGGCACAGACCGATGACCTGCTTCATCCACTGGACAAATCCATCTGTATATCCTCTGGGAATGGAAAACATATAGAGGCTGCCCACGGAGATCTGAATGAGCAGGATCCCCCCGCGCTTGAGATCGTCGAAGCACACCCTAATTACAGCGTAGGCCATCAGGATGATACAAAAGAGCAGCATAAGCGGATTGGTTCCGATCCCCCAACATCCTGAAGCGGCAATTTCCGTCAAGGAAGTGGATTCCATGTTCTCCAGAATCGCCGCACCAAGATCTCCGATCCCGGACCCCGCCCCGGTAATCCCAGCGGAAAGGGTACCCTGGAGGCTCACCGCCAGCGTATACAGCCGCAGCGGCACCGTGGCGAACAGGTTGACCGCCAAAAAGCCTTTGATGGCGTTTAATGCTGCCTGCTGGATATTTCCGCCCCGTCCGGAGGCGTACTCAATCCCACATTCAAACCCTGACACCACCAGGCTCACTCCATACAGGGCCCAGCCCAGGCGCGAGAAAAACAACACCACCATCTGTACCCACTCCAGCTCAAACAGCTCCACCCCCATGTTTCCCATCTGGGCAAAAAAGGCCCCCAGGAAGCCCACGATCTGGCTATAAAACCAGTCCAACAGGGCATCCATAATGGGATTGGCCACAAAGTCCCAAATAAACATTGCCCATCACCACCTCATTTCACGGTTTGCTTTCTGCATTTAAATGCCCACAATGCTCCAAATGTAATTGGGCGCCAGGAGGACGAAAATCAGACAGACAAACAGGATGGCAGGCCCTGTCCACTCAAACTGTCCGTGCTTGCGATATTCAAAATAGGTCAAGGTAAGCTTGACGAAGAAGGCAACTCCCACAATCATGCTCAGGGCGGGAAAGACCACATTGTCTACTACGGTCTTGATCTGTCCGGCGGCGTCTTCCCAGGTCTGTTCCACCGCTCCCGCCACATCGCCGTCCGCCGCAAACGCGGGGACCGCGCAAATCAAGATCAGCAGAAGGAGCATAACCATAGGCCTCAGATACCGTTTTACCTGTTTCATCGATTACACCTCCATAAAGCTGGGGCCGTCCTTGCTGGACGGCCCCGTGTCGTGTTTAATATCCGGTTTTGGGAAGGGGTTCAGAGGGCTTATAGACCCTGGTGACCCACCGGCTGGTAGCCTTGATCCACTGGCCATCGTAGACACCACCAATGTCTGCCTGGTTGACAAACTGGGCTCCTCCAGTGAGCCAGGGTACCACATTGCAGTAGACCCTTGGCGCTTCCACCTGCCGGAAGTTAGCGGGTACCACACCGAAGGACACCATGAACTGGGTGACATACTCATTGGATGCCAAACCAAGCGCGGCGGGCGAGGCATCCAGGGTGTAGCTCTGCATGGTGCTCAGGTTATCATACATAGTGCGCCAGGTCCCACCACTCAGGTTCGTCTGGTAGACAACCTTATAATTTCCGGCCACATTGTAGGTTCCGGTGATGATCTGATCCAGCCGCACCGCCTGGGCAGGCAGGGTATCCCGCCAGTAGAAGGAGGTCAGGCTGGTGGTGGAGTTGTTGCCGATACCAGAAAAATCATAGCGAATCTGCTGTCCAGGCATGACCTCCACATATCCTGTTTTCTTAATGCTGACATTAGTATAGAGGCTCTTGTTGGTCATGGCCGTCTTGACGATCTGGCCGGCGAATTCAATCTCCACCTCGATGGGGGTCTTGTCCAGACCGTAAAACTCTGCCGCCTGGGATTCCACGATCTTGTACCGGCCCAGAGGCAGAGGCTTGGACACCGCCACACCATTTTTATCTGTTTTGATGGTGTCTACCAGCTTCCCCGTCCGGTAATGGTAAATCTCAAAGATGGTATTAGGAATCGGCGTACCGGTGGGCCAGCCGTTCATGGAGTTGTAGTCCGCCGAGGTTTTGGTCACCTGGATCTGTCCGGTGATGGGGGTATTCTCCCACTCCACCTCGGTAGTCTCACCGGACTTCACATAGACCGTTTTCTTCTGGGTGTCCGGGATGTACCCCTCATTCTCCAGCTCCCGCAGGTAGTAGCGGCCCGCCTCCAGATCTTCCATGTAGACATAGCCCCGGTCATC
>CALWOR010000153.1 GCA_944383205.1 uncultured Oscillospiraceae bacterium | reverse complement strand
CGGTACAATTCCACGGAGACGGTACCTTTTCAGCCAGCCTTGAGCCCGGGACTTACCCTGTGACCGGGGAGCTGGAGGAGGCCTGCGCCGCTGTGCTGGCGGTAATGGGCTTTCAAGGGGAAGTGCTCAAGTGCGGAGAGGAGGAGGTATCCTTCTGCCAGAGCTGGAATGAGATCCCCCTGTTCAGCCAGAAGGTGAGTGTGGTGTGTACCGAAGGAAGCGTAAGCGCCATTTCAGGCGGCCGCTGTTTGATGGGGGCCTCCCGAGTGGATACCACACGGGAGACGATTACTGTCTCTACTGCTTTGGTGCGCCTTCTCAACGGCATCAGCGCCCTTGGGGATGTGTGCAGCCGCATCGACAGTATCGAGCAGGGCTATGTATGCTCCGCCACCCTGTCCGGTACCATGACTATGACCCCGGTATGGCAGGTCACCACCGATACCGGAGCCTATCAGCTGGACATGGTCACCGGCACAGTGAAACGGGCGGAGTAAGCGGCCCTCTGCGATCCTTGGATAGTTTGGGAGGAAATTCATGTCAGATCGGAATAGTCCCATTGGCGTACTGGATTCAGGAATCGGGGGATTCAGTGTGGTCCGGCAGGTCCAGCGCCTGCTGCCGGAAGAAAATATCCTCTACTTCGGCGACGGAGCTCATGTTCCCTATGGCAACCATCCGGAGG
Organism: uncultured Oscillospiraceae bacterium; assembly: GCA_944383205.1. Lineage (GTDB taxonomy): Bacteria > Bacillota > Clostridia > Oscillospirales > Oscillospiraceae > Lawsonibacter. Next base: position 3,501 of record CALWOR010000153.1, on the reverse strand, counting down.
AGACTATAGTGGCTCTGAGCCGGTATATGTTTGATTTCATGGAGCAGCGGAGGGTAAAGGTCCTGTTGGTAGGATGCAACACCATTTCCTGTGTCATTGACCGCTGTGCCGACCTGGTGTCCTGTCCGATATTTAATGCGGTCCAGGCGGGGGTGGACGGGGCCCTGGAGAAAAACGGGGGCAAGGTGGGGGTCATTTCCACCGTCTTTACCCACAACTGCGGCATTTACCCTCAGCGAATCCTGGCGCAGAGTCCCCAGGGGCGGACTGTGTGCAGCCGAGGCTGCCCCAATCTGGCGGGACTGGTAGAGCACAATCTGGGCAGCGGCGACGGAATGGTCCAGGTGGAGGAGGAGCTTCGCAGGGAGTTGGGGGACCTGGTGGAGGACGAGCAGATCCAGTGCTGTGTGCTGGGCTGTACCCACTACTCTCTGGTGAGTGACAGCATTCAAAAGCTCTTTCCTCAGTTGGCACTGGTGGACCCTGCCCAGGAGATGGCCCGAGCCCTCAAAGATTATTTGCAAGGAAACAACCTTGTCACAGACAGGACGGAAAAAGGACAGGTATCTATTTATACTACAGGAGATGTAAAGGAATATACCCTGCGGGCAAAACAGACCGGCTTGGAGCGGGTGGACCAGGTCAGCGCCTATCCGCCCCTGGAAATTTGAGAGGAAAACGGGGACGAAGACCGGCGGCCTTTGTCCCCAAGCTTATGCAAGGGGCCGCTGCCCCGGAAGAGGTGCCAAATGAAACAACTGCAGTTTGCCGTGCCCACCCTTTTTGGACTGGAGGGGCTGTGTGCTGATGAGATGAGACGCCTGGGTCTGCCTCAGGTCCGGGCGGAAAACGGCCGGGTCCTGTGCCAGGGGGCGGGAGCGGACCTGCCCCGGCTCAATGTGAACCTGCGGACCGGAGAGCGGGTGCTGTTGGTACTGGGCAGCTTTCATGCCGCCGACTTTGACGCGCTGTTTGAGGGAACAAAGGCCCTGCCCTGGGAGGAATTTGTTCCCCGGGAGGGGCAGTTTCCTGTAAAGGGGCACAGCCTCAATTCAGCGCTGCACTCGGTGCCTGCCTGCCAGTCTATTGTAAAAAAGGCTATTGCCGCCCGGCTGGGGAACAAATATGGGCTGAATACTTTGCCTGAGACGGGGGCTCTTTATCAGGTTCAATTCTCCATCATGGGGGACATTGCCACCTTGATGCTGGATACCTCCGGGGCGGGATTGCATAAACGGGGCTACCGGGCCCAGGGGGTTGCTGCCCCTCTGCGAGAGACTTTGGCCGCCGGCATGGTGCTCCTGTCCCGGTACCGGGGAAGGGATCCCCTGTGTGATCCCTTCTGCGGCAGCGGCACTATCCCCATCGAGGCTGCCCTCATCGCAAAAAACAGGGCGCCCGGCCTGGGCCGTACCTTTGCAGCCCAGAAATGGAGCTGGCTGGACAAAAAGCTGTGGCTGGAAGCTGCCGACGAGGCTATGGACAGGGAGTTCGACGGAGACTATGAGATCTGGGGGGGCGACATTGATCCCGAGGCGGTGGCCCTGGCGCGGCACAATGCCCAGCTGGCTGAGGTGGAGGACCTGGTACGCTTTGAGGTGTCCGACGCCCGGACCTTCCACTGGGGCGGGCTGCGGGGCCGGGTGGTCACCAATCCCCCCTATGGGGAGCGGATCATGGAGCGGAAGGAAGCCGAGGAACTCTATCGGGCCTTCGGCAAAGCCTGGGACAAGTTCCCTGAGGGCTGGCAGCTCTATCTCCTCTCCTCCCACACAGAGTTTGAGCGGACCTTTGGGAAGCGGGCGGACAAAAAGCGCAAGCTCTATAACGGCATGCTCAAGTGTGATCTCTTTATGTACGGAATGAAGCAGAAGAAGGGCTGAGGGAATGTGAGGCACCTGTTTATTATCAATCCGGCGGCAGGAAAGCGGGAGACTACCGCCCAGCTGGAGAAACTGCTGTCAAAGGTGAGCTTTCCCCATGAGGTGGCCTATACCTCGGGGGAGGGGGATGCCCTGGAGCTGACCCGAACAGCCGCCCGGGACCCGGAGCCGCTGCGGGTCTATGCCTGCGGCGGAGATGGGACCCTCAACGAGGTGGTCAACGGGGCGGCGGGACAGGACCATGTTGCCGTCACCAATGTGCCCAAGGGGACGGGAAACGACTTTTTGAAGATTTTCGGGCCCAGCTTCCGGGAGCGGTTTTACGACCTGGAGGCTCTGGCCGCAGGGCCCCAGACAGCCTTTGATCTGATGGATTGCAACGGAAAGCTGGGGATTGATGTGGTGTGCGCCGGGGTGGACGCCCGTATTGCCGCCGATGTCCACCGGTACAAGGACCTGCGCTTTGTGTCGGGAAAGGGGGCCTATGTGCTCTCTCTGGTGGAGAATATCTTTTTAAAGGGGATCAACCGTCCTCTGACCGTACATATGGGGGACATCTCCTGGGAAAACCGTCCTACTGCCATTTTGTGTATCTGCAATGGCCGGTATTACGGCGGAGGCTTCATGCCTGTGAGGGATGCCATGCCCGACGACGGTGTGCTGGATATGCTCCTGGTGCGGAAGGTGAGCCTGCCTACCTTTTTGCGTCTGGTGGGAAAGTATGCCAAAGGGCTCTACCGCCGGTATCCTCAGCTGATTTGCGAGTACCACGGAGGAGAAGTGACCTTCTCCGCACCTGACCCGATTACCGTGGTGGTGGACGGAGAGGTCATGGAGGACACCCGGTTTACTGTCCGCTTGTCGGAGCGGAAGGTAAACTTCTTCTATCCTGAGGATTGCAGCTACCGAATTGAGAAGAAAATTAGCACTTGACAGGTGCGTTTGTGAACAAAAAGTAAACTCTCAAAAAAATCCCCCCATTTTTTTGAAAATGGGGGTTGATTTTTTTCGCGAAAGCGGTTATTATCATAGTTGGATTTAGCACTTGGTCAAAAAGAGTGCTAAGCCATAAAACTTGTTAATTGGAAAATTTACATCATATAAGGAGGAACCTGTTATGAAACTCAAACCCCTGGCTGACCGAGTGATCGTAAAACTGGTGGAGGCCGAGGAGACCACCAAGGGCGGCATCATCCTCACCGGCGCCGCTAAGGAGAAGCCTGAAGTGGCAGAGGTCATCGCTGTGGGCCCCGGCGGCATGGTGGACGGTAAGGAAGTCGTCATGACTGTGAAGGTGGGCGACAAGGTCATCACCAGCAAGTACGCCGGTACCCAGGTGAAGCTGGATGGCGAGGAAGTCACCATCGTGCGCCAGAACGATATTCTGGCGGTAGTCGAGTAATTTTCTGAGATTGATTTGGAGGTAATGCTTTATGGCTAAGATTATTTGCTACGGCGAGGAAGCCCGCAAAGCTCTGGAGAAGGGCGTCAACCAGCTGGCCGATACCGTGAAGATCACCCTGGGCCCCAAGGGCCGCAATGTGGTGCTGGACAAGAAGTTCGGCGCTCCCCTCATCACCAACGACGGCGTGACCATCGCCAAGGAGATCGAGCTGGA
>CALWOR010000152.1 GCA_944383205.1 uncultured Oscillospiraceae bacterium | reverse complement strand
AGGAGGGTGGTCATCTGCTGGGAGATCTGGTTGAGGGGCTGGCCCACCTGCTTGGAGTAGTTGAGGTAGACCACCAGGCCGCCCAGGTCAAAGCCCTGAAGGACGGACAGCAGCCCGCCGAAGGCGGCGGTGAGGGCGTAGCTGATGTTCATCAGGTTGCCGGAGACGGGCATGATCATGATGGAGTAGAAGTTGGCCTTCTGAGCGGCGTCCCGGTAGGCGTTGTTGAGCTTGCGGAACTTCTCCTTGGCCTGCTCCTCGTGGGTGAAGGCCTTGACCACCTTCAGTCCCTCGATGACCTCCTGAATTTCGCCGTTTACATCGCCCAGGGCGGCCTGCTGCTGCTGATAGAACTTCCGGCTGCGCCCGCCCAGGCGCTTGAAGAGGAAGATGGTGAGGGCCAGGAGCAGGGCGGTGACAAGAAACAGCTTCCAGTTGATGAAGAGCATGAGCAGTACCAGCCCCACGAACATGAGGGCGCTGGAGCACAGGGAGACTACGCTCTGCTCCAGGGCCATCTGCACATTGTCCGCGTCGTTGGTGAAGCGGCTCATGAGCTCCCCGTGGGGGTGTTTGTCAAAGTAGCTCAGAGGCAGGGACTGGAGCCGGTCGAAGAGGTCTTTGCGCAGACGGTTGACCCCCCGCTGGGCCAGACGGACCATGACGGCGGACTGGCAGTAGGTGGCCGCACAGCCCACCAGGTAGATGCCCACCAGCTTCATGATGGCCAGGGCCAGCCCGGCGAAGTCGGTGCAGCCCGACCAGATAAAGTCGTTGATGATGCCCCGCATCATATAGGAGCCCCCCAGGTTGCTGCACACGGACAGCAGCAGGAAGAGGAGCACCGCCACCAGGGGCAGCTTGCTCTTTGTCAGGTAGCCCACCAGACGGCGGGCGGTTTTTACCATGTTTTTCGGCTTGGCGTAGCCCCCTCTGGGGGCGCGGTTGGGTCCGGGCATTATTCACTCACCCCCTCTTGCTGAGATTGATAGATCTCCTGATAAATGGCGTTGGTGGCCAGCAGCTCCTCGTGGGTCCCCTGTCCGGCGATGTGGTCGTCGTCCAGAATGAGGATCTCGTCGGCATACTGCACCGAGGAAATGCGCTGGGCAATGATGATGACGGTGGTGCCCTTCAGGTTTTTGGCGAAGGACTCCCGGATGGCGGCCTCAGTGGCCGAGTCCACGGCGGAGGTGGAGTCGTCCAGGATAAGGATGGCGGGCTTTCGCAGCATGGCACGGGCAATGCACAGCCGCTGCTTCTGACCGCCGGAGACATTGGTGCCCCCCTGGGTGAGGACGGTGTCGAAGCCCTCGGGGAAGGACATGATAAAATCGTAGGCCTGGGCGTCCTTGGCGGCCTGGATCATCTCCTCCTCGGTGGCGTCGGGCCGGCCCCAGAGAAGGTTCTCCCGGATGGTGCCGGTGAAGAGCACATTGGTCTGGAGGACCATGCCGATGCGGCTTCTGAGCTCCTCCAGGGGGTAGTCCCGCACATCCACCCCGTCCACCAGCACCGCCCCGCCGGTGACATCGTAGAAGCGGGGGATGAGGTTTACCAGGGAGGATTTGCCTGTGCCGGTGCCCCCCACGATGGCAACGAACTGGCCGGGCTTTACCGTGAAGCTGATGTGGGAGAGCACATCGTCCCCGGTGCCCGTGGCCACATATTTAAAGGACACATCCCGGAACTCCACCTGGCCCCTGGGGGCGGGGAGGGACTGCTTTTCAGCGCCGGGCTTATCCTCCACCGAGGGCTCGGTGGAGAGCACTTCGTTGATGCGGTGGGCGCAGGCCTGGGCCCGGGTGAGCTGCAGCAGGGCCATGGCCACCATCATCACGCTCATGAGGATCTGGAAGATATAGTTGATGAAGGCCTGCAGGTCGCCCAGGAGGAAGCCCTCGGTCATGACCATTTTGCCCCCCAGGTACAGCACTGCCACGGTGGCCCCGTTCATGGCCAGCATCATAATGGGCAGGATGGCGATGACCTTCAGGCCAACATTGAGGGCGGCCTGCATCAGCTCGTCGTTGGAGCGCTTGAACTTGGCCCGCTCGTGGTCCTCCCGGACGAAGGCCTTCACCACCCGGATGGCGATGAGGTTTTCCTGGAGGGTGTTGTTGAGCCCGTCGATCTTCTTCTGCATGGCCTCGAAGAGCCTGGTGCAGATCTTCATGAGCAGGCCGATGGCCAGCATCATCAGGGGAATGACCACCGCCAGCACCAGGGCAAGCCGGGGATTGATGGACACGCTGATGCACAGGGCGGCAATGAGCATCACCGGGGCCCGGACCAGCATGCGCAGGCCCATGTTCAGCATCATGGTCATGGCGTTCACATCGTTGGTCATCCGGGTGATAAGGGAGGCGGAGGAGAAGCGGTCGATGTCGGAGAAGGAAAACTCCTGGACCTTGTCGAACAGGCACTGGCGCAGGTTGGCGCCGAAGCCCTGGCTGGCAAAGGTGGAGTACTTGGCGCTGAGCACGCCGCAGGCCATGGCGGCCAGGGAGAGCAGGAGCATCACCGCCCCCATCTGGCAGATATAGACCACATCCCCCGCGGGGATGGCCGTATCCACGATCTCCGCCATGACCAGGGGGAGAATGAGCTCGCAGATGACCTCCAGGGTAATGAAAATAGGCGACTTGACGGCCACCCGCTTATAGCCCTGGAGATGGGTGAGAAAGAGGGAGAGCAACTTAACATTCCTCCTTGTTCTGAGTTTGGGAGAGGGCCTCGCCCCGGAGATTTTGAAGCATCCTGCGCCGGAAGGACAGCAGCTGCTCCCGTTCCTGGGGGGAGAAGCCGAAGAGCATCCGCTGGGACACGGCGTTGAAGGCGCTCTGACAGCCCTCCACCGCTTCCCGGCCCTTTTGGGTGAGAATGACCCGGTTTTTCCGGGCGTCCTCTCCGGGCTCACGGCGGATGTAGCCGCCCTTTTCCAGGGATTTCAGGGATGTGGCCACCGCCGCCGGAGAGATATGGAGCAGCTGGGCCAGATCCCGCTGGGCGTGGCACTGCCCCTCCGGGTCCTGTCCGCAGGAGCTCTGGAGAATGGTGAGCAGCAGGGGGTGTCCGATCTCACCCAGTCCCGCGGCGTTGAGCTCGGCCTGGACGGCGGCGCGGTGGGCCTGGTTGATCTGCCGGGCCAGCATCTCCAGCTCCTGTACCGATGGAAGCATCAGGGGGCCTCCTTTCCAATTGATAAACCTGTTAATGATTAAGGCGTTGACTATTTTAGCATGGAGGGATTGAAAGTCAAGGGAGAAAGAGACTGTTCACAAATTATTTACATGGAGCAAAAAAAGAAGGCGGGATGATCCCGCCTTCTCTGGAAAAGCTGTTTAATTCTTGCTGGGCAGAACCGAGGCGATGGCTCCGGCCAGGGCGTTGATGGGCATGGTCTGGAGAATGATTTTGCCCGGCCCGGTGACCACAGTATGAAAGACTCCCTCTCCGCCGAAGAGCATGTTTTTCACGCCCTTCACGGCCCGGATATCCAGAGAGCAGGTGGCGTCCATCATGGCCAGATTGCCGGTGTCCACTACCATCTGCTGACCGGGAGCCAGGGTGTACTCCTCCCCATAGCCGTCGATCTCCAAAAAGGCCATGCCGTGGCCGGAGAGCTTCTGCATGATGAAGCCCTCGCCCCCGAAGAAGCCCGCCCCGATCTTTTTCTGGAAGAAGACGGACAGCTCCACCCCGCTCTCCGAGGCCAGAAAGGCGGATTTCTGCACCACGAGAGGACGGTCGGGGGTGATGGGGACGACCCGGATGGCCCCGGGGAAACTGGATGCGAAGGCGATCATGCCTGGGCCGCCCCGGGCGGTGTAGATGTTCTGGAAAATGTTTTCTCCCGAAAACAGCCGGCCAAAGGCCTTGCCCAGACCGCCGGCGGAGGTCTCCATCTCCATGTTGGGACTCATCCAGACCATGGAGCCGCTCTCAGTGATCATGCTCTCCCCGTTTTCCAGTTCGCAGATCACCACGGGGGTGGGCTCGCCTTTGATGGTATACCTCATGCGCTATCTCACCTTTCTTTGTCTTGGAATATTGGCCGGAGGTCCGGCTGATGTATCCAGTATAGAGTAAAAGTTCCGCTGCCGCAAGAGGGGAGAGGGGCAAAAAAAGACACCGCCCAAACGGACGGTGCCTTGAAAATGCGATGGATAAAATCAGCGCTTGCTGAACTGGGTCGGCGCGTCTCGGGGGATGTGCCGGGGGCACATCCCCAGCGCCGTTGGGCCGAAGGCCCTGACGAGCGGCCTTCAGACCGTACT
>CALWOR010000151.1 GCA_944383205.1 uncultured Oscillospiraceae bacterium | reverse complement strand
TTGGCCGCCGTCTCGGTGCCCCCGTAGATGGAGGCGAAGGGGATGAGCACGCCCTGGACCTCGGGCTCGTAGGCGGCCCACTTGGCGTACTTGTCCAGGATGAGGTCAAAGTCCTTCCGCCACACGGGGCCGTGGAGGGGGCAGATCATCCGGATGTCCAGCCCGGCGGCCTTTTTCAGCAGGGCCTGGACCTGGGGGCCGTACTTGCCCACGATGTTGGTGTAGTACCGCCGGGCCTCGTCCATCCAGTCCCGGTCAAAGTCCACCTCGTCGGCAAACAGCGCCCCGTTCAGGGCCCCGAAGGTGCCGAAGGCGTCGGCGGAGAAGAGGATCTTGTCGGTGGAGTCGTAGCTCACCACCACCTCGGGCCAGTGGACCATGGGGGCGTTGACAAAGGTGAAGTTGTGCCGGCCGGTACACAGGGTGTCCCCCTCGCCCACCAGCATGGCCCCGCTGGGGTCGGTGCAGTGGAACTGGCGGATCATGTTCACCGCCTTGCCGTTGCAGACGATCCTGGCCTCCGGGTGGCGGAGCATCAGGTCCCCCAGGGTGGCGGCGTGGTCGGGCTCCATGTGGTGGACCACGATGTAATCAAGCTTCCGGCCCCCCAGGGCGTGGTCCAGGTTCTCGAAAAACTGGCTCTGGACCGAGCGGTCCACGGTGTCGAAGAGGACGGTCTTTTCGTCCAGCAGCAGGTAGGAGTTGTAGGACATCCCACGGGGCACGGGGTGGGCCGCCTCAAAGACGGGACTTTGCCGGTCGTTGCCGCCGATCCACAGCAGATCGTCGGTGACCTTGCGGATACAGTACATCTATCATGACCTCTCTTTCGATGGGTGTTTTACCGACCCACATCATATCACAAAACCGCGCGGAAGGGGAGACATTTTTTATAAAACAAGAAAATTCTTCACTTTGGAAAACCTCGTTGAAATGGGGAGAAAAATTTCGTATAATATATCCCGTATCCAAAAACAAAAGGGTTGCCCACTGCTTGTCAAAAAAGCCCTCCTGCAAGGAGTTCCGGCGCCCGCAGGCGACGGAATCAATTTAATCCGTCATTTCCGGCGACCTGTGCGTCGGAAATGACACTTCTCACGAAAAATTTGCCGACAATTTTGAAAAAATCGAGGTGAATTTTTCGTGCAATCCTTCTCGAAAAAGTGGCGCAGCCACTTTTTCGACAGTTTCGACTTAAAGGAATGAAATCATCCATGTACCGTATCGACATTATGACATTGTTCCCCGATGTGGTGGGAGATATGCTCTGCGAGTCCATATTGGGCCGGGGGCAGGAGCGGGGCTATATCCGCATCGAGTGCCACCAGATCCGGGACTACACCCTGAACAAGCAGCGCCAGGTGGACGACTACCCCTACGGAGGCGGTCGGGGAGCGGTGATGCAGGCCGACCCCCTCTACCAGTGCTGGAAGCATATCTGCGACGAGGCAGGGGAGCGTATCCACACCATCTACATGTCCCCGGCGGGCAAGACCTTCTGTCAGGCCGACGCCCGGCGGCTGAAGGCGGACTATGACCGGCTCATCCTGGTCTGCGGCCACTACGAGGGCATCGACGAGCGGTTTATCGAGGAGTGCGTGGACGAGGAGATCTCCCTGGGGGACTTCGTCATGACCGGGGGAGAGATCCCCGCCATGGCGGTGGCCGACGCGGTGTGCCGCCTGGTGCCCGGGGTGCTGTCCGACCCCTCCTGCTATGAGAATGAGAGCCACTGGAACGGCATGCTGGAGGCCCCCCAGTACTCCCGCCCCGAGGTGTGGCACGGCCGGGCGGTGCCCCCCATCCTCCTCTCCGGCAACCACGCCAAGGTGGACCAGTGGCGGCGCAAGCAGTCCATCCTCCGCACCAGAACACGCCGCCCCGACCTCTATGAGAAGCTGGACCTCTCCTCCAAGGCCGACCAGAAGCTCCTCCGGGAGCTGGAGGAGGAGCTGAGGGAGGAAAAGGACGGGGGAGAGGGCTGATTTCCCCTTTACATTCCCGGAAGACTATGATACACTATCTGTTACGAATGTAATTTTGAAAATTATGTCTGGAGATGATTTGCATGAGTTTTAAGATCGTTGTGGACAGCTGCTGCGACCTCACCCCACAGATGCTCCAGGACCCCTGCTTTGTGAAGGTCCCCCTGACCATCCGGGTGGACGAGAGCACCTTTGTGGACGACGAGACCTTTGACCAGGGGGATCTGCTGTGGGCGATGCACCACAGCGACCACGCCCCCTCCACCTCCTGCCCCTCTCCCCAGGCATATCTGGACGCCTACCAGGGGGCGGAGGATGTGTATGTGGTCACCCTGTCCGCCCTGCTCAGCGGGTCCCACAACAGCGCCGAGCAGGCCCGGATGATGCTGGAGGAGGAGGACCCCGGGGTCAATGTCCATGTGTTCAACTCCTGCTCCGCCGCCTCCGGCGAGGTGCTGGTGGCCCTGAAGATCCGGGAGCTGGCTGCCTCCGGCATGGCCTACAAGCATGTGGTGCGGGAGGTGGAGCAGTTCATCTACCAGATGCAGACTATGTTCGTACTGGAGTCTCTGGAGAACCTGCGGAAAAACGGCCGCCTTACCAAGCTCCAGGCGGTGGTCACCGGGGCGCTGAAGATCAAGCTCTTTATGGGGGCCACCCCTGAGGGAGAGATCTGCAAGCTGGGACAGGCCCTGACCATCAAGCAGGCCCTGGGCAAGATGGTGGACAAGGTGGCCGCCGACCCGGAGCACCAGGGGCGCAGGCTCATCATCAGCCACTGCAACTGTCTGGACCGGGCCTTCCAGGTGAAAAAGATGCTGGAGGCCAAGTGCCGGCTGTCCGAGGTCCTCATCGTGGATGCCAAGGGCATCACCACCGTCTACGCCTATGACGGGGGCATCGTCATCGCATATTGAACAGCAATCAGAAAAGCAAGAGGTGTTACCTATGTCAATGGATCGTTCCCAGGCCTGGGAGCTGCTGAACAAGTATAACAAGGAGCCCTTCCATCTCCGCCACGCCGTGACGGTGGAGCATGTGATGGACTGGTACGCCCGGGAGCTGGGCTATGGGGACGAGAGGGAATTCTGGTCCCTGGTGGGGCTTTTGCACGATGTGGACTTCGAGCAGTGGCCCCAGGAGCACTGCGTCAAGTGCCGGGAGCTGCTTCTGGAGGCCGGGGCGGAGGAGGACTTCATCCACGCCGTGGTCTGCCACGGCTGGGGCAGCTGCGTGGATGTGGAGCCGGAAAAGGAGATGGAGAAGGTCCTCTTCGCCGCCGACGAATTGACCGGCCTCATCGGGGCCGCCGCCCTGATGCGTCCCTCCAGAAGCACCAGAGACATGGAGCTCAAGAGCCTGAAGAAGAAGTTCAAGGACAAGAAGTTTGCCGCAGGCTGCTCCCGGGATGTCATCGCCCGGGGGGCGGAGCTGCTGGGCTGGGAGCTGGACAAGCTGCTGGAGATGACCCTCCGGGCCATGCAGGATGAGGAGGACGCCATCGAGGCCGCCCTGGCCTGAAAATCCCCGAAAAGCGGCAAAAATCCCCCGGATGCTCTTGCAAAGGGCCCGGGGGAGTGATATAATATTTGCGCTTTTGATTCGATCACACAAGAAGGGAAGATTTTCATGTCCGGACATTCCAAGTGGCACAATATACAAAAGACCAAGGGTGCGGCCGACGCCAAGCGCTCCCAGATTTTTACCAAGATCGCCCGTGAGATGATCGTGGCCGTCAAGACCGGCGGCAGCGGCGATCCCGCCAACAACTCCCGCCTGGCCACCGTCATCGCCAAGGCCAAGGCGGCCAATATGCCCAACGACAACATCAAGCGCACCATCGACAAGGCTCTGGGCTCCGGCAACACCGACAGCTTCGAGAGCGTGGTCTACGAGGGCTACGGCCCCAACGGCGTGGCCGTCATCGTGGAGGCCCTCACCGACAACCGCAACCGCACCGCTCCCGAGGTGCGCCACCTGCTGGACAAGTACGGCAAGGGCCTGGGGGCCACCGGCTGCGTGTCCTGGAGCTTTGACCGCAAGGGCGTCATCGTCCTGGACGCCGAGGACCTGGACGAGGACACCGTGATGATGGACGCGCTGGAGGCCGGGGCCGACGATATGCAGGCCGACGACGAGGTCTTCCAGGTCTACACCGACCCCGACGCCTTCCCCGCCGTGTCCGAGGCCCTGGAGCAGAAGGGCTACACCTTCCTGGAGGCCGGGGTGCAGATGGTGCCCCAGAACTATGTGAAGCTCACCGACGAGGCCGACATCAAGAACATGGAGAAGCTCATCGACCTGCTGGAGGAGA
>CALWOR010000150.1 GCA_944383205.1 uncultured Oscillospiraceae bacterium | reverse complement strand
TACCTGATTGCTGGGAAATTCTTCACTGAGGTGACAGCACCTAAATCTCGCATGTCTACCAATTCCATCACAGGCGCATATTCAGTTTTAAAGATCGCGGGCACCGGAAAAGGAACGGTAATTCTTCACTGAGGTGACAGCACCTAAATCCCCCGTGTCTGCCAATTCCATCATGCCCGCATATTCACTTTCCCGGCCCGGGGCCGAAGTTTATCATACACAACTTCGGCCCAAAAGTCAATTCATCGCCCCCACTTTCCTCCCGGGAGCGGGGGAGCAGATCCCCGCTACCCCTCCAGGTCCCGGGCCAGGGCCTCCACCGCCTGGGCCACATAGGCGCTCAGGGGCTGTTCGGCCACCCCCGCCACCTGCACGCCGCAGCTGTTCATGGGCACCAGGTACTTCTTCCCCCGGCAGCTGCCCACCGCCTGGGCCATGGCCGGTGTGACCTCCCCCAAAATGGCGTTGGCCACCACGATGCCCACCGGGCCCAGCACCCCGTCCGCGTCGGACACCCCCCGGACCACGGGATTCTCCCCCGTGGCCCCCAGGTCAGCCCCCGCCTTGAGCATGGCGGAGGTGGCCAGGGAGTTGGTGCCGATGGCCAGGATCCGGGCCTGGGGCAGGCGGGCGCGGACGCCCTCCACCAGCAGCTTGCCCAGCCGTCCGCCCTGTCCGTCGATCACTACGATTTTCATATCTGCTCCTTCACACCCCGCCCCTTTCCCGCATACGCTGGAAGGGGGGTGTTTTTTATGTTCTCTTTCTCTTGTGTGGAGGCGGGAGGGTCCCTCTCCGCCGCCATGGCCCTGGCCATGGCCCTCTCCCAGGGGAAAAGCCAGGAGGAGCTGGCCCGTCTGGCCGCCTTCTTCACCCTGGTGGGGGACACCCTGGCCCTGCTCTCCCTCCAGCCGCCCTCCGGCTGCGGGGACGGCAGGGAGGTCACAGACCAAGATAGTCCCTGATCTCCTCCATGCGCTCCACCGTCATCTGGTAGCCCTCGGCCCACAGCAGGCGGAGCTTTTCCGTGTCCCGCTCGATGCGTCCCACGCCCAGGGTGGACCGGGGGGCGATGACCAGGAGCCTGCCCGCCTTCTCCATCTCAAACAGCTCCTCCCGGTCCTGGTTGTACCGCTGGGCCCGGGTCTCCATGGTCTTCACAAAGGCGGGGTACTCCTTATACTGCTTGCGGATGAGCCGGATCATCTGGTCGGGCTTGCGCCGGTAGCTTCTGGGCCGGGTGAGCACCACCACAACCCGGTCACATCCCTTGTCCAGGGCCCGCCTCCAGGGGATGGAGTCGGCGGCGCCCCCGTCCAGATAGGGCTGGCCGCCGATGCGGTAGATGGGAAACAGCAGGGGCATGGCGCAGGTGGCCTGGAGCAGCAGAGAGTTCTTATCCCGCCGGGGCACCGGCAGATAGTCCGCCTTCCCGGTGTTCAGGTTGGTGACCACCGCCTCCACCTCCCCCGGGTAGGCGGCAAAGGTGTCGTAGTCAAAGGGGATGAGCTCGTTGGGAATGGTATCATAGGCGAACTTCAGGCCAAAATAGCTGCGGTTGTCCTTATCCACCAGGTTGTTCATCCCCATGTACCGCTTGTCCGGGGCGTACCGGGTCACCACTTCCAGGTTCCGCCGGGGCTGTCTGGACACATAGCTCACTCCGTAGGCGATGCCCGCGGAGACTCCGATCACATAGTCTGTCATGACCTTCCCGTCCAGCAGGGCGTCGCACACGCCGCTGGAAAAGATCGCTCTGAGGGCGCCGCCCTCCAGTACCAAACCGGTTTTCATAAAAGTGCCTTCCTTTTCTGGTCTTCGTCTGCTCTGAAGGGATGGGGCATGAGCTCCCCACCCGAAGATGACGGGATCGATTCCGTAACTGTTATTATACCCCCTGAGGGGGCTCTTTGTAAATACTGCCCCAAATTCTTGACACTCCGCCTCCCTTCGGGGTAGAATAAACCAAGGAATGCGATCCGGGAGGTACCCCCATGAAGACCCACAAAAAAGTTTCCGTCATCCCCATCTATCTGGTGGGGCTGAGCTGGCTTGTATACGCCCTGCTCTTCCCCCTTCACGCCCCCGTCCACTACCTGCTGTGCGCCGTGGCGTCCCTGCTGGTCTTTATCATCGGCAAGGCCGTCTTCCCCGACAAGGTCTATCAGACCCGTGAGGACCAGCAGGAGACCGCCCGGGAGGAGGAGCAGAAGGCACAGCAGGCCAAGGACCCCCAGGTGGCCGCCCTGGAGAAGGAGCGGGACCGGGCCGTGTCCGAGATGCGCCGGCTCAACGACGCCATTCAGGACGAGAAGATCTCCGCCCAGATCGACCATCTGGAGGAGGTCACCGGCAAGATCCTGGACCAGGTGATCCATAAGCCCAAGAAGCAGCCCCAGATCCGCCGCTTTCTGGACTACTACCTGCCCACCACCCTGAAGCTGCTCAACGCCTATGACCGCATGGACGCCGCCGGAGTGTCGGGCAGCAACATCGACACCACCAAGGAAAAGGTGGAGAAGATGCTGGACACCGTGTGCCGGGCCTTTGACAAGCAGCTGGACGCCCTGTTCGGCGAGGAGGCCCTGGACATCTCCACCGACATCACCGTCATGGAAAACCTGCTGGCCCAGGAGGGGCTCACCGGGATGACCATGGGCGAAGCGGAAGAAAAGAACGACATCAATCTGGAGCTGTAAGGAGAGATCCCCTGTGTGGAAAAAGATCCTGCCCGTCCTGTGCGGGTTCATGACCCTCATCAATGCCGTACGCCTGGGCTCCCTGCTGTCCCAGCCTGAACCCCTGGCCCTGGCCGGCCAGGGCCTTGTCACCCTGTTCTGGCTGGGCCTGACGGTGCTGTGCCTGCGCTTTTTCCGGGACGAGCACAAGAAGAAAAAGAGCTGAAGGGTTTTCTGCCGGGAAAGGAGTACTCTATGGGAAACTACCGGGACTATATCAGCAAAAGAGAATGTCTCTTCACCGCCCTCATCTGGTCTGTGATCCCCGCCCTGCAGATCGTCTTTTTTCTCATTTACGGACACGCCATCCGGGGAGGCGGCGCGGTCTGCGCCGCACTCCTTCTCCTGCTCCAGCTCTCCGGCGCCTCACTTCACTGGCGCCGCTATCTGGCCTATGACAAAAAAAGCAGCTGAATGGCCGCACTATAAAATTAGGAGGAATCCCACATGAGCGATGAACTGAACCTGACCCCCCAGCTCACCCTGGACCCCGCCGGCTCCGCCGCCGCCCAGGCCCCTGAGCTTACTTTGGAGTCCGCCCCCGCCCCCGACGCCGCCGCCCAGGCGGAGCAGGCCGCCCTGCAGGCCCAGCGGGAGGCCAACGCCGTGAAGCTGGATGAATCCCTGCTCAACGAGGCCGAGCGGAAGATGGTGGACGAGTTCTCCCAGAAGATCGACGTTACCGACTCCAACCTGGTGCTCCAGTACGGCGCCGCCGCCCAGAAGAACATCGCCGCCTTCTCCGAGAGCGCCCTGAACAATGTGAAGACCAAGGACCTGGGCGAGGTGGGCGAGGCCCTGTCCTCTCTGGTGGTGGAGCTGAAGCACTTCGGGGACGATGAGGAGAAAAAGGGGGGCATCTTCGGCTTCTTCCAGAAGAAGAAAAACGAGCTGGAGGCCCTGAAGGCCAGCTATGCCAAGGCCGAGGTGAATGTGGACAAGATCGTCAAGGTGCTGGAAAACCACCAGGTCACCCTGATGAAGGACATCGCCATGTTCGACCAGATGTATGAGCTGAACACCAAGTATTATAAAGAGCTCACCATGTATATCCTGGCGGGCAAGAAGCGCCTGGAGTACCTGCGCGCCAACGATCTGGCCGAGCTGAAGAAAAAGGCCCAGGAGACCGGCGCCCAGGAGGACGCCCAGGCCTACAACGACTTTGCCAACCTGTGCGCCCGGTTCGAGAAGAAGCTCCACGACCTGGAGCTGACCAGGATGATCTCCATCCAGATGGGTCCCCAGACCCGGCTCCTCCAGAACAACGACACCCAGATGCTGGAGAAGATCCAGTCCTCTCTGGTGAACACCATCCCCCTGTGGAAGAGCCAGATGGTGCTGGCCCTGGGTCTGGAGCACGGCCGTCAGGCCACCGCCGCCCAGACCGCCGTCACCGACATGACCAACGAGCTTCTGAAGAAGAACGCCGATATGCTGAAGATGGGCACCATCGACACCGCCCGGGAGGCCGAGCGGAGCATCGTGTCCATCGAGACCCTCCAGCACACCAACCAGCAGCTCATCTCCACCCTGGACGAGGTCATGAAGATCCAGACCGAGGGGGCCCAGAAGCG
>CALWOR010000149.1 GCA_944383205.1 uncultured Oscillospiraceae bacterium | reverse complement strand
GCCGTCCAGCATCCGGGAGTCGTACTCCAGCCCCAGCAGGTTGGACACGGTGGGCAGAATGTCCACCTGGCAGCAGGGCTTATCCACCTGAACGGGCTTTTCCATGCTGGCCGACCACATGATGAGGGTGCTCTTGTACACATCAAAATCGATGGCCGACTCATCCAGAGACTCCAGAGCCTCAGAGCTGCCGAAGCTCTTCCCCGCCAGCTCCTCCAGGGTGTCCACATTGAAGTAGGGAATGTGGTCCCCTGTGGCGATGATGAGGGTCTTGTCCAGCTTCCCCGCTTCCTCCAGCTTCTGCAGCAGCAGCTCCAGGGAGCGGTCCACCTCCATGACGGTGGCCACATAATTCTGGGTGGTCTCGCTGTAGGGCAGGGCCCGGACGGTATCCCGATAGGGCGCCACGATACGGTTGTTGGAGTAGGGCATATGGCCGCTGATGGTGAGATAGTAGACATGGAAGGGCTGGTCGCTGTTCAGATAGTCGTCCACGCTGTTCTCAATGACCTGGGTGTCCCGGGCAGGCCAGGCGATGTCCCCGTTGTCGTTGGTGTCCACCTCCAGGCCGGTTCCGAACTGCTGCCAGTTGTATCCCAGGTTGGAGTGAGAGGCCTGGCGTCCGTACATCTCATAGTTGCCGTGATAGCCGTTGACCAGGTATCCCTCCCGTCCCAGCTGCTGGGCCAGGGAGAAATAGCAGTTGGTGCCCAGCTCCCCGGTGCGCTTCATGGTGATGGGGTTGCCGTTTTTGGGGTAGAGGCCCAGCAGGGTCTGACACTCGCCGTTGGAGGTGCTGGTATAGTGGAGGGCGGTGTAGTAGTTGTTGAACACAAAGCCCTCGTTGGCCAGCTTGTAGAGGGTGGGAGTGAGCTGGGGGTCGATGGCGTAGCCGGAAAAGCCCTCGATGACCAGCTGGATCACATTGTATCCCTCGAACATACCGGTATATTCGTTCTTTTTGGTGGGGGTGACGCTGTTAAAGTAGTTGGCCAGCCACTGGATGTCGCTGTTGTCGGTGCTCTGGGCGATCTGGGCCAGGTCCACATCCATCACATTGGGGGAGGTGTCAATGACCGGCTCCTGCTCCCCCTGGGAGGTGTCCCCGCCGGAAGAGGAGGACGAGGCGGAGGTGTTTCCTCCCAGCCCCTCCAGGCCGCTGAAGTCGGCGTCCACATTCCGGCTGGGCTTGATGAACATGTGCTTGATGTCCAGGCGCAGCATGGTCCACATGCCCAGCTGCTCCACCTGGTCGTCAAAGTTGGTATCCACCTGATAGAGCTGGCTGGGGGTCACATCTCCCTTCCAGGGCAGGTGGATCACCCCAAGGCCCGCAACATGGAACACTGCCGCCGCCGCCAGCACAAGACCGGCAAAACGGATATCAAAGCGCTCGAACCCCAGCAGCCGTCCCCCGAAAATACACAGAAGGACCGCGGGCAGCAGGCCCAGCAGTATAACGGGAATGGCGGACAAAACGGCGGTGCCCACCACCTCGGAGTAGTCGGTGAGGCGGTTGTTGGCAGCTGTGCCCAGGGTGCTCAGGGGGTAGTAGGACTGCAGGATCTTTTTGGCCATGATCTCCACCACATATACCAGACTGATGATTATGGCCAGCACCTTTGTGACGATACCGTTGGCTCTGCGGTGCCAGGGCAGAGTGAAGGCGGCACAGAACAGCCCCCCCGCCATGCTGAACACCAGATAGACGGGAAAATAGCTGAGATGATTGCGCATAACGATATGGAGCAGCAGCTCCAGATAGAGGATCAGCAGGGGGAACAGCAGCACCCGCCCCAGGGTCTGAATGGGCTCAGCGCTTCCGCCGTGGGAGGAGCCGTATACCCGCCTTCCGTTATAAGACATAGGATCAAAACCTCCAGGCAAATCTTTACTCTGATTTAACATCCATACTTTACTCATTTCCCCCCGGCCAGTCAAGTGCTGTTGTGTGAATTTTCCTTTTCTTTTTTCTGAAAATATGCGCGCCGGCATCATCACAAAGCAGCCGCCAGGCCGTTTTGCCCTCAGGTGTTCCCGCACATGTCTTAAGCAGGAGAACTGGCAAACCGGCCTTCTGACCGGCGGCGCATTTGCTCCGTACGAGCATTTTGCCCCAGGCAAAACTTCGACGCATGGCAAATTCATTTTGCCCGATCATTTCAATCGTTGGAGGGCGGAGCCGCCCTTTGGGCGGCGGAACAAAAAAAGAAAGACATCTGCTTTCAGCAGATGTCTTTCTTTTTTGGAACATCGTAACACTATAGATGCCGGCAGGATATGGGGCCCCACACAGTGGGGCGGCGCTTTTGCGCCGTACGAGCGTTTTTGCCGGAGGCGAAAACCTCGGCGCAGGGGCAATTCATTTGCCCCAAGCATCTTAATTTCTCGCGGTATCCATAAAAATAGCCACACCTTTTGGTGTGGCTATTTTTATGGCTTGCGGGTAAAGTCTGAATGTCACCACAGTTCTCTTCAGCCGCTTTCATTGGAGCGATTCCAAAACGGCCCTTTTGGGCCGCGCCGCTTTTGCGGCGTAAATTCGGAGCGAAGCGGAGAATTGCGCAGGGGCGGCTTTGCCGACCCCGAGCATTTCAATGCCGAAGGGTGAAGCCGCCATACAGGCGGCGGAACCCAAAAAAGAAGCACCTGCTAAGCAGGTGCTTCTTTTTTGGTGCGGCTGACGGGAGTCGAACCCGTACGCCCGTCCGGACACAAGCACCTCAAGCTTGCCAGTCTACCAATTCCAGCACAGCCGCAAAGTGCGGTCTCATTCAGACCGCTTGATTATTATAGCCTCTTCAGAAGGATTTGTCAACGGAATTTTTCCAGTCCGCTCTTATTTCTCTTCCGGGCCAGCCTCAGGGGCCTTTTCCTCCTTCTGGGCGGCAATTGCCTCCCGCTCCTTGAGCAGCTCCTCATAGAGCTGGTGGGTGTTCCAGCCCTGGTTAGTCTCGGTGAGCACCGCCTTCAGGCCGATGGGGGGCAGCTGGGCCACCCGCATCACCTCCAGCACCTGGTGCAGCAGGGCGCTGTTGAGCCCGCAGAACACCAGCATGGACTCGGGCAGAGCCTCGGCCTCTTCCCCCGGTTCGCCTTTGCCGTTGGCCAGGTCCAGCAGGGAAACGCCGTACTGGCTGGGGCTCACCGGCCTCATGCGCAGGCGGAGCATGGCGAAGATCTGCCGCAGCTTGGAAAACTCCGGGCCGGAGCAGTTATACATCAGGATCGTTCCAGAACGCACAATATTCATCCTTTCAAATATGCCGGGCGGCAGTCGGCCGCCCGGCAGAGGTCATTACACCTTATCCAGGGCCTGAGCGATGTCGGCGATGAGGTCGTCGGCGTCCTCGATGCCGCAGGAGAAGCGCACCAGATCAGGGGTGATGCCGGCGGCCACCAGCTCCTGGTCGTTCATCTGCCGGTGGGTGGCGGAGGCGGGGTGCAGGCAGCAGGTCCGGGCGTCGGCCACATGGGTCTCGATGGCAGCCAGCTTCAGGTTCTTCATGAAGGTCTCGGCTGCGGGACGACCGCCCTTGAACCCGAAGGACACTACGCCGCAGGTGCCGTTTGGCATATACTTCTGGGCCAGCTCATAGTACTTGTCCCCCTCCAGGCCGGGATAGGTGACGAAGGAGATCTTGGGGTGGTTCTTCAGGAACTTGGCCACCGCCAGGCCGTTCTCACAGTGACGGGGCATGCGCACATGGAGGCTCTCCAGACCCAGGTTCAGCAAAAAGGCGTTCTGTGGAGACTGGATGGAGCCGAAGTCCCGCATGAGCTGGGCGGTACACTTGGTGATGAAGGCGCCCCCCTGGCCGAACTTCTCGGCGTAGGTGATGCCGTGGTAGCTCTCGTCGGGGGTGGTCAGGCCGGGGAACTTGTCCGCATGGGCCAGCCAGTCAAACTTGCCGCTGTCCACGATACAGCCGCCCACACCGGCCCCGTGGCCGTCCATATACTTGGTGGTGGAGTGGGTGACGATGTCGCAGCCCCACTCGAAGGGCCGGCAGTTCACCGGAGTGGCAAAGGTATTGTCCACGATAAGGGGCACCCCGTGGGCGTGGGCAGCCTTGGCAAACTTCTCGATGTCCAGCACGGTGAGGGCGGGGTTGGCGATGGTCTCGCCGAAGACGGCCTTGGTGTTGGGACGGAAGGCGGCCTCCAGCTCCTCCTCGGAGCAGTCGGGCTCCACAAAGGTAAACTCGATGCCCATTTTCCGCATGGTCACATGGAACAGGTTATAGGTGCCGCCATAGATGGTGGAGGAGGCCACCACATGGTCCCCGCAGTTGGCGATGTTGAAGATGGCATAGAAGTTGGCCGCCTGACCGGAAGGGGTGAGCAGGGCGGCG
>CALWOR010000148.1 GCA_944383205.1 uncultured Oscillospiraceae bacterium | reverse complement strand
CAGCTGTACCGGGAGCTGGCCGACTTTTTTGCCGCCGCCGCCCCCGCCGCTCCCGACACCGATCTGGAGGGGCTCCTCCGCCTGGTCCGCCAGGATCTGGAAGAGGGCTATCCCGCCCTCCACGGCCACGCCCAGACGGTGGCCGACCGGGGCACCCAGCGCATCTGCGTCTGGGGCGAGAAGGTGACCGGCATTCTCAGCACCCTGCTCAGCCGCTATCAGAAGGAGGGGGAGGCCATGCTGGCCAACACCCAGGTGTGGGTGTGCACCGTGTGCGGCTTCCTCTATGTGGGCGACCAGGCCCCGGAGCTGTGCCCGGTGTGCAAGGTGCCCGCATGGAAGTTTGAAAAGATCGAAGGGAGGGGCTGAGTATGAACCAGATCGCGGTTAGAAATCTGCGCCTTTGCACCAAGGACTGCCTGTGTCTCTATGTCTGCCCCACGGGAGCCACCGACACGGAGAACAGCATCATCGATGTGGACAAATGTATCGGCTGCGGGGTGTGCGCCGGGGCCTGCCCCAGCGGCGCCATCTCCATGGTGCCCAAGGAGTATCCCCCCCAGCAGCCCAAGGAGGACGACCTGGTGGCCCTGTCCAACGCCCTGGCCAAGAGCAAGGCCGCCCAGGAGAAGGCCGCCCTTCAGCTGGCGGAGACCGCCCAAGCGGACGGACTGTACCGCCTGATGACCGCCGCGGCCAAGTCGGTGCGGCTGGTCAGCGAGGACCTGCTGCGGGAGGCGGGCTACATGCTGCCCCAGAGCAAAAACGCCCGCGACCTGCTGGAGGGGTTCGTCCAGGCTCCCCCCTCTCCGGACTTCCCGGTGGAGGCGGCCAGGGAGCTGCTGGAGCGCATCCCCTGCAATGAGTGCAAACCGGAAGGAGCAAACAAGATGAGCAAATGGAAGTGCAGCGTCTGCGGCTATATCTATGAGGGGACGGAGCTTCCCCCCGACTTCACCTGCCCCGTCTGCAAGCAGCCCGCCTCCGCCTTTGTGAAGCTGGAGGAGGAGGCCCCCAAGGGGACCAACCCCTACGCCGGCACCCAGACGGAAAAGAATCTGGAGGCCGCCTTCGCCGGGGAGTCCCAGGCCCGGGGCAAATATACCTACTTTGCCGAGGTGGCCCGGCGGGAGGGATATGAGCAGATCGCCGCCCTGTTCCAGAAGACGGCACAAAATGAGCAGGAGCACGCCAAGCTGTGGTTCCAGGAGCTGGGCGGCCTGGGAGACACCGCCCAGAACCTCCTCCACGCCGCCGAAGGGGAGAACTACGAGTGGACCGACATGTACGCCGGCTTTGCCAAGACCGCCGAGGAGGAGGGCTTCCCCCAGCTGGCCGCCAAGTTCCGCCTGGTGGCCGCCATTGAGAAGCACCACGAGGAGCGCTACCGGGCCCTGCTCCACAATGTTGAGACCGCCCAGGTCTTTGCCAAGAGCAGCGTCAAGGTGTGGGAGTGCCGCAACTGCGGCCACATCGTGGTGGGGGAAAAGGCCCCGGAGGTGTGCCCCGTGTGCGCCTATGCCCAGAGCTACTTTGAGCTCAACTGCGAGAACTACTGATGGTCTCTCATCCTCCGGTATCACCGGGAGATAAGAAAAAGTGAGGCACGCCGGCCGGCGTGCCTCACTTTTCTGTCATGCTTATTACCGCTCCATTTTCCAGAACTGGGCGCTGTAGGGGGGCAGCTGGCTGCCCCCGCCGAAGTCATGCTTCTCCCCGGTGATCAGGTCCCAGGCCAGACCGCAGCCCGCGTCAAAGTGGGCCACATAGCTCTCCTTGTCGGCGTTGATGGCCACCAGCACCCGCTCATCCTCAAACTTGCGCTCGAAGATGATCTGCTTGTTGGTGAGCACCACATTCCGGTAGCCGCCATAGCACAGAACCTTGCTACCCCGCTTGGCCGCGGCCAGCTTTGCGATCCAGTCGGTAAGCTCGTTCCACTCGGGCTTTTCCAGTTCCGGGCGCAGGGCGTCGTCCCCCTGCTTCTTCTCCCCCAAAATACCCCATTCGCTGCCGTAGTACACAGCGGGGACCCCGGGCATCCCGAACATCATGGCGTAGGCCACAGGCAGGTGGTTGGGGTCGGTAAGCTGGGAGGCGATGCGCTGCACATCGTGATTGTCCAGGAAAGACAGCAGATGGCTTCCCTTGTAAAGGGTCCAGCCCTCGGGGCCGTACTGCCGGGCCAGGGAGTGGCCGATCTCGAACATGTTCATGGAGTTGAAGCTGGACCACAGGCCCTTGTAGCACTCGTAGTTGGTCACCGAGTGGCACATATCCGGGCCCATCCAGCGGTTGTAGTCCCCGTGGAGGGTCTCGCCCATAAGGACGAAGTCGGGCTTCAGAGTCCGGGTAAAGGCGCGCAGCTGCTTCAAATACTCCGGGGGCAGACAGTAGGCCACATCCAGCCGCAGCCCGTCAATATCGAAATTTTCCACCCAGGAGCGAATGGCGGAAAACTGGTGCTCCACCACGGCGGGGTTCCAGAGATTGAGCTTGACCAGCTCGTTGTGGCCCTCCCAGCCCTCGTACCAGAAGCCGTCGTTATACTCGGTATTGCCGTCGAAGCTCAGGTGGAACCAATCCTTATAGGGGCTGTCCCACTTCTTCTCCTGCACATCACGAAAGGCCCAGAAGCCCCGGCCCACATGATTGAAGACTCCGTCCAGCATCACCCGCAGCCCCGCCTTGTGGAAGGCCTCGCACACCTGGGTCAGGTCCCCGTTCTCTCCCAGACGGGGGTCCAGAGTGAAGTAGTCCCGGGTGTCATAGCCGTGGCGGTCGCTGTCAAAGACAGGGTTCAGGAGCACCGTGTCCGCCCCCAGTTTCTGAATATGGTCCACCCAGTCCAGCAGGCGCAGGATCCGGGGGGCCTTCACCCCGTCGTTGTCCCGGGGCGCGCCGCACAGGCCCAGGGGGTAGATCTGGTAGAGTACCGCTTCATCAAACCACATAGAATTGCTCTCCTTTCACCCCGCCAGGGGGCGTTCTCCTTCTATGATACCCTACTTGAACGGTTCATGCAAGACAAATTCCACCCGGAGCCCCGGCGGAAAACAGGTGACAAGCGGCGGAGATTATGGTACAATGATACCAATTAAGCCATCTGTTTTTTTCATGAGCCCCGGCATATCGCCGGAACCGCCGCCTGAAACGCACGATTTTTGAGGAGGAGTCAGTCATGGAACGATACGGTATCTCTGTGGAAATCAAAAACAAACCCGTCCTGGACCCCGGGTTCATCCCCCTGCTGAAGTATAATCAGGCCTTCCTGGCCGGGGCAACCAAGCCCGTCTCCATTGCTGTGGAGCGCTCCGACGGCCAGATGGCCACCTGCCACACCAAGATCTACGGAACTGCCGAGATGGCCGAGGCCGACCACTACTACATCAACCGCCTGGTGAAGACCATCCTGTGGATGAAGGGCGGCTTCAAGATCTATGTGGCCGGGGACCAGGGTACTTACGACTACCTGAACAAGGCCTACAGCGCCGGCGGCGAGCAGGCCTTTGACTGGGACTACATGGCTAACATCTTTGAAAAGCCCTTCGAGGTGGTCCTCTGCGACCAGGTCCCCGAGGCCAAGGACGCTCCCAAGGCCATGGGCGGCCATCTGGAGGGCTGCCGCATCGGCTTTGACGCGGGCGGCTCCGACCGGAAGGTTTCCGCTGTCATTGACGGGGAGACCGTCTTCTCCGAGGAGGTGGTCTGGTTCCCCAAGATCACCGCTGACCCCGACTACCACTATGACGGCATTGTCTCCGCCCTGAAGACCGCCGCCTCCCATATGCCCAGGGTGGACGCTGTGGGCGTCTCCTCCGCCGGCATCTACATCAACAACCGCACCATGAGCGCCTCCCTGTTCCTGAAGGTCCCCAAGGACCTCTATGACGCCAAGGTGAAGGACATCTACATCCGGGCCATCACCGACACCTTCGGCGACATCCCCTATGCCGTGGTCAATGACGGCGATGTGTCCGCCCTGGCCGGCACCATGAGCCTCAATGACAACAATGTGCTGGGCATCGCCATGGGCACCAGCGAGGCCGTGGGCTATGTGGACGCAGAAGGCCGGGTCACCGGCTGGCTCAACGAGCTGGCCTTCGTCCCCGTGGATGCCGCCCCCGACGCCATGCAGGACGAGTGGTCCGGGGACATCGGCTGCGGCGTGAAGTACTTCTCCCAGGACTCGGTCATCAAGCTGGCCCCCCGGGCGGGCATCGAGCTGGACGAGTCCCTCTCCCCCGCTGAGAAGCTGAAGGTGGTTCAGGGCCTGATGGCCGAGGACGACCCCCGGGCCGCCCAGGTCTATGAGTCCATCGGTGTGTACCTGGCCCACTCCTTGGCCTATTACTATGACCTATACTCCTTCAAGCATGTCCTCCTCCTGGGCCGGGTGATGTCCGGCAAGGGCGGCGACCTGCTGCTGGAGACGTGCA
>CALWOR010000147.1 GCA_944383205.1 uncultured Oscillospiraceae bacterium | reverse complement strand
TCCTGAATGGTAAGCTGCTGGCGGTCCATCAGCTCGTTCACATAGAGCCGATAGCCGGCGGCAGAGGGGATGCGCCCGGCGGAGGTGTGAGGCTGCTCCAGCAGACCCAGCTCCGTCAAATCGGCCATCTCATTGCGGATGGTGGCGGTGGACACATCCAGCCCGGCCAGTTCGGCCACAGCCTTGGAGCCCACCGGCTCGGCGGTGGCGATGTAGGTCTCTACGATAGCACGCAGGATGCGCTTTTTTCTGTCTGTCAGTTCCAAGCGGGCCGCCGCCTTTCTGTTATCTTGGTTTAGCACTCATATTCCTCGAGTGCTAAAGATAATGTACCACTCCCCTCGGTAATTGTCAATAGCCACTTTATGAATTTATTTTAAACAAAAGGTCTTTCCTGTTTATTTGCACATCGCCCTGCCTGGTGCTAAAAAAATGCCGTCCGGAAAACCCGGACGGCATGGAAACCGCAATCTCCGAAACTGGACAATTTCATCCTCTGGTCAGGTCCCGCACCCATTTGCCCGAGCGCAGACGCCACACGCCCAGAGAGAACTTTACCACCTGCTCCACCCCGAAGGCCAGATACACCCAGAATACCGAGGTACGCAGGATCACACCGCACACCACCGCATAGGGGATGGCGCACACCCACAGGGGGCTCACATCGATGAGGGTGGCCGCCCTCACATCGCCGCCGCCCCGCAGGACACCGATAATGTTGACACTGTTGAAGTTCCGCATGGGCATCAGGATACCCATAACAGTGATCATCATCGTGGCCACTGAGCTGGACCGGGGGGAGAGCTTGAAGATGGGGAACACCCACTGAGGCGCCACGAACCGTGCAAAGCAGACCAGCAGGGCACATAGAATGCTTCCGCACAGCACTGCCAGGGTATTCATGGCCAGCCCCATATTGTGGACATGGCGGGTTCGGCCCGCCCCGATCTCCCGTCCGATGATAATGGCCGCAGTGGAGGCAAGGCCAAAGGAAAACACCGTACAGAACTTCTCCACATTGCCGGCCACAGTGTAGGCCGCCAAAATCTCGGTACTGCCCTCCATGTGACCCATAATGGTGGGGAAGATGGAGGTGCCCAGGCCCCACATGGTCTCATTGCAGACCACCAGTCCTCCGTAGCGGAGAAACCGCTTGATCATAGGCACACCAGGCCGCAGGAGCAATCCGCCCCGGATGCGGAAAAAGCGGTTACGGGCCATATGGGTCACCACGATCACCACTTCCACGCTCCGGGCAATCAAAGTAGCAAGGGCGGCGCCCCGTACTCCAAGGGCAGGCGCCCCCAGATTTCCGAAAATAAACACCCAGTTCAGGAAGGTATTCACCGTCATGGAGGCAGCCAGAATATACATACCCAGCTGGGGCCGCTCCATGCTCCGGTAGGCGGCTACATAGATCATAGTAAAGGCATTAAGCACATAGGATATACCGGCAATGCTGCCGTACTGGGCAGCCATTTCAACCACCTGGGGCTGGTTGCCGAAAAGGCTGAGAAATCTTATCGGACAGATGAGCAGGATGGCTGCAAAAATCGACGAGACCATCAAAACCACCCACAGGGCGACGCCTATCACTCGGTTGATGGCCTGCATGTCCTGTTTTCCCCAGTATTGACTGATGAGGACTGAAGAGCCGCTCTGCACGCCAAAAATAAACAGTTGGACCACAAACAAGGGGATGTTTGCCAGGGTGACCGCCGCCATGGGCGCCTCTCCCAGGATTCCCACCATAAAAGTGTCCGCCATACTCAGCGTGCTGGTGATCAGGTTCTGCAGGACGATGGGCGTGGCCAGGGTCACCACCTGACGATAAAACCCCGGCTTCTGCTTCATGTAGCCAAGCACAGATATACCCCTTTCTCGCAAGTAATCTCAGGACAGAGAAGTAAACAGCTCCTTTTGAGCCTGGGACAGGGCCTCCACCAGGGCATCCACATCCTCTCCATCGGTATCCGCCGAGAAGCTGATGCGCAAAGCTCCGTCCAGCTCGGGCTTGGGCAGCTTCAAAGCCGCAAACACATGGCTGGGTTTCCCCTTGTGACAGGCGGAACCGGAGGAGAGATAGACCCCCCGGTCGCTGAGATATCTCACGACTACCTCACTCTTATAGCCGGGCATGGTCACCGCAAGAATGTGGGGCGCTCCCTCCGGGGCCAGGATCTTCAAGCCCGGGACCTGCTCCGTCAAGCGGCGGGCCGTCTCCTCCCGGAGGGCGGCCATATGGGCCAGGTCGGCATCCATGGTCTCCTTGCCCAAACGGGCGGCGGCTGCCAAAGCGGCAATCTGCCCGGTGGCCTCAGTGCCCGAGCGCAGGCCGGACTCCTGTCCGCCTCCCCGGATCAGGGGAGAAACCTTCAGTCCTTTTTTAATGTATAGCGCCCCGATCCCTTTGGGGGCGTGAATCTTGTGTCCACTGATGGACAGCAGGTCCACCCCCAGTTCTTTGGGCGTGAAGGGTACCTTCAAAAACCCCTGAACCGCATCGCAGTGGAGCAGGGCAGGGCAGCCGGAGCGCTTGATGGACCGGGACGCCTCCTTTACAGGGAGGACAGTGCCCAACTCGTTATTCACCAGCATCATGGTGACCAGCACCGTGTCGGGACGCAGGGCCTCCTCCAGCTGTTGGAGAGAGATCCGCCCCTGGTGGTCAGGAGCCAGATAAGTGACCTCATAGCCCTGCCGCTCCAGCTCCTTGCAGCTCTCCAGCACAGCTGCGTGCTCAATGGCAGTGGTGACGATATGCTTTCCCTTTCTCCGGTTCAGCTCCACCGCCGCCCGGATGGCCCAGTTGTCGCTCTCGGTACCGCAGGAGGTAAAAAAAACTTCCTCAGGCAGGCAGCCAAGCGCCCCTGCCACATCGGCCCGCCACCCCTTCACCAGTCCGGCGGCCCGGCTTCCAAAGGCATATACAGAGGAGGGATTTCCCCACTCCCCGGTCATGGCCTCCACAGCGGCCTGGGCAGCCTCGGGCCGGACCTGAGTCGTGGCGGCGTTGTCAAAATAATGAAACACGCACTTCCCTCCAAACACTTCTTAAATGGGTAGCAGACCCATTCTATTCTGCGTAGTGAGGAAAGTCAAGGGAAAGCGGCACAATCCGACAGATTCTCCGCCTACCCCCTTGCAAATAAAAATTCCCCTGTATATAATGAAGTCACACTGTGCAAGGAAGTGCTTCTCTATGGACAAATCATCCGCCATTTGCTATATCGTGGGCGCCATGTCCCTGACGCCCAATCTCCGTCCCTACCCTGCCCCCAACGACTATGTGATCGCTGCCGACCGTGGTTTCGACTCTCTGCTTGCCTATGGGGTCATGCCCGATCTGGCCGTGGGTGACTTCGATTCTCTGGGTCACCGTCCCAACCACCCCAATGTGATCCAGCTGCCCGCGGAAAAGGATGACACTGACATGGTCTTCGCCATGCGCAAGGGCTTGGAGCTGGGGTACCGCCGTTTCATCCTCCTGGGAGGGGTGGGCGGCCGGCTGGAGCACACCCTGGGTAATCTTCAGCTGCTGGACTGGCTCACTGTCCACGGGGCCCAGGGCCTGCTGGCAGGTGAGAAGACGGTTGCCACCTGCATCCGGGATGGGGCAAGCCTTACCTTCCCCGACACCATGTCCGGTTTTCTGTCGGTGTTCTGCAACAGCGGCTCTGCAGAAGGGGTCACCCTGTCCGATCTGAAGTTTCCCCTGGATAACTACACTCTCACCGGCACCTTCCCCCTGGGGATCAGCAACCAGTTTTTAGGCAAGCCCGCCCGGGTATCTGTCCAAAAGGGCAGCCTGCTGCTCATCTGGGAGGACAGGGGCAACTTTTACTCCCTGGTGCCCAAGCTTTGGGTCAACTGAGCCCGCAGGTCTTACCCCTTGCCTTTTTGGGTATCCTATGGTATAGTTGACCCCTAAAGTCCCGGAGAGGAGGTGTCCGCCATGGGGGAAGCGGTGAAGGTCATTGCCAAAAACAGCAAGGCCTACCACGACTATTTTATTGAAGAGAAATACGAGGCCGGCATTGAACTGGCGGGCACTGAGGTCAAGTCCATTCGTCTGGGCAATGTCAATCTCAAGGACTCCTTCTGCATCATCAAAGAGGGGCAGCTGACCGTCCACGGAATGCATATCAGCCCCTATGAGAAGGGAAATATTTTTAACAAGGATCCCCGCCGTCCCCGCCGGCTGCTGATGCACAAGCGGGAAATTATGCGTCTGTTCGGCCGCATCAAGCAGGACGGCTATTCTCTCATCCCCCTGACCATTTATTTTAAAGGTCCCCGGGTGAAGATAGAGCTCGGCCTTGCCAAGGGCAAGAAGCTCTACGACAAGCGGGAGTCCTCGGCCAAGCGGGATGCCAAGCGAGAGATGGACCGGGCCATGAAGACCCGGAACCGATAACCAAAGAATCAGAAAGGATGATACCCATGGCTCAGAATCCTGTTGTCACCATCGAGATGGAAAACGGCGGCATCATCAAGGCGGA
>CALWOR010000146.1 GCA_944383205.1 uncultured Oscillospiraceae bacterium | reverse complement strand
CCCCTTGAAAATCCCCCTCTCAGTGACCAAAAGGGTGGCCGCGGTCCCCCTTTTTGGATTAACCCCCTGGGGGTGGTGAAGGCTTGAAAGATTTTTGTTCTGGCGCAGAAAAAGCAAAATCGGTTTTTCCACACCGGAAAGTCTCAATTTCTATGGGAACTTCGCCGGTGACCTTGCCCCGCCTCCGGGGTGCAGCCTTCTCCCGCCGGCGCGTCAGGTGAGGACACCGCTCAGACCTGCGCCGCTGCCGCTGACCTGGCGGCGGTTGACGGCTTCTGCGCTGGACCCATGCGCGCCGGGGGCGCGGAGCCCTGAGAGCCCGCCGACGAAAGAAGTTTATACCGAAGGCCCCAAAATCAGCCTTTCGCCCGCAAGGGGCCAGCGGTGGGGCCTGTTATTCAGGAGAGCAAAGCATTCTTCCTCCAAAGAAGCTTTTTTCACAGGCCCTTATGGAAATCTATTGCCCGCAAGGGGCCTCAGGTGGGGCCTAAATGGTGGACGCCAAATATTGGACTGTCTCCCCCAGGCGGGGCCTGAATGGGCAAGGGCAGACATTTTTACAAAAAGAAACAGAGGCTCCTTTTATCGGGCCCCAGCAGCGGCCCCTTGCGGGAGCGGCACTTTCCTTTGGGGCCCTCGGTACAAGTTTTCTTACGGGAGCGCCTTGCACCGCGCACCGCACCCCGCCGGGGCAAAGGCCAGGCGCGTTTACAAACGGGTAGGACGCAAAACTGCTAAACTTAGGACTGCGGCGGCAGCACAAAAGTTCAGAGTCAAGTCAAATTTCCTCCCGCGCCGGATTGGACTGCCATGCTCCCTCTCGTGCACCCCCGTAAATGGGGGCCTGGGGGGCAGACGGCTGAAAACACCGAGGCGAAGCCGAATGTTTTCCCCGCCGTCAACCCCCAGTGATTCTTTGGTACCTTTCTGATCGCTCAGAAAGGTACTCGCCGCCGGAGCGGCGAAACCTCTTGATCCCCATGGTCAAAGAAGATCGCCCCCAGAACGGCGAAACCTCCCCCTACCCCTCAATGGCCAGCCCCGGCTTTCCCTGCCGCAGGGCCTCCACCAGAATAAGGCTGGGGGGATGGCCGGGACCGTGGGAGATGAGCTTGAGCCGCTTGGGCTCCAGGCCCTGTCCCCGCAGGGCGCACAGCACATCGCACAGCCGCTCCGGCCGGTGGCACAGGGCAAACCGCCCGCCGTTTCGCACCAGACGAGCGGCGGCGGCGCACAGCTCCTCCAGAGTGCAGTTCTCCTCGCTCCGGGCGCTGCCCCCGCTTTTCCCGGCGTTTACAGGGAAGTAGGGGGGATTGGAAATGACCAGGTCGAAGCCCCCGGCGGGGAGGGGCACCCGGCGCAGGTCTCCCTCCATGATCTCCCCGGTAAGGCCGTTTCGGGACAGGTTGTCCCGGGCGGTTTGGGCGGCAAGGCCGTCCAGCTCCACCCCCGTGAGGGAGAGGCCCTGAGCCCGCCGGGCCAGCAGGAGCAGGAGGGCTCCGCTCCCCGTTCCCAGGTCACATACCCGCCACCGGGGTTTTACCGTGGCAAATTCCCCCAGGGCCAGGCTGTCGCCCCCCAGGGGGAAGACCCCCTCCGGCCAGGAGAGGGCGTAGGGCCCCAGTTGTTCGGTTTTCATGGTTTTCACCCCCGTTTTTTCGGGAAAATCAGTAAGAAAAGGATACCACAATTTCCCGCCCTGTGCTATAATATTAGTCCCAATTCTTTTGCTTGTTCCCGGCCCGGAGGGACAGGAACACCCCAAAGCCGACGAAACCGAGGAACCCGTGGAATATCATATTTTGGAGAGGAGTTTGCAAGGAGGATATGTCAGGAGTGCTTTATCTGGTCCCCACCCCCATCGGCAACCTGGGGGACATCTCCCGCCGGATGGCGGACACCCTGGGGGAGGTAGACTTCATCGCCGCCGAGGATACCCGGGTCACCCTGAAGCTCCTCAACCACCTGGACATCAGAAAGCCCATGCTCACCTACCACCGGCACAACACCGAGACGGGGGGCCAGGCGGTCATCGACCGGCTGCTGGCGGGGGAGAACGGCGCCCTGGTCACCGACGCCGGGATGCCCGCCATCTCCGACCCGGGGGAGGAGCTGGTGGCCCGGTGCGCCCAGCTGTCCATCCCCGTGGTAGCCATCCCCGGGCCCTGCGCCCTGGTCACCGCCCTGGCGGTGTCCGGCCAGCCCACGGGCCGCTTCACCTTCGAGGGGTTTCTGGCCATGAACAAGAAAAACCGCCGCGCCCACCTGGATGCCCTCCGGGGTGAGGAGCGGACCATGGTCTTCTACGAGGCCCCCCACAAGCTCTCCGCCACCCTTCAGGATCTGGCGGAAACCTTCGGCCCGGAGCGGCCGGTGTCCCTGTGCCGGGAGCTGAGCAAGCTCCATGAGGAGGTGCGCCGCACCACCCTGGGAGAAGCGGCGGACTACTACCGGGACAATTCCCCCAAGGGGGAGTTCGTGCTGGTGGTCCGGGGGTGCGAACCCCGGGAGGAGAGGGAGGCCACCCTGGAGGACGGCCTTCAGCTGGTGGAAAAGCTCCGCAGCGAGGAGGGGCTGTCCCTCCGGGACGGGGTGAAGCGGGCGGCCAAGGAGCTGGGCCTTGCCAAAAATCAGCTCTATGACCTGGCCCTGGGCCGGGAAAAATGAGAAAAGCGGTATGAAAGACAGAGAAATTGGACAGGATTACCGGAAAACGCACCCTTTTGGATGTGTGGGATAAAATAGAGAGAGACCTGAGAGGCGAGGTGCCGTTATGGATTTGAAGCATCGTGTAGAGGATTATATCAGGCCCGGCAAGCGGGCCCATCTGGTGGGCATCGGCGGGGTGTCCATGGCCCCTCTGGGGGAGGTGCTGAAGGGCCGGGGTGTGATCGTCACCGGCTCCGACATGCACGAGAGCCAGAGCGTGGAGCACCTGAGAAGTCTGGGCATCCCGGTGACCATCGGCCACCTGCCCGAGAGCGTCCGGGGGGCGGACTGCGTCATCCGCACCGCCGCCGTCCACGACGACAACCCGGAAATTGCCGCCGCCCTGGCCGCCGGCATCCCCGTCTTTGAGCGGGCCCAGGCCTGGGGGGCCATTATGGGCCACTACCGAAACGCCCTGTGCATCTCGGGCACCCACGGCAAGACCACCACCACCTCCATGTGCACCCACATCTTCCTGGCCGCGGGGAAGGACCCCTCGGTGATGATCGGGGGCACCCTACCCGTTCTGGGGGCGGGCCACCGGGTGGGCCATGGGGACACCATCATCGCCGAGTCCTGCGAGTACTGCAACTCCTTCCTGTCCTTCGCCCCCACGGTGGCGGTGATCCTCAATGTGGAGGAGGACCACCTGGACTTCTTCAAGGACCTTGCCGACATCCAACGCTCCTTCGGGGCCTTTGCCAAGCTGGTCCCCCAGGACCGGGGCTGGGTGGTGGTCAACGGAGACAACGCCCATGCTCTGGAGGCGGTACGAGACTGCGGCCGGGAGATGCTGGTCTTCAGCCGTGAGGACGAGGGGGCCGACTGCCGGGCAGAGAACATTACCTGGGAGCGGGGCCTGCCCCGGTTCGACATCCTCATCCACGGGGAGAAATACGCCCATGTGGAGCTGCGGGTGGGGGGAGAGCACAACATCTCCAACGCCCTGGCGGCCGCCTGCGCCTCCTGGGCTCTGGGCATCCCCGGGGCCGCCGTGGAGGAGGGCCTTGGGTCCTTCACCGGAGCGGGACGGCGCTTTGAGAAGAAGGGGGAGTACAACGGGGCCATGGTCTACGACGACTACGCCCACCACCCCGACGAGATCCACGCCCTGCTCACCATGGTGAAGAAGCTGGGCTATGAGCGGGTCATCTGCGCCTTCCAGCCCCACACTTACACCCGCACCGCCGCCCTCTTTGACCGCTTTGTGGAGGAGCTGAAGCTGGCGGACATTGCGGTGCTGGCGGAGATTTTTGCCGCCCGGGAGCAGAACACCCTGGGCATCTCCTCCAAGGACCTGGCGGAGAAGATCCCCGGGGCGGTGTACTGCCCCACCCTGGAGGAGGTCACGGAAAAGCTCCGGGCCCTGGCCCGGCCGGGGGACCTTATCCTTACCGTGGGAGCGGGGGACATCTATCTGGCCGGGGAGGACCTGGTGAAAGGCTGATCGATTGGATAAAACGACCCCCGGGGTGCGGAGCCCCGGGGGTTTCCCGTATTTTTGCCGCGGCGGCGGCCCGCTTTGCCAATAAGTAAAGAGGGTTTCGCCGCTGCGGCGGCGAGTGACTTTGCCAACAGCGGCAAAGTCACCAAAACGCCGTTTAAGGGGGAGATGTTTCGACTCATCTCCCCCTTAAAGATCCCCCTCTTCAGCGACCAAAGGGGGGCCTCGGCCCCCGCTTTTGGATTACCCCCCGGGGTGGGCAAAGCCTTGTCGGCCTCCTGTTCTGGCGTGGATGGTCAGGTATCGGTTTTCCACAGCAGAAGCCGGGCCTTCTCCTGGTAGTCTATCGGTGACCTTATCCCGCCTCCGGGGTGCATTCTTCTTTCGCCGGCGCGTCAAGTTAGGACGCCGCTCAGACCTGCGCCGCTGCCGCTGATCTGCGATTGCTGACAGCCGGTGCGCTGGACCAGCGCGCGCCGAGACAGTTATATGCCCAACCC
>CALWOR010000145.1 GCA_944383205.1 uncultured Oscillospiraceae bacterium | reverse complement strand
GATGGCGCTTTCGTTGGACCGGCGCGCGCCGGGGCGGTGCTTGCTTGGTGAAACCACGCAGGGAAGCCAGTACCAAGGGCCTCAAGGGAAGGCGCGGCTTACGCAAGGAGCCGGTGGTGAGGCCTGGAAAAGAGATGCGGCGAAATCTATCCCCACAGTCAAAAACTTCCCCCTCCCCTCATACAAATAGGGGAGAGGTGATTTTCATGGAGGGGAAACCCCGTAAAAGCGGCATATTGGAAAAGACGGCCCAGGTCTTCGACCTGCCCGCCGACGCGGTGGCGGGTCTGCCCAAGCTGGAGCTGGTGGGGGACAAGGAGCTGCGCCTGGAGAACCACCGGGGCATTCTGGCCTACGGCCCGGAGGAGATCCATGTGAGCGGCGGGGCCTTCCTCATCAAAATCGCCGGGGAGGGGCTGGAGCTGCGGGCCATGACGGCTCTGGAGCTGCTGGTCACCGGGCGCATCGCCCAGATCACCCTGAACTAGGGAGGGGCGGATATGAAGCGGCTTTTCAACTTCCTTCGGGGGATGCTCCTGCTGGAGGTCACCGCCCCCTTTCCCGAGCGGTTCATCAACCTGTGCGCCCAGGGGAACATCGAGTTCTGGGCCATGGAGCAGGTGGACGAACACACCCTGCGCCTCACCGCCCGGCGGCGGCACAAGAAGGACATTCTGGCCATCGCCCAAAAGCTGGGGTGTGAGGTGCGCCTGGAGGGGAGCCGGGGCCTTCCGGACTTTCTGGAGCGCTTCCGGGCCCGGTACGCCTTTCTGGCGGGGCTGTGCTTCGCCCTGGTGGCGGTGCTCTTTCTCTCCCGGTTCGTCCTCACCATTGAGGTCACCGGCAATGAGCAGGTGCCCACCGCCGTCATCCTCTCCCAGCTTCGGCAGCTGGGGGTGCGCCAGGGGGTGTACGGCCCCGCACTGGACCGCAAGCAGCTGGCCCAGGAGGCCCTGGTGGAGCTGCCCCAGCTGTCCTTCATGGCCATCAACCTCCACGGCACCCGCCTGGAGGTCATCGTCCGGGAGGCGGTGAAGGCCCCGGAGCGGGTGGATGTGGCGGAGAACATCGACCTTGCCGCCGAGACCGACGGCCTGATCCTGAAGGTGGAGCCGGAGCTGGGGGACAGTCTGGTGCAGGCGGGGGACACGGTGGCGGCGGGGGACATCCTCATCTCAGGCACCGTCACCATGGAGCCCCCCCTCTACAGCGACCTGCCCGCCCGGTACTTCCAGACCCATGCCCGGGGGCGGGTGTGGGCCCGGACCTGGCGCACCCTCACCGCCTCCATCCCACTGGAGAGCCTGGGCAAGGACTACACCGGCCGGGAGAAGAGCTGCTGGTCCCTGGTCCTCTTTGGACAGCGCATTGAAATTTTCGGAACCACTAGCATTTCCTGGCCCATGTATGATAAAATAACCACAGTGCGCCCCAGCGCCCTCCCCCTTGCCCTGGTCAGGGAGCAGTTCCGTGAGTATGAGGCCGTCACCCTGTCTCTGGACCGGGAGGCCGCCCAGACCATGGTGGAGGGGCGGCTTCTGGAGCAGCTGCGCGCCCTCATCGGCGAGGACGGGACGGTTTCCGCCTCCCGCTTCACCGCACGGGTGGAGAACGGAGTGCTGGAGGTCACCCTCCAGGCCGAGTGCCGGGAGGAGATCGCCGTGGAGCAGCCCGGCAGAGCGCTGAGTGAATTTCAGGGGGCGTGAGCCCCCCTTGTTAAGGCAGGAGATCAATACCAATGACAGAACAGACCATCAGCCTGGAGCGGCTGGAGGAGACCGTCAATCTCTTCGGCTCCTTTGACGAGAATATCCGCCTCATCGAGCACGAGACGGGGGTGTCGGTGGTGAGCCGGGACTCCCAGCTGAAGGTGGCGGGAGAGGACCCGGAGGGGGTGATGTTTGCCGTCCGGGCCATTGAGAACCTGATGCAGCTGGCCGCCAAGGGGGAGGCCATCAACGAGCAGAATGTGCGCTATGTGCTCCAGCTGGTCCGGGAGGGGAAGGAGAGCCAGATCGTCACCCTGGCCGCCGATGTGCTGTGCGTCACCGCCAAGGGCAAGCCCATCAAGGCCAAGACCCTGGGCCAGAAGAAGTATGTGGAGGCCATCCGGGACCATGTGGTCACCCTGGGCATCGGCCCGGCAGGCACGGGCAAGACCTATCTGGCGGTGGCCGCCGCCGTGGCCGCCTTCCGCGCCAAGGAAATCAACCGCATCATCCTCACCCGCCCCGCCGTGGAGGCGGGGGAGCGGCTGGGCTTCCTTCCCGGGGATCTGCAGTCCAAGGTGGACCCCTATCTGCGGCCCCTGTACGACGCCCTGTTTGAAATGCTGGGCCCCGAGACCTACCAGAAGTACCTGGAGCGGGGGAACATCGAGGTGGCCCCCCTGGCCTATATGCGCGGGCGCACCCTGGACGACTCCTTCATCATCCTGGACGAGGCCCAGAACACCTCCCGGGAGCAGATGAAAATGTTCCTCACCCGCCTGGGCTTCGGCTCCAAGATCGTCATCACCGGCGATATCACCCAGATCGACCTGCCCGCGGACAAGGTCTCCGGCCTGAAGGAGGCCATGCGGGTGCTGAAGGGGGTAGAGGGCATCGCCATCCAGCGCCTGGGGGAGGCGGATGTGGTCCGCCACGCCATGGTGCAGAAGATCATCAAGGCCTATGAGGCCGATGAGCAGCGCCGGGAAAAGAGAGAAAAGAGGTAATGGGAATGGTACAAGAGACAAAGCGGTTCCTCTCCTATATCTGCCCCCACTGCCTCCAGTCGGTGATCGTGGAGCGGGACCTGTTCTCCCTGGCGGCGGCCCCCGCCCACATCAAGTGCCCCTGCGGCAAGTCGGAGCTGCTGGTGGAGTTTCTCCCCAGCCGGGTGCGGCTGAAGGTGCCCTGCCTCTTCTGCGGCCGGGAGCATGAGGTGTCCTGCTCCTCCCAGGCCTTCCTTCGGGAAAAGGCCCTGGCCTTCTCCTGCGCCCAGTCGGGGCTGGACTGCTGCTATGTGGGGGAGGAGGGGCCCGTTTACGCCGCCACCGCCCGCCTGGAGCAGGCGGTGGACAAGCTGGGCCAGGACGCCGCCAAGGACGGGGCCTTTCTGGACCCGATGGTGATGGAGGAGGTTCTGGGAGAGATCCGGGACATCGCCAAGCGGGGAGGCATCTCCTGTGCCTGCGGGTCAAATAAGTGGACCTTTCGGGTGAATTTCAGCTCGGTGGACCTTATTTGTCAGGACTGCGGGGCCGAGATGCGCATACCCGCCGCCACCGCCGACGACATTGACGATATCTGCTGCAAGACGACCATTTTGATCCGGGGAAAGGAAAGACCATGAGCACATTTTTTGAGTACGACATCCGCCTGTCCGGGCTGGATGTGGACGGGCGGGGCCACTGCAAGGCCTCGGCCCTTCTGAACCACCTTCAGAACGCCGCCACCCTGGCCGCTGAGGACGGGGGCTTTACCCGGGAAATTCTGATCGAGCGCTACGGGGCCTTCTGGATGCTGGCCCGGTCCTGGTTCCGGCTGGCTCGCCCCCTCCGCTACGAGGACAAGCTTACCATCCGAACCTGGCACAGAGGGGGCCGTGGGGCCATCATGTACCGGGACTACGATATCTTTGCCGGAGGAGAGCAGGTGGGGGAGTCGGTATCCGCCTGGGTGCTGGCCGGAGTGAAGGACCACAAGCTGCTGCGCCTGGGCTCGGTCACCGAGCTGGCAAACACCGGCGGGGGAGAGCTGTGCAAGACCATGACCCTCTCCAAGCTCAGACGGCCTGAGGGACTGCACGCTGTGGAGCGCCGGAAGATGCGATACAGCGATGTGGACATCAACGGACATGTGAACAACACCCGCTACGCCGACTTTATCTGCGACGCTGTGGAGCTGGAGCGCCTTCCGGAAAACCGCTATCTGGCCGAGCTGCAGATCGGCTATCTGGCCGAGTGCCGCCCGGGGGAGTACATCGACATCCAGGCGGCCGGAGCGGGGGACAGCCGGTTTGTGTTCGGTCTGGATGAGGCGGGCAAATCCCGCTTTGAGTCCGCCCTGTTTTTTGGCGAACTGATTCCTTGACAGGTTTTCCAACAGGGGTTACAATAAATCTAATATCCATTCCACAGAAAAAACGGCCCCGGAGACGGGGCGGAAAAGGAGTTGTTTTGAGTATGGTCAATCAGGACGCCGCTCAGAAGTTTGTCAAGCAGGGACTGACCTTTGACGATGTGCTGCTCATCCCCGCTGCCAGCGATGTGCTGCCCGCCGACATCGATCTGCACACCCGCCTGACCCGCAAGGTCCATCTGAACATCCCTCTGATCAGCGCCGCCATGGATACCGTCACCGAGTACCGCATGGCCATCGCCATCGCCCGGGAGGGCGGCATCGGCATCATCCATAAAAATATGTCCATCAGCCAGCAGGCCGAACAGGTGGACATGGTCAAGCGCAGTGAAAACGGCGTCATCACCAACCCCTTCTGGCTGGGCCCGGGCCACACCCTGGCAGAGGCCGACGAGCTCATGGCCAAGTACCGCATCTCCGGTGTGCCCATCTGTGACAACGGTCGGCTCATCGGTATCATCACCAACCGGGACATGAAGTTCGAGACCGATATGTCCCAGCTCATCGACAATGTGATGACCAAGGAGAACCTGGTCACCGCCCCCGAGGGCACCACCCTCACCGAGGCCAAGGAGATCCTCCGCCAGCACAAGATCGAAAAGCTGCCCATCATGGACAGCGAG
>CALWOR010000144.1 GCA_944383205.1 uncultured Oscillospiraceae bacterium | reverse complement strand
TCCAAATCGAATTCCCTCTCCAGCCGCTCCTGGATGATCTCCATGTGGAGCATGCCTAAAAAGCCGCACCGGAAGCCAAAGCCCAGGGCTACCGAGGACTCGGGCTCGAAGGAGAGAGAGGCGTCGTTGAGCTGGAGCTTCTCCAGGGCGTCCCGCAGGTCGGGATATTTGCTGCCATCCTCGGTGTAGATGCCGCAGTAGACCATGGCCTGAGCCGGGCGGTAGCCGGGCAGGGCCTCGTCGGCGGGGCGGTCCACTCCGGTGATGGTGTCGCCTACCCGGGTGTCCTTCACATTTTTGATGGAGGCAGTGAACCAGCCCACCTCGCCTGCGGTGAGCTCACCGCAGGACTCCATGCCCAGAGGTTTGAGATAGCCGCAGTCCAACACCTGATAGCTGGCTCCCGAGGCCATCATCTTCACATTCATCCCCTTCTTCAGAGTGCCCTCCATGATGCGGAAGTAGACGATGACGCCCACATAGGGGTCGTACTGGCTGTCGAAGACCAGGGCTTTCAAAGGGGCGGTGTGGTCTCCCGTGGGGGCGGGGATATTCTGGACAATATCCTCCAGCACCGCGGGAATGTTGATGCCCTGTTTTGCGGAGATTTCCGGGGCGTCCTGGGCGGGGAGGGCCAGGATGTTCTCCACCTCATCCTTTACCCGCTGGGGGTCGGCGGCGGGCAGGTCGATCTTGTTGATAACGGGCAAAATCTCCAGGTCGTGCTCCATGGCCAGATAGGTGTTGGCCAGGGTCTGGGCTTCGATGCCCTGAGAGGCGTCCACAATGAGTACGGCGCCTTCACAGGCGGCCAGAGAGCGGGAGACCTCATAGTTAAAGTCTACATGTCCCGGGGTATCGATGAGGTTGAGATGGTAGGTCTCTCCATCCTGTGCCTTATAGTCCAGACGGACGGCCCGGGCCTTGATGGTGATGCCTCGCTCCTTCTCCAGGTCCATGTTGTCCAGCAGCTGGGACTCCATCTGTCTCTGCTCCACCGCGCCGCACAGCTCGATGAGGCGGTCGGACAGCGTAGATTTGCCGTGGTCAATGTGGGCGATAATGGAAAAATTGCGGATTTTGGATTGGTCAGTCATAGATTTGAAACCTCCGTGGAAGGGTGACTATTTGCTGTGCCGGGCGCTCATCAGGCCGTTGATGCGCTCGCCTGCGCTGTGGATGAGCTGGTAGAGAGACTGGTAGAGAACAGGGTAGTTCTGGGTAAGGGCTTCGTGGCTCATATCGGGCATGGAGCCCTTCTCCTTGATGTGGACGGCCAATGCGTCCTCCAGCTCAGCCAGGTCGCACTTCATGTCCGCATCGGCCAGCCCGGCCTGAAAATGCCGGGGGGAGACTGAGAAAAAGTCGGGGTTATAGCTGGGGCTGGTCTGGTAGAGCCGTCGGTAGATCTGGTAGACTGCGGTGGACAGATAGTTGGCGGCGGCCTGGATGGCATCCCGGCTGCCGGTCTTGGACAGCAGGTCGAAGAGGGCTCCGATGGAGTTGACCAGCAGTTTCTTGCTGAGCATGGCCAGCACACTTCCCTTGAGAGAGTTGCCTTTCTCGTCACTCAGATCGTAGAGCTCCTCGGCGGCAATGGTGGTGCCGTCCCGGCTGAGGGTGCGGCCCAGAAGGAAATCGGAGGATACGCCGTAGTAGTCACAGGCTTTTACTACAAAGGACAGGCCCGGTTCCCGGATGCCGTTTTCATAGTGGCTGAGCAGGGCCTGAGAGATGCCCAGAGCATTGGCGGCAGTGCGCTGACTGACGCCTTTCTCCTGCCGGAGCAGAGAAAGGGTGCGGGGAAATTCTGTGTTCAAAATTTTCTCACCTCAAAAATTTCTGTACCGAAGGTAAAACTCCCTTCGGCAGGACACACTGAAATACGCTTTGTATAGTATAACTGAAAGCATTACGCCCCGTAAAGAGAAAATGAAAAATATTTTTTGATGATCTGGGAAAAATTTCATAGATCCTGCAAAGAAAACCATGGTATATCCCTTGCATTTTAACATGGGAGATGCTAGGATTAACACCAGAAAGAGGTGTGCTGCCGCACCTATTTTTTGACTTGGAGGGAATTTTTTATGTTTAAAAAGCTCATCGACATTCTGAAAGCCCATCCCCGCAAGATCGTCTTTACCGAAGGCACTGACCCCCGTATTCTGGAGGCCTCTGCCCGTCTGCTGTCCGGCACCTTCCTTACTCCTATCCTCATTGGCAATGAGCAGGAGATTCAGGCCGCCGCCGAGGAAGCTGGCTTCAATATTCGTGGTGCCATTATCATTGATCCTGAGACCTATGAAAACATGGAAGCGATGGTACAGCGTATGGTGGAGCTGCGCAAGGGCAAGATGACCGCCGACGAGTGCCGCGCCATGCTGAAGAAAGGCAACTACTTCGGCACCATGCTGGTGGCCATGGGTGAGGCCGATGCCCTGCTGGGCGGCGCTACCTACTCTACCGCCGATACCGTCCGTCCCGCTCTGCAGTTGGTAAAGACCAAGCCCGGCAACTCCATCGTGTCCTCCTGCTTCATTCTGGTGCGTCCTTCCGCCACCGGTGATAACGATGTGCTGGCTATGGCCGACTGTGCCATCAACATCAAGCCCAGTGAGGATGAGTTGGTGGAGATCGCATCTGAGACTGTTTCCTGTGCTAAAATTTTCGGCATTGAGCCAAAGGTGGCGTTTCTGAGCTACTCCACTCTGGGGTCCGGCAAGGGTGAGGATGTGGACAAGATGCGCAACGCCGCTGAGAAGGCCAAGGTGGCCATGCCTAATGTGCCCATCGAGGGTGAGCTGCAGTTTGATGCTGCGGTGTCTCCCCGTGTGGCCCAGACCAAGTGCAAGGGTTCCAAGGTGGCTGGTTACGCCAACACCTTTATCTTCCCCGACATCAACGCCGGCAACATCGGCTACAAGATTGCCCAGCGTCTGGGTTCCTTTGAAGCCTATGGACCCATCCTGCTGGGTCTGAACGCCCCTATCAACGACCTGAGCCGGGGCTGCAACGCCCAGGAGGTCTACTCCATGGCCATCATCACTGCTGCCCTGGCGTAAGAGAGTTTTTAGAAAGAGGGTCCCAATTTGGGCCCCTCTTCTTTTTTGGGCCTATGGAGTAGACCTCCGGGCCCCATCGAAGATGGGACGGCGCGCAAGCACCGTAAATTCCCGGCATAGGCCGGGCGTCGCACAGCCGCCGCAGACAATAAAGAGGGACCCAACCGGGTCCCTCTCCTTTTATTTCCCCACGCAGAACTTGGAAAAGATCCGGTCAGTGACATCCTCCCGCACACACTGTCCGGTAAGCTCCCCCAGGGCCTGGAGAGCCTCTTCCACATCGGTGAGCAGGGCATCGGGAGTGACCCCTGCCATTAGAGCTTCCTCCGCCTGCGCTACCGCCTGGCGGGCCCTGCGGGCGGCATCTTCCTGGCGCTGGTTGGTAAGCAGCTGTCCGTAGGGTAGGTCGCTGGGTCTGGGGAAGAGGGCTGCTACCGCCTCCTCCAGTTCCTGGAGCCCTTGGCCGGTTTTGGAGCTGATGGTCACCACGGGGGGCAGAGGGTCCAGATTGAGGAAGGGGACGGGAGCGGAGGGGAGATCCCCCTTGGTCCACACCAGAATGGTGGGGGCCAGGCTCATGGAGTGGAGAAGGAGCTGAAGATCCTCTTCCGTCACGGGGAGGGCACTGTCCCACAGCACCAGAATAAGCTCGGCCTGTTCCATGGCGCTGCGGCTGCGCGCCACCCCCAGCCGCTCGATGGGGTCATCGCTGTCCCGAAGACCCGCGGTGTCGATGAGTCGCACGGGCAGTCCGCCCAGCTCCATAGAGACTTCCAAAGTGTCCCGGGTGGTGCCGGGAATGTCGGTGACGATGGCCCGGTCATAGCCGGCCAGAGCGTTTAGAAGGGAGGATTTTCCCGCATTGGGCCGGCCCACAAGGGCACAGGAGAGTCCCTGAGTCAGCTGGCGTCCCCGACGACAAGTAGCCAGCAGGGCGTCCAGGGTTTCCAGCTGAGCCTGCAGAGTATGGGACAGCTCTTCCATGCGAAAAGGATCGATATCCTCGTCGGGGTAGTCCAGTACCGCGTGGAAGTGGGCCATCACATCCACCAGGGCGGAGTAAATGTCCCCGATTTTTTGAGACAGCGCTCCTGTGAGCTGCCCTGCCGCATGGCGGGCTCCCTCACGGCTCCGAGCCTCCAGCAGATCGCCTACCGCCTCCGCCTGGGCCAGGTCCAGACGGCCGTTGAGAAAGGCCCGGCGGGTGAACTCTCCCGGCCCGGCCTGGCGAGCGCCCTGAGCAAAAAGAGCCTCCAGTCCCAGGGATAGGACCATGGGAGAGCCGTGGCACTGAAACTCTGCGGTGTCCTCTCCGGTGTAGCTGGCCGGCCCCCGGCTGAAGGTGCACAGACACCGGTCAATGGGAGCTCCATCCCGGTCCAGCAGGTCGCCGAAGACCAATTCCCGGGGCAGGTGGTCCAGAAGAGGTCTGGCCCCCAGGGGCCGGAACTGCTTTCGGGCGATGTCAAGTGCCTTTGGGCCGGACAGCCGGAGAATGCCGATGGCGGAGGGGACAAGCGGGGTGGAGATGGCGGCGATGGTATCGGTCAAAGAGGACATGAGGAAGGCTCCTTTCCAAATGCGACAGAAAAAGCAAATTTTCCTGCAAAAGCGCCGTTTGTAAAGTTTGGTTAAAATTTATCCTTGACAGAAATTATGGAAACCTGGAAACATCCAAACGGGTTCGAAAAGTTCAAAAAAGCGGATGTGGAAAACTCTGTGGAGAATGTGG
This sequence comes from uncultured Oscillospiraceae bacterium, assembly GCA_944383205.1. GTDB lineage: Bacteria > Bacillota > Clostridia > Oscillospirales > Oscillospiraceae > Lawsonibacter. The sequence continues at coordinate 1 of CALWOR010000144.1, read as the reverse complement.
A
>CALWOR010000143.1 GCA_944383205.1 uncultured Oscillospiraceae bacterium | reverse complement strand
CCGGAATTCCTCTTGCCGGAATTTTTCTTGCTGTCGTCCTTCTTGTTATCCTTCTTTTCGCCGTCTTTTTCCTCGGAATTGCTCTTCTCAGTGCTCTTCTTTATGTCCTGACTGCCGGCACTCTGCTTCGCGCTTCTTCTGCTCACAGTGCTTTTATGGGCGGTACCCTTGCTGTTGGCCTCTTTCCCGTCGGTCTGCTTGCCGTCAGACTCCTGATCCATGCCGCTGGAGGAGGAACCCTTTCCCGCATTCTTATCCTGAACAATGGAGGTTGTATGCTTGTTTTCTCCCTTTCCGCCGGTACAGCCTGTCATGACAGACACAGACATCACCAAAGCGAGGGCCAGTGCCATCGCGCTTCTGAATTTCCGTTTCGCCAAAGTCTTCATTGATGTACTTCCTTCCGTTATTAGCTTTCAGGTGCTCCGTTTTCCCTTACATCGGGCAAACAATATCTGGATGGACAGGAAAACAGGGATCATCAGAGCCGCAGCCAGCATCACCTGCTTCACTGCGCGTCTTTTGTCTATGGGCATCATACTGATCATTCCTTTCCTGCATTTTTTGTGGGAGCTGCCCCTGATGGCTGTAATTCTACCGCTCAATTCTTAATCCTTTACCTGCGAAGTCCTTAACGATTCTTAATTCACCTGTTTCCATCTAAAAGTCCGCCCTCCAAAGGGCAAAAAAATTCTGTCCCGGCCGCCGAAAATCTCGGCCGGGGCAGAACTTTGTTCATTTATGGCTTGTTTTTCGGCGTCTGCCCAATGACAAGGGGCAGCGTGATCGCCGTGCGAAATTTTTCACCGTCCTCCTCCCAGGAGAAAGTACCCCCATGGAAACTCAAAATTTTAGAGCAGGTGTTCAGTCCGATGTTGGTGCTCTGGACCTGGTCCCGGCGACGCAAGACTCGGTTTTCCAGACAGATGTGCACCCGCTCCCCTTCCCGCCGGTAGGCGAGCTCCACAGGCAGAGCGGGATCGGCGTATTTCAGCAGATTCCCGTACAGATTGTCAAAAACCCGCCGCATCAGCTCCAGATTGACCATAAGCTGACCGTTCAGGGTCTCAAAGGACTGCTTCACCTCAAAGCCATGGTTTTCCAGGGAGAAGGCATATTCCCCAAGCAGATGCTGCAGCAGCTCGTCGGCGTCCCGCCGCTCCAGATCCGGCTCCTCCCACTCGGCGGTATAGACCAGAAAATACTCAAAGAGCTTGTCCGCCATAGACTTGATCTGCCGCGTCTTTTCCAGGCTGCGGCGGATGAAGTGGGTGAGCTGTTCCTGGTCCTCATATTTTCCCCGCTCCATCAGCTCCAGATAGGCCATGAGCGAAGTCAGAGGGGTGCGCAGGTCGTGGGACATGGCGGTGACCAGCTCGGAGTTGGCCTGGCGCATCCGTTCCTCCGCCGCCTGGTGGGCAGAGATGGACCGGCGCATCTGGTCGATCCCCGCCGCCAGTTCTCCCAGCTCGTCCTTTCCCCGGACGGTGACCGGGTAGGTGAGATCTCCCCCGGCCAGAATGTCCAGCTCTCCCTTCAGCTGCTGAATATACCGCAGCTTCCGGTGGACAAAAAAGATGAAGCACAGGGAAAAAACCAGAAAGGCTCCCACCCCGGACAGCACCGCGTTCCAATAGTAGTAGGAGTGTCCCATGTAGTAATACAAAAATGCTTGGGTCACCGTGCCGTCGCTCAGAGCCAGGGTATATTCCCGCTCCGAATCCTCATAGCCCGGGTCGTATTCCTGGGCAGGCGGCTCTCCCAGCGAGGTGTAATAGGAGTCATAGAGCAGCTGACCGTCCAGATAGAGGACCAGATAGACCTTTCCGCCCCGCCCGCACCAGATATCCAGGGGCCTGAGGTTGTCCGATGTGACCTCCTCCGATACCACAAACTCCTGCAGCCGTTCAAATTTGCGGTCGGCTATTCCATCCACAAAAGAGCGTTTGTAAACGGTGCGGTCCAGCAAGCAGACCCCCGCCCAAAAGAGCACCAGAAACACCACCGCCGCAGCCAGCAGAGAGCGCAGCACATCAAAAAAAAGCTGGGCACTGAGGCTGTGCCATCTACTCAATCCGGTACCCCCTCCCCCATACAGTCCGAATAGTACGGCAGTTCTGAGGATCGTCCCCAAGCTTGCGCCGGATATTTCGGATATGTACCATGACGGTATTGTTGGAGCTGTAGAAATAGGGCTCGTTCCACACGCTTTCGTAGATATTCTGCACGGAGAAAACCTTGGCCGGGTGGGAGGCCAGCAGCAGCAGGATGCGGTACTCGGTATCGGTGAGGGACACCTCCCGCCCCTCCTGGCGCACCAGACACTGCCGCGGGTCGATCTCCACCGTGCCGCAGCAGCGGATCACCGCCTCAGGCTCGCTCTGCTTGGCCCCGTACACATAGTACCGCCGGAGCATGGCCTTTACCCGGGAAATCAGCTCGCTGTAGGAAAAGGGCTTGACCAGATAGTCGTCTCCCCCGGCGGAAAAGCCCAGGGTCTTGTCCGAGTCTTGGGACTTGGCAGTGAGAAACAGCACCGGAACCGCCGAGCGCTTTCGGATCTCGGCGCACACTCCATACCCGTTTATGTCGGGCATCATCACATCCAGGATGACCAGCCCCACGGAATCGTCCAGCTTCTCCAGCACCTGGGTCCCGCTGGATGCCTCCACCGCCTGATACCCTTCACTCTCCAACAACAGCCGCAGGACCTCCCGGATCTCGGGATCGTCGTCGGCGAACAGGATCTTCTGGCGCTCCACGCCCCCACCTTCTTTCTCTGGTTTTCCCCGGTATCTATCTTTTCCGGGTCCTCACCGATCTGCGGCGCGCGCCTCGGAAAGGGGCGCACACCACAAAATCGGGACTTCTTTGGTGACATTATACCCCTTTCCGGCCCTGTGTGGTAGATGAAGATGGGAAACTTCAGATTTCTTAAGACCTTTCCCACCGGGATATTAAGGTTTGGACGCTATGCTGATTACCGCAGAGGACATCTGTCCCGCAAATCTCAGCCATTCGGCGGAAAGGAGGGGCTGCCTTGTATGCCTAACGCCCTTCAATTTAAAAAGTTTCTCACCTGGTTCCTGGTCCTGCTGCTGGTGCTGTGCGGTCTTTTTCTCTTTCAGGGGTATCTGGACGGACACTTCCGTTCCATGGAGTCCCTCCAGGCCTACATCGGGGGATTCGGCCCTCTGGGCCCTCTGGTCCTGGTGCTCATCCAGGCCATTCAGGTGGTGCTGCCGGTGCTGCCCGGGTTTCTGGGGTGCATCGTGGGGGCGGGCATGTTCGGGGCCATGGGCGGGTTTTGGTGCAACTATATCGGCATCAGCGCCGGGTCCATCATCGCCTTTCTTCTGGCCCGCCGCTTCGGGGTGGGACTGGTACGGTGCATGATCCCCATGGAGAAATACACCCGCTTTACCCAGTGGCTGAACCAGAGAGAAAGCTTCACTCTGGTACTCTTTCTGGCCATTCTTCTGCCCCTGGCCCCCGACGACTTTCTGTGCTACTTCTCCGGCCTGACCGGGATGTCCACCAAAAAATTCACCTGGATCATCCTGCTGGGAAAGCCCTGGTGCATCCTGGGCTACAGTCTCTTTTTCGCCTATTTAGCCAAATGATATGGGAGGAATCAATATGCTTGGCGTCTACAACTATACCGTGATCCTGACCTATTTTGGGATGCTGGTCTCCTTTATGGGAATCTCCTTTGCTGTAAACGGCGATCTCAGAAGCGCGCTGACCTGTCTGATGGTCTCGGGTGTGTGCGATATGTTCGATGGAAAGATCGCCTCCACCAAGGTCCGCACCCGCCAGGAGAAGAGCTTCGGCATCCAGATCGACTCTCTCAGCGACCTGATCTGCTTCGGCGTCCTGCCGGCCATGATCGTCTGCCGGGCAGCTGCCCGCAATCCATGGGTCTTTGCGGTCAGCGGAGCGTATCTCCTCTGCGCCCTCATCCGCCTGGCCTGGTTCAATGTGGACGAGGAACAGCGCCAGTCTCTGACCCAGGAGCCCCGGTCGGTCTATCTCGGCCTGCCGGTGACCACTGCCGCCCTCCTGCTCCCCCTGCTGGCCGGACTCAGCGGGCTGATGCACTTTTCCCTCTACTGGGCAGCCCCCGCCCTGCTGCTGTTCATGGCCGCCGCCTTTCTCACCCCCTTCCCCCTGAAAAAGCCAGCCCTGCCCGGGAAGATCGGCATGCTGGTGTGCGGAAGCGCGGGCTTTCTCATCGTGCTCATGGGGGTGAGTCCATGAGGGAAAGCGCTCCGGCGGTCCGCTTTCTCTACGGCACTCCCCTGGGACGGGCCATTCTGGCGGGGATCCTCCGCTCCCGGGCTGACCGCGCCGTGGTACGCTTTCTCCGCTCCCGGTGGTCCCGGCCCGTCATCGGCTGGTATGCCAGACGACACGGTATCCCACTCTCCCCCGCCCAGCGCAGGAAATTTCTCACCTTCCGGGACTTCTTTGTTCGGGAAAAGGAGGACTTTTCCTTTGACCCCATCCCCGGTCGGCTCATCAGCCCCTGTGACGGCTGGCTGAGCCGCCGCCCGATCCAGGAGGACAGCAGCTTCTCCATCAAGGGCTTTTCCTACCGCCTGGAGGACCTTATTCAGGACGGGGAGCTGGGCCGGCGCTATGAGGGCGGAGACTGCCTCATTTTCCGTCTGGAGGCCTCGGACCACCACCACTATTGCTATATCGACGACGGCTTTCAGGGGAAAAACAACTTCATCTCCGGCCAGCTCCACAGCGTCCAGGAGGCCGCCTGCGCCCGCTACCCCGTCTATACCCTCAACCGCCGGATGTGGACCCTGCTGGCCACCGAGCACTTCGGCCCGGTGGTGCAGACGGAGGTGGGTGCCCTTGTGG
>CALWOR010000142.1 GCA_944383205.1 uncultured Oscillospiraceae bacterium | reverse complement strand
AAAAATCCGCAGAGAACTGACGAACAGTTCTCTGCGGATTTTGCAAGGAAGCGAGAAAAAGAAGGGCACACATTTGTGTGTCCTTCTTTTTTGGAGCGAGTGACGAGGCTCGAACTCGCTACCTCCACCTTGGCAAGGTGGCGCTCTACCAGATGAGCTACACTCGCGGCGACAAACGATATTATAGCAGGAATTCTGATAAAGTCAACCCCTAATTTACAAAAATTTTCACCAGGCCGCCTGGGGCAAAATTCCCTCCAAAAGCCCCTGATGGACAGGGGTGAGGCCACGAATACGGCACAGGTCCGCCGGACGGACCAGGGGGGAGGGCTTGGGCAGCTCTGCGGCTTGGCAGTCCTCCAGCAGGCAGGCTACAAACTGGGAGCAGAAGTAGTGGTGCCGGCGCTGAAGAGGAAAATGAAGATAGCAGGCCAGGGCGCCGATGATGCTGTAGTGATAGCTCTCCCGCTGCCGGTACATTTCCGTCAGGCGCTGCTGCAGACGGAAATAGGTCTGATCGCTGACCTTCAGGGAATAGAGGCAGCAGGGGACGGCCCGGCGGTTGACAGAAGACATTCGTTCCTCCACCAGCCCTGCGGGCAGGGCAAAGCGGGGGTGCTTTCGGGCAAAGCTGTAAAAGGGCCCCTGGGGGCCGCTGAGGCCGATGGAGGCGTGGGTGTAATCGTCCCGGGTGGCCAGGTGGATGAGCCGGGAAAAGCAGGTCCCGGACCGGGTGAGAAGAATATATACCGTTCGCTCCGCCATGGGGCGTCCCTCCTTTGCCTGTTCTGACTCCATGATACCGGGCGAATGGGAAAGACGGCTGAAGAAGAGATTAAGATTTTTATAAAATTGAGAAAAAACCTTTTGAGAAAGGCAGAAAGATTGCATTGCAGGCAGGCTTTTGCTATAATATAATATCTATCGTTATGTCTTGAATCAGGAGCTTCCCGGGGACGCACGCCGTCACAGGGGAAGATGCGAGGTGGCCTTTTTGTACTTAAAAGCATTGGAAATCCAGGGATTTAAATCCTTCCCCGACAAAACGGTACTCACATTCGGTGAGGATATCACTGCCATCGTAGGCCCCAACGGCTCGGGCAAGTCCAACATCTCCGACGCCATACGCTGGGTCATGGGGGAGCAGTCCACCCGGGTGCTGCGGGGCGGAAAAATGGAAGATGTGATCTTCGGCGGCACCGCCAAGCGGAAACAGACCGGCTACGCCGAGGTCTCTCTGGTGCTGGACAACACCTCCCATATTTTCGATATGGAGGAGTCGGAGGTGATGGTCACCCGGCGGTACTACCGCTCGGGGGAGAGCGAATACTATATCAACCGCCGCTCCGTCCGTCTTCGGGATGTGAACGAGCTGTTTATGGATACGGGACTTGGCCGTGAGGGCTACTCCATCATCGGTCAGGGCAAAATCGACGAGATCCTATCAGTCAAATCTGCAGACCGGCGGGAGATCTTTGAAGAGGCGGCCGGGATATCCCGCTACCGCCACCGGAAAGAGGAGGCGGAGCGGAAGCTGGAGCGCACCGATGAAAATCTCCTGCGCATCAACGACAAGATCTCCGAGCTGGAGCTCCAGGTGGAGCCTCTGCGGGAGCAGAGTGAGAAGGCAAAAAAGTTTCTGGTCCTCCGGGACGAGATGCGGGGGCTGGAGATCTCTGTGTGGCTGGACACCCTGGAGCGGATCCGGACCAACAACATCAAGCTGGAGGCCGACTATCAGGAGGCGGTGCGTCAGCGGGAAGAGGTACGGATAGCCCAGGAGAAGGCCTACGCCGCCGCAGAAAAGTTTTCCCAGCAGATGCGGGAGAAGGATGTGGAGTCCGACCGTCTGCGTTTTGAGATCCAGGGCCGTCAGGCGAAAATGAACGAGCTGGAGTCGGCCATTGCCGTGCTCCGCAGCAATATTGAACACAATCAGGAGTCTGCCCGGCGCATCCGGGCGGACCTAGAGCAGCAGGAGGGACGGGAGGACTCCCTCTCCGCCCAGATCGCCCAGCGCCGGGAACGATTGGCTGAGATCGACAGCCAGCTGGAGCAGAGCCGTGCTGCTCTGGCAGAAAAGAGTCGGGAGGCCCAGCAGGCCGCCCAGTCGGCGGGTACCCTGGCCCGGGAGCTGGAGGAGCTTCGCAGCCGGGCGGATCTGGGTACTGCCGGTGCCGCTGAGGCAAAATCTCTTCTCTCCGCTCTGGCTGCCGCCGCCCAGGAGGTGCTGGACCGGGATGAGAGCGTGCGCCGGGAACTGAGCGAGCTGGAGCAGCGTCTGGAACAGGCACAGCAAGACAGCCGCGCCGCCCGCCGCAGCTACGATGACGCCGTAGAGGAACGGGACGGGGTAAAGAATGTCATAAGCGGCTATCAGCTTCGGCTGGATTCCCGGCAGAAAAAAGCCGCTGAGACCAAGGACAGACACATGAAGCTGCATATGGAGGAAAATGCCCTCACCTCCCGGATCAAGCTGCTGACCGAGATGGAGCAGATGCACGAGGGCTACTCCAAGGCAGTGAAGCTGGTCATGGGGGAGGCACAGCGCGGCGCGCTGAAAAATATCCACGGCCCGGTGGCCGATCTTTTGAAGGTGCCTGACCAGTACACCGTAGCCATCGAGACCGCCCTTGGGGGAGCCATGCAGAATATCGTGGTGGACCGGGAGGAGGACGGAAAAGCCGTCATCAACTACCTGAAGCGTCGGGATGCCGGCCGGGCCACCATTCTGCCCCTTAGCTCCATCCGTCCGGGGGAGCTGCGTGAGAGACAGAGCCTTCAGAGAGAGCCGGGCTTTGTGGGAGTGGGAGATCAGCTGGTCTCCTTTGATCCCCGGTATCAAAATGTGTTTTCCAATCTGCTGGGCCGGGTGGCGGTCATGGAGAACCTGGATTCAGCCATTGCAGCAGCCCGGAAATATGGCTATAAGTTTCGTATCGTCACCCTGGATGGACAGGTGCTGAACCCCGGCGGCTCTATGACCGGCGGTTCAGCCAGCCGCAGTGCCGGTATTCTCAGCCGCGCCAACGAGCTTGAGCGGCTGGGCAGGCAGCTGGAGGACATCCGCGGCCGGGTGGCCCAGGAGGCTCACGACCTGGCCCAGGCGGAACGGGAGACCACCGCTGCCCAGTATGAGCTGGAGACCGCCCGGAACCAGCTGCGCCAGTGGGAGGACGCTATTTTGAAGGCTGAGGGCCAGGTATCCCACTGCCGCAGTGTGATCTCCGACCTGGAGCACCAGAAAGAAAATCTGCAAGGTGAGCTGGAACAGCTGAAAAGCCGCTCTGGCCAGATCGAGGAGGACACCCAGGCGGCCAGGACCCGGATCCAGGAACTGGAGGGGGAAACTGCCGCTCTGAAGAGCGAGGCCGAGGGAAAGGCCAAGGGTCAGAGCGACCTGCAGGAGCGCTCCGCCCGCATTGCCGGGGAGCTCTCCGAGCTCACCGCCGCTCAGGCAGCTCTGGAAGCCGAAGGGGAGGCTACCCGCTCCAGCCTCAGCGAACTGGAAGAGCTGAAGGCAAGCATGGCCGGAGACCGAACCCAGAGCCAGGCTCTGGTGGCCGACTATGAGAGTAAGAATGAGGGATTTGCCCGGGAGATCGGTGAGAAGGAGGAGGCTCTGGAGACCCTTCGCCAGGAAAACCAGGGACAAAACGAGGCAGTGGCCCGGCTGAATCAGGAGAAGCTGGAGCTGGAGGGCCAGCGGGTGAAGTCCACCCGGGAGAGCCAGAGCCTCAACGAGGAGCTGCTGCGTACCGAGGGAGAGGTCTCTCGACTGGACCAGCGGCGGGTGTCCGCCTCCATGGAGGAAAAGCAGCTGCTGGACAAGCTGTGGGAGAACTATGAGCTCTCCCATGAGGCGGCCAAGCAGCAGCGGGTGGAGATCGAGTCGGTGCAGAAGGCCAGCCGCCGCATCGCCGAGCTGAAGCGGTCCATCTCTGCACTGGGCAATGTGAATGTGGGCGCGATCGAAGAATTCCAGCGGGTGAACGAGAGATATACCTACCTCACCGACCAGCGGGACGATGTGGACCGGGCCAAGAAGGAATTGGAGGCCATCATTGCCGATATCACCAGCGAGATGAAGACCATCTTTGCACGGGAGTTCAAAGTTATCAACGAGGCCTTTGGACAGACCTTTGTGGAGCTCTTTGGGGGCGGCAAGGCCACCCTGGAGCTGGAGGATCCCGACGATATCCTCAACTGCGGCATTGAGATCAAGGTACAGCCTCCGGGCAAGGCTCTGAAGATCATCACCCTGCTCTCCGGCGGAGAGAAGGCCTTTGTGGCCATCGCCCTGTACTTTGCCATTTTGAAGGTGCGGCCCACTCCCTTCGTGGTCATGGACGAGATCGAGGCCGCTCTGGATGACAGCAATGTGGTGCGTTTTGCCCACTATATGCGCTCCATGTCGGAAAAGACCCAGTTTATTGTCATTACCCACCGCCGGGGCACCATGGAGGAGGCCGACATCCTCTACGGCGTCACCATGCAGGAGCAGGGGGTGAGCCGTATGCTGACCATCAACCTGAATGATGTAGAGAAAGAACTGAATATCCGGTAAAGCCTTCCAAGGAGGAATTTTTTTGAACGAATCTGAGCAGAAGAATAAAGGCTGGCTGCCCATTGTGGGATTGATTGCCCTCATAGTGGTGCTCTTTCTGGGGATCAAGCTGGTCTTTGCCGGCCTGGGTGCGGCAATCCCCCAGAAGCCGACGGATCCCCAGCCACCTGTCCAGACGGAACAGGTGGAAAAGCCCGGACCGGAACAGACGGCCCCGGCCTTCTGCCCCTTCTGCGGCCAGGAGCTGAACAGCTCCTTCCAGTGGGGACAGTACTGCCCCTACTGCGGAGAAAAAGTGGAACAATAAAGGGTGGATGTTATGACGCTGAG
>CALWOR010000141.1 GCA_944383205.1 uncultured Oscillospiraceae bacterium | reverse complement strand
TATTCTGCCAGTTCCAGAACTTGGATCAGGGAAATGTTTCCGGAAATAATGCCCGTGGGCAGTGGGATCTGGGAAGGTTCATAGGCTTCTCTCTCCCCGTTCCACACCAGCCAGACGCCATCCTCTCCCGGCACCGGCGGGTGCTGGTTCAAGGCAGTCAGCCGCCGCTCCATCTGTTCAAACTCAGAGGGCAGAGGATCGGGAAATGCCTGGACTGCGTTGACGCTGCGGTACACTATGGCGGGGACGATATTGCTGTGGCACACCTTTTCTCCAAGAGTCCCCCGGATTTGGAGGCCATAGACTCCGTCCTCACCCAGCATACCGGCAGTCAGTACGGCGGAATAGGTGGTCCCGTGCCTTTCAAGCTGGATGATGTTCTTTTCTCCGCCCCGCTCCACATCCACCTTCAGATCCCATTCCTCATTCAGGTCAGTGCTCACCACCAGCTCTTCCGCCAGATTGTCTCCTTCAAAGCCCAGGGAGTAGTTTACCGGAGCAGAGAGCCTCCAGTTTTCCATATACAGCATCGATTCCACTCCTTTTTCTGCCCCATCCTCGGAAAAGCGGCCCCGGACTGTGCCAAAGGCCGCCTTCCCAGGCAGATACTTCATTTACTCCCCGGCGTCCTCACGGGTCCCGGAAGCGGTCTGATCCTCATTGCCGGAGGGTTCCTCCGCCTTTTCGGCCTCCTCCTTCTCCACTTCCTCCCGCTGGATGGCGCTCTCCATGTCCTCGACCAGCCCCATGGCATAGGCCAGGTAAAAGCGCTTTTCGTCAGGGTATGCCTTTGCCAGCTTCTGGCCATGGGCGCCCACAAACAGGCGCATGGCCTTGTCCTCCTCCCGCGAGATCTCAGGGTGCTCCGCCAGGAACATGGCCATACCCACAGTGGCCAGGTCGGGAGCGTCATTTTTCTCCGTACACTGATAGAGTGCATAGAGGTGGTTGGGATTGACAATGATCATTGTTTTTTCTCCTCTCCATGTAAATTCATGGGCCTTTCGGCCCCGGGACAAAACCGTCCCTCATACTGGGTGTAAACAGGGCGTATGTTGCATCCATGTGTACAACTAAAAAGAGCCGGCATCCGTACATTACGGATGCCGGCTCTCTTCCCAGCTTTAATACAGCTTATCCAATACCTCTACGATATCTCCAATGACCCCGTCGTTGCAGTGGCAGAGGACCCTTGCCCCCCAGTCCTTGACCTCCCGGGCACAATTGGACGGGGCAAAGGGAATGGCCGACTTCTCCAGCATGGGGATATCGTTCTGATTATCCCCCACACAGTAAATGTGCTCCGGCTTTACCCCCAGCAGCTGGGCCAGACGGGCCACCATCCCCCCCTTGGTACTTCCATGGTGGGTGATCTCCAGGTAGCGGGGGTTGGAAAAAATGGCTTCATACCGGCTGCCGCACCGTCTGACCAGGCTCTCCCGGGCAGCTGCCAGGATCTCGTGCTCCTGATGAAACAGGGCTTTGACCCACGGGGTGGGCATCTCCCCCACCGGACACAGAGTATAGTCACAGGCCACCTTCTTCATGTGGGCCAGGGTGATCTCGTTGGGGTTCCAGATATAGATATCCTCCCCGTGGTAGGCCTCGATGGAGAGGGAGGGAAACTCCTCCATGATTGCCCCCAGGTCCCGGGGTGCCGCCGGGTCCAGCAGAGTCTGCTCCACCACCTCATTTTTCTGAAAGTCATAAATGGCCGCCCCATTGGACAGTACCGCCGGCGCATTCATGGGCACCATGTGGGCATAGGGGGAGAAGGTCCGGTGGGCCCGGCCGGTGGCCACGGTAAACATTCCCCCCTGACGGATGAAATACCGGATAGCTTTTAGATTACGATCTGGAATATGAAATGTGAGATCATACAAGGTGTCATCAAAATCACTGGCCAACAGCAGGCCGTCAAACTTCCCCATTGGGGCCTCTCTTTCCGCCCCGACGGGGCTTTTTCAGCGGATCCTGACCGCTGTCAGTGTCTTGGTCCTATTGTATGGGTGCCAGGTGTGTTTGTCAAGGGAACCTCCTTTCACCCCATCGGTTGACAAAGGCTCTCCCCTCCCCTATACTGGACCCAAGACACAGGGAGGAGGAAACGCCGTGACCAAAAAAGAGCTTCTGGACCGCTGTGCCCGGGACAGCGAGGAGCGTATTCTCCTGGGCCGGGCGCTGGACAAGCTGGAACTGGCTCAGAACCGGGGCGTCCCCGCCCACACCCCCTTTCTCTCCCCCGGAGAACAGGCCTCAGTTACCGACCTGCTTGCCGCCTGGGGCCGGCCCCGCCACCTGTTCTGGGGCGGCTTTTCTGACGCTGAGCGGCAGATCTGTGTTTTTCTCCCCGATTGGCAGGAGCCGGAGGACTTTTTCGCCGACCCTGATGGCCCTCTCTCCGCCCTGGAGGCCAAATTTCCCTCCGGCGCCTCCCTCAGCCATCGGGACATTCTGGGCTCCCTCATGGGCCTTGGGATCACCCGGGAGAAGCTGGGGGATATCCTGTTTCCCGCACCGGGGCTGTGCCAGGTGGTAGCTCTGACAGAGGCTATGCCCATTCTCCTCTCCCAGTGGGAGGGGGCCGGCCGATGGAAGGTCAGTCTGTCCCCCATCCCGCTCACCCAGCTGTCGCCAAAGCCAGCCCAGGTAAAAACCATCCGGGACACGGTAGCCACCCCCAGACTGGACGCAGTGGCAGCATCGGGCTTTTCCCTGTCCCGCTCCAAGGCGGCCGCCCTTATCTCCGCAGGCAGGGTCTCCCTCAACCACCGGGAGTGCCTGAAGGGGGACAAACTGGTTGAGGAGGGGGACACCCTCACCTGCCGCGGGCTTGGCAAGTGTGTGGTCAAAGAGGTCCCGGGGCAGTCCCGGAAGGGCCGCACCATGCTGGTGCTGGAGCGTTATATCTAAATCCATACTGTTCAATTAGGAGGAAATCATTCATGATCACCCAGGAGAAGATCGCCCGTATCAACGCCCTGGCTAAAAAGGCCAAGACCCCGGAGGGTCTGACCCCGGAGGAGACTGCTGAGCGGGCCGCCCTGCGCCGGGAATATATTGATGCCTTCAAGCAGAGCCTCACCGCCCAGCTGGACAACACCTATATCCAGTATCCCGACGGCACCCGGAAAAAGCTCTCTTTCAAGGAAGATCCTTCCGGCGGAATGTCCTGATTTTTACACATTTCGCCGTATTGACAAGCTTTTTTCTTTCTGAGATAATACATCGAACTGACCATTACAAAACAGCGGTTTTCCGCCTGATGAATGAGGAGGCCTTACTTATGGCTCGTATCAAGCTTTCCACCGACTCCGCCGCGGATCTGCCCGCCCAGCTGCGGGAGGAGTTACCCATCCAGGTGCTCCCCTTCCCCATCGCCATGGGCGAGGAGGAATACGAGGACGGCGTGGACTTCACCCCGGATCAGTTTTTTGATATGCTCCTGTCCGCCCCTCAGATCCCTACCCACGCCCAGCTCAACGCCTTCGTGTTTACCGAGTGCTTTGAGTCTGCCTGGTCCGAAGGGTACACCGATCTCATCCATGTCTCCATCAACTCCAAGGGCTCGGCCACTTACGGAAACGCCCTTCAGGCCCGGGACGACTTCTACAAGCACCACCCCGAAGCCAAAGACACCTTCCACATCTATCTTATTGACTCCAAGACCTACACCATGGCCTACGGCTGGGCCGTGGCTCAGGGGGTAAAGATGGCCGCCGAGGGAGCCCAGGCCCAGGAGATCGTGGACTTTATTGAGGACTGGCTGGCCCATGTCCATGTGGTTTTTGCCCCCCTGGACCTGCGCTTTGCCAAAAAGTCCGGACGCATTTCCGCCGCCGCCGCTTTCATGGGAGAGGCCCTTGGCCTCAAGCCCATTATGACCTTTGTGGACGGAGAGTCCAAAATTCTCTCCAAGGTCCGGGGTGAGAAGAATGTGATCTCCACCATCGTGGACCTCTGTCAAAAAGAGCGCCGCCCCGGCACCCCTTACCTCCTGGTTCGGGGAAACAACCGGGAGCAGTCCGACCGTCTGCAGGAGGCCTGCCGGGCCGCCTTGGGGGAGGAGGCCGTCATGGAGTATCCCATCGGCGGTGTGGTATCCATCAACGCCGGCCCCAATCTGGTGGGCATCGTCTACCGCGCCTGAGCTCAATCTGATCTTTCCCAAAACCGGTCCCAGCCATTGAAAAAATGGCCGGGACCGGTTTTGCGTCCGCACATGTCTATAAATTTACAGTTTATTTATATAATATGTGCTATACTTCCCTTGTTCAGATTATTCAACAGAGGAGGTCTTCCTGTGGGCTCACAACAGTTATCCTGGCGTCAACGGGGCATGCTCTGGTTTCGCCTGTCCATTCGTTTTGTGCTGGCCCTTCTGGCCATTTTGATCCTTGTCCTTTTCGGTCGGCCGCTGCTGTCCCTGTTTGCCCCCTTCCTGTTGGCGCTGATTACCGCGGCCCTGCTCAACCCTCTGGTCAAGCGTCTTCAAAAGGCCCTGGGCTGGGGACGCGGTCCACTCTCCCTGATCCTGCTGCTGGTCCTTTTCGGCCTGGTGGGCGGTGTGATCGGACTGCTGGGATATGCGGCTGTGGGCCAGCTGGTCTCTCTGGCCCAGAACTGGAGCGGCCTTCTGGACAGCCTCCAGTCTACCCTGGATCAGATGGAGGCTCTGTTCTCCAGTCTGTGGACTCTGGTGCCTCCTCAGGTCAACGAATTTATCACCGGCACCTTCACCAGCTTCTTTGAGTGGTTTAAAGAGGCTGCCACCGACTGGCTCACCGCATTTGGCTCTACCGTAGGTGAAAAGGCGATGGGTCTTCCCTCCTTCGTGATCGCTCTGGTCATCTATATTATGGCCGCCTATCTGCTCACCGCCGACTATCCCTATCTGCGCAGCCGGGCCGCCCAGCA
>CALWOR010000140.1 GCA_944383205.1 uncultured Oscillospiraceae bacterium | reverse complement strand
GACCACCTTCAAGAACGACGCTCTGGGCGATCCCCTGGTCACCAAGGACGGTCTGGTGGTGCTGGGCGTCATGACCGAGGAGCAGTATGACGCCATCAAGGAGGAGACCCAGAAGATCACCCAGATCGTGGCCGACGATCTGAAGGAGAAGGGCCTGGTCCTCTATGACATCAAGTTCGAGTTCGGCTATGACGCCGAGGGCAAGGTCATGCTCATCGACGAGGTGGCCTCCGGCAATATGCGCGTCTATAAGGACGGCAAGTACATCGATCCCATGACTCTGTCCAAGCTCTTTTTCGCTTGAGACAACAGGTTGAGTTTTAACTAAGGAGTAACAAGAATGGGCGGTTTTTTCGGCGCTGTCTCCAAGCGCGATGTCTCCCTTGACATTTTCTTCGGGGTGGACTACCACTCCCACCTGGGCACCCGCCGGGGCGGCATGATCATCCATGACGCTCAGGACGGCTTCCAGCGGCAGATCCACTCCATTGAAAACACCCCTTTCCGCACCAAGTTTGAAAAGGACCTGTCCGACTTTCACGGCTGCAGCGGCATCGGCTGTATCAGCGACACCGATCCCCAGCCCCTGCTGGTCCGCTCCCACCTGGGGCTTTACGCCATCACTACCGTGGGCATCATCAACAACTCTGAGGAGCTGGTGCAGCAGTACTTCTCCGACCACGGCCACCAGTTCATGGCCATGAGCTCGGGGAAGGTCAACTCCACCGAGCTGGCCGCCGCCCTGATCAATCAAAAGGACGATCTGGTCAGCGGCATCCTTCACGCCCAGCAGGAGATCAACGGCTCTCTTACCCTGCTCATCCTCACCGACAAGGGCGAGATCATCGCCGCTCGGGACAAGCTTGGCCGTCTGCCCGTACTGGTAGGCAAAAATGACCAGGGTTATTGTGTGTCCTTTGAGTCCTTCGCCTACCACAAGCTGGGCTATGAGGACGCCTATGAGCTGGGCCCCCAGGAGATTGTACGCATCACCTCCCAGGGGTTTGAGACCCTCTCCCCTGCCGGGAAGGAGATGAAGATCTGCGCCTTCCTGTGGACCTACTACGGCTACCCCAACTCCAACTACGAGGGCGTCAATGTGGAGGTCATGCGCTACCGCAACGGCGCCATCATGGCCCGGGATGAAAAGAAGCGGGGTCAGTGTCCCCAGGTGGACTATGTGGCAGGAGTACCCGATTCCGGCGTCCCCCACGCCATCGGCTACGCCAACGAGAGTCAGGCCCATTTTGCCCGCCCTTTTGTGAAATATACCCCCACCTGGCCCCGGTCCTTCATGCCCGCCAACCAGGAGGTCCGCAATCAGGTGGCCAAAATGAAGCAGATCCCCGTCCCCGAACTTATTGAGGGCAAAAAGCTCCTCTTTGTGGACGATTCCATCGTCCGGGGCACCCAGCTGCGGGAGACGGTGGAATTTCTCTATGAGTCCGGGGCCAAGGAAGTGCATATGCGCTCCGCCTGCCCGCCCATCATGTACAGCTGCAAGTACCTGAACTTCTCCCGGGGCAATTCCGATATGGACCTTCTGGCCCGGCGCACCGTTCAGGAGCTGGAGGGAGACGAGGGGCAGAAGCACCTGGAGGAGTATGCCGATGTCCACACCCAGCGGGGTTCCTGCCTGCTCAAGTCCATCTGTGAGAAGTTTGGCTTTGACTCCCTGGGCTATCAGTCCCTGGACGGCCTGCTGGAGGCCATCGGTCTGGACCGGGATAAGGTTTGTACCTACTGCTGGACGGGCAAGGAGTAATCCCGTCCCCTTCCAAGCGCTACCTCAACGAATGATGAATGGAGGAGATTTCTCCCATGAAAAACTCTCATTCCGCTTCCTACGCCGCCGCGGGCGTGGATGTCACCGCCGGCTATGAGGCCGTCAAGCGCATCAAGCCCATGGTGGAGTCCACCTACATTCCCGGGGTCATGGGCACCCTGGGAGGCTTCGGCGGTATGTTCGCCCCTGATATGGCGGGGATGAAGAAGCCCGTCTTGGTCAGCGGCACCGACGGCGTGGGCACCAAGCTCCGCCTGGCCCAGCTGCTGGACAAGCACGACACCATCGGCATCGACTGCGTGGCCATGTGTGTCAACGACATCATCTGCGGGGGCGCCGCTCCCCTGTTCTTTCTGGACTACATTGCCTGCGGCAAAAACGACCCTGTGCGCATCGCCGAGATCGTCGCCGGCATTGCCGAGGGCTGCCGTCAGGGAGAGTGCGCCCTGGTGGGCGGCGAAACTGCCGAGCACCCAGGTATGATGCCTGAGGAGGACTACGATGTAGCTGGCTTCTCCGTCGGCATCGTGGACGAGGAGAAGATCATCGACGGCAAAAAGCTGGCCCAAGGGGATGTGCTCATCGGTCTGGGCTCCACCGGCGTCCACTCCAACGGCTTCTCCCTGGTGCGCAAGGTGCTGGATGTGGAGCACGCCGACCTCAAATCCCCCATGGAAGAGCTGGGGGGCAAAAGCCTGGGCGAGACTCTGCTCACCCCCACCCGCATCTATGTAAAGGCCATCAAGGCCCTGCTGAAGGATGGCGTGGACATCCACGCCATCAGCCACATCACCGGCGGCGGTTTTTATGAGAATGTGCCCCGGATGATGACCGAGGGCCTCACCGCCCGCATCGATCTGAAAACCTTCCCCCGTCTTCCCATCTTCGACCTCATTCAGAAGAAGGGCAGCATCCCCCAGCGGGATATGTACAACACCTTCAACATGGGGCTGGGCATGCTGCTGGCTGTGCCTGCCGACCAGGCGGACAGGGCCCTGGAGGTGCTGAAGGCCGCCGGTGAGAAGGCCTATCTGGTGGGCAGCGTGGTCGCCGGCGAGGACGGCGTGGAGCTGATCTGAGTTAGGAATCAGGAGTTAGGAGTTATATCCGGGATATTGTCCCCTCCGGCTCCGTATGAAAAAGTGGGGAACATCTATGTCCAAACGAATTGCCGTGCTGGTCTCCGGCGGCGGGACCAATCTTCAGGCCCTCATTGACGCCCAGGGCCGGGGAGAGATCATAAACGGTGAGATCGTCGCCGTCATCTCCAATAACCCCCAGGCCTACGCCCTGGAACGGGCTAAAAAGGCGGGCATCCCCGGCTATGTGCTCGCCCGGGAGGAGTATCCCACCGCCCGGGATCTCACCGTGGCCCTGGTGGAGAAGCTCCAGGCCCTGGACATTCAGCTGGTGGTGATGGCGGGCTTTATGACCATCGTCACTGAGGAGCTCTTCCAGCGCTACGCCAACGCCATCATCAACATCCACCCCTCCCTCATCCCCTCCTTCTGCGGCGAGGGCTGCTTTGGGCTCCATGTCCACGAAAAAGCCCTGGCCTATGGGGTGAAGGTGTCCGGTGCCACCGTCCACTTCGTCACCCAGGAATGCGACGCGGGCCCTATCATTCTCCAGGACTGTGTACAGGTCCTCCCCGACGACACGCCGGAGGTCCTCCAGCGGCGGATCATGGAGAACTGCGAGTGGAAGCTCCTGCCCAGAGCCGTCAGCCTGTTCTGCCAGGACAAGCTGGTAGTGGACGGCCGAAAAGTCCGTATTTTACAATAATTGGACTGTGTTTTCCCTTTACACCGGAAACGCGCCCAAGCAAGATGAAACAAGCGATGTGACTGACGGAACAAGTGGAACTGACCACGGGGAGCATCGCCTCTGTGAGAGCCGACCGTCTGGGCGCATCCATGGATATACCACGGGTGCGCCCTTTTTCCATAGAAAGGAGATTTCTTTATGGAGCTTCAGCTGATTCTCACCGGCGGGTTTCTTTTTCTGGGCGGCATCTTCCTCTTGCCCACCTTCTTTTCCCCCTTCGGCATGATACTGGCCTTTTTGGGTCTGATCCCTCTGGTGATATTTTATTTTCGTTCCTTTCAACAGTGGCTGGATCTTCACTTCCCTGATCCGGCCAGGCAGAAGAAAAAGGAGGATTCCAATGGCAAAACTTGATTTGATGGAGTACCTGTCCCAGCGCCCCTACCCCGGCCGGGGCATTATGCTGGGGCTATCCCACAACGACACCTGGGCCCAGGCTGTCATGGCCTACTTCATTATGGGCCGCAGCGAGAACAGCCGCAACCGGGTCTTTGAGGAGACCGAGGACGGCATCCGCACCCGGGCCTTTGACGAGAGCAAGATGACCGACCCCTCCCTCATCATCTACCACCCCGTGCGCATGGTGGGCACCACCACCATCGTCACCAACGGGGACCAGACCGACACCATCCGGGATTTTCTGGCGGCGGGCAGAACCTTTGAGGAGGCCCTGCGCACCCGGGAGTATGAGCCCGACGAGCCCAACCTCACCCCCCGGATCTCCGGCCTGGTGGACCGCTCCGGCAACTACCGCCTGTCCATTCTGAAGGAGGGCCAGGACCACCTGTGCCAGCGGCAGTTCTTTGAGTATATGCCCCGGTATCAGATGGGCCACTTCATCAGCACCTACGAGGGCTTCGGCGATCCCCGGCCCTCCTTCCACGGGGAACCGGTGGAGGTGGCAATTACCGCCAAGAGTGCCGACGAGCTGGCCGACCAGATCTGGAGCAGCCTCAACGAGGACAACAAGGTCTCCCTCTTCGTGCGCTATGTGGACCTGCGCAACGGCTTTGCCGAGACCGTCATCATCAACAAATACGGCCAGCGCACCCACACCGCCCCCAAGGAACCTGTCTGGAAGGAGGAGAACTGACATGACCGAACTGGAACTGAAATACGGCTGCAACCCCAACCAAAAGCCCGCCCGGATCTTCATGGAGGAGGGCGAGCTGCCTCTGAAGGTCTTGAACGGCAAGCCGGGCTACATCAACTTTATGGACGCCCTCAACTCCTGGCAGCTGGTGAAGGCGCTGAAGAAGGCCACCGGTCTGCCCGCTGCCGCTTCCTTCAAGCATGTTTCCCCCGCCGGGGCC
>CALWOR010000139.1 GCA_944383205.1 uncultured Oscillospiraceae bacterium | reverse complement strand
GCAATTCACAAGTATGCGGAGAAAAAGGTAGGAAAGCTGGACCGTTTTTTTAAGGAGGATGCCACCGCGGCCATCACATTCAGCATTGAGAAGGAGCGGAACAACAAGGTGGAGATCACCATCCGCTCCAGCGGCACCATTTTCCGGGTATCTGAGAGCACCTCCGATATGCATGCCTCCATCGATGCCGCCGTGACTACCCTGGAGCGGCAGATCCGTAAGAACAAGACCCGGCTGGAAAAGCGTCTGCGCCAGGGCGCCTTCGAGCGGGCCCTGGATGTGAGCGAGGTATCCACCTTTGCTCCTGACGAGCCGGAGGAGGGCGAGTACCGTATCGTCCGCAGCAAGACCTTCCCCATCAAGCCTATGACCCGGGACGAGGCCATCCTGCAGATGAATCTGCTGGGCCACAGCTTCTTTGCTTTCCGGGATGAGGAGGCTGACGGCACCTTTGCTGTGGTCTACCGCCGGTATGACGGAGACTATGGTCTCATTGAAGACGAGCAGTAAGAAAAAATATGCAGGCCCCCGGCGCAAGATGCGCCGGGGGCCTTTTTTGAGTTTTGGGAGCCCTCAGTCCTCGCCCTCCAGAAAGTAGGAGGCCTCCATATCGGCGGTGGCCAGGGCAAAGGCCAGAGGATATTTTTGCAGGGCCTGGCCCACAGTGCGGTTGTCCTCGGTGCCCGAGAAGCCCATGTGCCAGCGGATGGCCATGGCCTCCTCCCGGGTGAGACGGATGTAGCCGTTTACGATATACACGCTCTTCTCCCCGTGGCCGTAGGGCAGGGGATCATCAAAAGTATAGATGGGCACCTTTTCCCACTGGCCTGTGGCCTCATTTTTTACATTTCGGGTGCCCTTTTTATAGCAGCCCACTTTGCACAGATCGTGGAGCAGGGCAACGATGGCAATGGACTCGTCGCTGTACTCCAAGCCGTACAGCTCCTGGACCCGCTCCCGTTGGAGGTAGTCCACAAGACAGTGGTACACATTGAGGCTGTGTTCGCACAGACCGCCCTCATAGGCTCCGTGGTACCGGGCAGAGGCGGGGGCGGTGAAGAAATCGCTTTTATGCTCCAGAAAATCCAACAGTTTTTCTGAACCCTCCCGGGTGATATGAGTTTTGAAAATGTCAATAAATTCTTCTTTGCAGGACATGAGAACCCTCCTTGACGGTGTGGATATGATGAACTGATTGTATCATAGAGGCAGCAGAAATGCCAGACGGGATTTTGATCAGGCCCAACAAATTGTTTCGGAAAAGATGAGAAGGGTGGAAAATAATTCCCCAAAAGCCTTGACAAACCGCCGTGGAAGTGGCTACAATTTTATTAGTATGGACCCCTATGGGAAGCCTTGGAAATATGGTATGAGGAGTGTGTATCATGCGGATTTATGTAACCGAAGATTACAATGCCATGAGCCGCCGGGTGGCCAATATTCTGTCTGCCCAGGTGATTTTGAAGCCCGACTGTGTGCTGGGCCTGGCTACCGGTTCTACCCCTGTGGGCGCTTACAAGCAGCTGGTGGAGTGGTATAAGAAGGGAGATCTGGATTTCTCCCAGGTTCGGTCCATCAACCTGGACGAGTATGTGGGCCTGGCTCCCACCCATGACCAGAGCTACCGCTATTTTATGCAGTCCAATCTTTTTGACCATGTAAATATTGTGCCCGCCAACACCAATGTGCCTAACGGCCTGGCCGAAGATGCTGCTGAGGAGTGCCGGCGCTATAACGAGGTCATCCATACCCTTGGCCCCATTGACCTTCAGCTGCTGGGTATGGGCCACAACGGCCACATCGGCTTTAACGAGCCCTCTGATGTCTTCGAACTGGAGACTCATGTGGTGAACCTGACCGAGACTACCATTCAGGCTAATGCCCGCTTCTTTGCCTCTGCCGACGAGGTGCCCCGCCAGGCCATGACCATGGGCATCCAGACGATTATGCAGGCCAAGAAGGTGCTGGTAGCCGTCAGCGGAAAGGATAAGGCCGAAATTGTGAAGAAAGCCTTTACCGGCCCCGTCACCCCCAATGTGCCCGCCTCCATTCTCCAGATGCACCCCGATGTGATCCTGGTGGGAGATAAGGCCGCCCTCAGTCTGCTGTAAGAGAACAGAAAACAATATGCCAAAGGGCCGCGGTCAGAAAGACCGCGGCCCTTTCCAGGCGGAGAGGAGAATACATGGAGCTCTACTTTGCCCCCATGGAGGGGGTGACCGGTCCTCAGTTTCGCCGTGCCCACCACATATACTTTTCCGGGGTGGATAAGTATTACCTCCCCTTTATCAGTCCCACTCAGGATCATGTGTTTACCCCCAGGGAGCTGCGCAATGTCGGCCCCCAGGCCAACGAGGGGATTCCTGCTGTCCCTCAGCTGCTGACCAAGAATGCCGGAGACTTTCTCTGGGCGGCGGGAGAACTTCAAAAAATGGGCTATGAGGAGGTCAACCTGAACCTGGGCTGCCCCTCGGGCACGGTGGTGGCCAAGGGAAAGGGAGCCGGAATGCTGGCCGACCTGGAGGCCCTGGACCGCTTTTTCCAGGAGGTGTTTGCCGCCGACCTGGGGAAGCTGAAGATCTCGGTAAAGACCCGGCTGGGGCTGGAATCTCCCCAGGAATTTCCTGCCCTGCTGGAGATTTTTGCCCGCTACCCCATCTCGATGCTGATCCTCCACCCCCGGGTGCGCACGGATTACTATAAGGTCCCGGTGAGGAGAACGGAATTTCTCAAAGTCCTGCCCGACATTCATTGTCCCTTGTGCTATAACGGCGGATTGACGACTGTCGAGGACTGTGTCCGGGCAGAGATGGAATTTTCCGGGATTCAGGGGATCATGATGGGCCAGGGGCTCATCGCAGACCCTGCTCTGGCCCGAAAGGTCCGGGGCGGCGCTCCCGCCGGACTGGAAGAGCTGCGGAGCTTCCATGACATGCTTTACCAGGGATATCTCCGGGACTTCGGAAGCCAGAAGAACGCAGTATTTCATATGAAGGAGCTGTGGAGCTACTTTTTCCGTCTCTTTGATGGGGGAGAGAAGCTCTTCAAACAAATCAAAAAGGCCCAGGACAGCCGGAGCTATGAGGGAGCGGTGGACCGGATCTTCCGGGAGCTGCCACTGCGGCAGGATGGAGACTGGAGTAAATAAACATGAGAAGGGCGCCCCGGATGGGACGCCCTTCTTTCTGCAAAAATCAGAGAACTTGATTCTTTTAGCCCATCACAGACTTAGCCCACTGAGCCACGCTCTCCGGATAAACAGTGTAGATATAGTCCAGGGTGAGGTCATAGTTGGCGTAGTCCTCTTCCTGACCGGCGTAGGTGTAGGTGTCACCAGCGGACAGGGCGGCCTGTCCCTCCCAAACATCAGTGTAGGGAGCCTCCAGGTAACAGGAGGCGACCACCTTGGTCACGGAGTGATCGGTCTCACCCCAGGCCTTGAATTTCCAGGACTGGAGGCCGGAGGCGCGGACATGCTGATTGATCCAGGATTCGTCCTTGCCGGCGTCACGGTACAGGTCCTTGACAATCTCGATGACATCCTGCTGGGCAGCGGGGTTGTCGCCGTCAGTTTCACCATTAAACATCCAGACGGAGACCTCGTTGTCGATCATTGCCTGGACCTCAGCCTCTGTCCAGGTACCCAGACTGCTGTTGGCCAAGGTGCCGTCCACCTGAGCAGCAGTGGCCATGCTGCCCAGATTACCGTTACATTCCACATAGCCGGCGATGAGGTCAGGACGCTGGCGGATCACATCGGAACTGATCAGAGTGCCCTGAGAGTTACCCACAATAACAATGCTGTCCTTATCCACATTCCAGTTGGCAATGGTATAATCCAGCACACCACAAATTTCGGTGGCGGAAACATCGATGGGGGTAGAGTGGACATTAACACTCATAATGATAGCTTCGGGGAGCTGCTCGTGCCACTTGGTCATCATCTCGTCGTAGACCACATTGCAGCCCAGATTGTTGGCAGCGGTTGCGGAGCCGTCGGTCACTTCCCAGTAGCACACGCCGCCGCCGCACTGGTAGACAACGGCGGGATAGGGCTCAGCCCGGTTGGGATCATAGTTATCAGGGTAGATGACAAACACAGGGACCTCACCATTGCTGCCCAGCATGGTGTAGTTGGGAGCGACGGAACCGATGTTGACCATCTCCATCTCCACTTTGTCCAGTCCACCGCCCAGAATGGTCTCTTTCCAAACAGTGTTGTTCAGCATTTTGCCGGCTCCGTTGGTGGAGGGAATACCATCCTCGATAGAGGCACCATTTACACACAGGATGAGATCCATATTTTCGCGCCACTGCAGTCCCTTGTTAATGGTGTTGGGCTCAATGGTGGTGCCCAGGATGTCCTGCCAGGCACCGGCTTCTTCACCGCCTTCGGGAGAATCACAGTGAATAATGCCCTGAGAATCCACATACCAGTTGGAACTGGTGCACAAGGTACCATAAGTCTCACGGCTTCGGTCGGTCACTTTGTCGGTGCCCAGATCTGCGTACAGAGTAACAACAGTACCATTGACAGTGGCCTTAGTCAGCTCCAGCTCGCCATAATCAGGATTATTGAAGCCGCGGTCATACACCGCATAGTCGCTTAGGCTTACATCGGATAGGTCAGTGCCCGCCTGATAGGTGACGGCAATAGTCTCCACTTTGTGGCCGTAGAAATTGGGAGTGGTAGTGGCCTGAATGCTGGTAATGGCTTCCTGAGAGGGAGCAGTAAGGCCGGTGGCTCCAGCCACACCGGCGGCTCCGTCCCAAGTGACCCCATAGCCAAAGGCCTGGGCCAGGTGGTAGAAGGGGACATAGATGCTGCCGTCCACCAGAGCGGGGGCAGTGTCGCCCACAGAGGTGCCTACGGTGTAGGTCTGGGAGGTGCCATTGGCGGTGAAGGTGACACTGCTGCCGGAGACCGTATAGGTCAGTCCCATGGAGTCTGCGATCTCTGCGGGCACCATGGTCCGGTCATC
>CALWOR010000138.1 GCA_944383205.1 uncultured Oscillospiraceae bacterium | reverse complement strand
AGGTACTCCGCGGCGGTGAGGGCCATACGGGGGGTGGCGATACGCTCCACGGCGGGGTCGTTGGCCAGGTTGGTGAACAGCACGGTGCGGTCAATGGCACCGGTGCGCTTGAACTCACTGACGAAGAACTCAGACTCTTCAAAGGTGATGCCGATGGCGGCAAAGACCACGGCGAAGTTGGATTCACCGTCCAGCACCTTGGCCTGACGGGCGATCTGGGCGGCCAGGGCTGCGTGGGGCAGGCCGGAACCGGAGAAGATGGGCAGCTTCTGACCACGGACCAGGGTGTTCAGGCCGTCGATGGTGGAGATGCCCGTCTGAATAAACTCGTTGGGGTAGTTCCGGGCGGCGGGGTTCATGGCCAGGCCGTTGATATCCCGGTATTCGTCAGCCAGAATGGCGGGGCCGCCGTCGATGGGCTGTCCCATTCCGTTAAATACCCGGCCCAGCATATCGCCGGACACAGCCAGCTGGAGGGGGTGACCCAGAAAGCGGATCTTGGAGTCCTTCAGGTTGATGCCGGCGGAGGCTTCAAACAGCTGCACCACGGCGGAGTCGCCGTTGACCTCCAGCACCTTGCACCGGCGCACAGAGCCGTCGGACAACTCGATCTCGGCCAGCTCATCATAAGTGACGCCCTGTACCCGGTTGACCACCATCAGAGGGCCGGAGATCTCCTGGATCGTTTTATATTCCCGAATCACAGCGCATCCTCTCCTTTCTCCCCAATGGCGTTGATCTCCCGCTCCATCTCCTCAGACAGAGCGGCATAATTCTCTTTATACTGGTCGGCGGGGACCGACTTGGCCCGGCCGATGCCCTCACGGGCAGGGATGGCAAACAGATCAGCCAGGGCGCCGCCCTTTTCGGCGGCAGAGCGGCACTGAGTGTCGTAATCCCGGATCATGGACAGCATTCTGGCCTGACGGTCATACTCCGAGTAGGAGTCGATGTCCACAAAGGAGTTTTGCTGCAAAAAGTCCTCACGGATCATCTTGGCGGTCTCCAGGGTGATCTGATCCTTGGCGGACAGGGAGTCCTTACCCACCAGCTGGACGATCTCGTTGAGGCTGGCCTCCTCCTGAAGCACAGCCATGGCCCACTCCCGGTTCTGAAGGAATTCCTTGCCCAGGTTCTCGTCATACCAGGGTTTGAGGGAGTCCAGATAGAGGGAGTAGGAGTTGAGCCAGTTGATGGCGGGGAAGTGGCGGCGGTAGGCCAGGGAGGCATCCAGGGCCCAGAACACCTTGACGATGCGCATGGTGGCCTGGGAGACGGGCTCGGAGAGGTCGCCGCCGGGAGGGGACACGGCGCCCACGGCGGTGAGGCTCCCCCGGCGCTCATCGGAGCCCAGGCAGGACACACTGCCCGCCCGCTCGTAGAACTGGGCCAGGCGGGAGCTCAGGTAGGCGGGATAGCCCTCCTCGCCGGGCATCTCCTCCAGACGGCCGGACATCTCACGAAGGGCCTCGGCCCAGCGGGAGGTGGAGTCGGCGATAACAGCCACGGCGTAGCCCATGTCCCGGAAATACTCGGCGATGGTGATGCCGGTGTAGATGGAGGCCTCACGGGCGGCCACGGGCATGTCGGAGGTGTTGGCGATGAGGACGGTGCGCTTCATCAGCGTCTCGCCGGTACGGGGGTCCACCAGCTCGGGAAACTCCCGCAAAACATCGGTCATCTCGTTGCCCCGCTCGCCGCAGCCGATGTAAACCACCAAGTCCACATCGGACCACTTGGCCAGGGCGTGCTGCATCACCGTCTTGCCGCTGCCGAAGGGGCCGGGGATGGCGGCGGTACCGCCCTTGGCCACAGGGAAGAAGGTGTCCACGATCCGCTGGCCGGACTGGAGGGGGATCACGGGGGGATACTTATGCTTATAGGGCCGGCCCACACGGACAGGCCACTTCTGCATCATAGTCAGCTCCACTTTCTCCCCATTCTCCTGCTCCAGCACTGCCACCGTCTCGGTAACAGTGAAGGAGCCGCCCTGAATGGAGAGGATCTTACCCTTCATTTTCGGGGGAATCATGATCTTGTGGAGGATGGAGGGGGTCTCCTGGACGGTGCCGATCACATCGCCCCCCACCACCTGGGCCCCGGGCTCCACGGTGGGCACAAAGTCCCACTTCTTCTCCCGGTCCAGAGCGGGCACTTCCACACCGCGGGGCAGGTTGTTGCTCTTGACCTTCTCCATAATGACTTCCAGGGGGCGCTGGATGCCGTCGTAAATATTTTCCACCAGACCGGGGCCCAGTTCCACAGACAAGGGGGAACCGGTGGTGACCACCTCGGCGCCGGGGCCCAGGCCGGAGGTCTCCTCGTAGACCTGGATGGAGGCGGAGTCGCCGGTCATGGTGAGGATCTCACCGATCAGACGCTGCTCGCCCACACGGACCACATCGGCCATGTTGGCCTCCTCCATGCCGGTGGCCACCACCAGCGGGCCGGAGACCTTGACGATCTTTCCCATAGGCTAAACCTTCCTTCGAAGTAAATTTCCGCAGATAAGGAAGCTTACAAAATGTCGGCTCCCACGGCGCGTTCCACCGCCGTTTTAATGTTGGCCATGCCGATCCCCAGGGAGCCTTCCTTCCCGGGGATGAGGATGATGGCAGGGGTCAGGGCATCCTTATACCGGGCAATATCCGGCCCCATCTGGGCGGCCAGCTGCTCGGTCATATAGATGATGGCGTAATTCTCCCTGGCCATGCGGTGGAGAGCCTCATGGCCCTCCTCGGGGGTGGATACCGGGCACACCTCCAGCCCCAGGGCCTTGAAGCCCAGGACGCTGTCCATGTCGCCCATCACAGCGATTTTATACATCTCCACCCACCCCCTTACACATAGGTCTCCCGGAGCCGGGCACGGATGGTCTCTCCGTCCAGCCCCGCCGCCCGGCCGGCAAAAATGGAGCGGATGGCGGTGAACTCCTGCTCCTTGGCGTACAGGTAACCGATGACCGTCTCCTCCCCAAAGGGGATGCGGCGGGCCGCGGCCAGATAGGCGGTAAGCGCATTATCGCACTCCCGCTCAAATTCCGTCAGAGAACCCCCTCCGGGCTGGAGGAGCTTTGCTCCCAGCTCCGCCGCCCCCGCAAGAGGGCCGGAACGGAACACTTCGTCCAGCGCCTCACGACGGGCGGAGAGGATGGACTGCTCGGACACATTGCCTCCGGGAAGCAGCACCTGCCGGAGGAACTCTCCCTCCTTGCCCATCCGGTAGACCCGGACGGCAGCACGGAGGTTGGCTACATCCACACTGAGACGCACATAGCCCTGGAGGGAGGGGCTCTCCAGCTCCCGAGCCAGCTGGGCCATCTCTTCATAGCAGATCCGGTCCAGAAGCAGATCGGCCTTTTGGGGGTCATGGCTCTCTTCCAAAAGAGCCTTTGCCTCCTCCATGGCCTTGGTGAAGGCGGGAGAGCAGCCCTTCAGCTCCTCCCGACGCCACATCTCCAGCAACTCCCGGGGCTGGTACCGTCCGCCGGACAGGAGCAGCCGCTCCGGGTCAGAACCCACGGCCTGGGCCTTGAGAATGGCCTTGGCATTGTGATAGTCGTACTTGATCTGAAAAACTTCCACCAGCCGGGGGTCGGGGGCGGAGCGTTCCATGTCCTGAAAGACCTCTCCCCTGGCCTGGAGAAGGGCCTCGTCCAGACTGACGGCGTCGTTATAGCCGCATTCGGCCAGGACCTTCATGGCCTCGCTGTCATCCCGGGCGTCGATCATCCGGTCCATCCGCTCCCGGGTCAAAAGGCGGTTCTCCATGGCCCGGATCCGGGCGGAGATGGCCAGATAATCTGTATCTTTTCTGTGAGACAACGAATCTCACCTCACTTTTCAATGCTGAAACAATACATCAGCCACTTCTTTTTCCAGCTTCTCACGCTGCAGACGGACGAGGGTCTCGAAGGCGCAGTTGATCTCCACATCTCCGTCCACCATGATGAAGCCGCCCTTCATCTCCCGGGTCTCCTGGGAGAGTGTGAGCATGGCAGTGCCGTTTACCATGGCTGCGGTGGTATTCACCAGCTTGCCCACAAAGGCCCCCACCTTGGAGTCGGTGATCGACTCGGGCAGCTCGGGGGCCACCCGGCTGGCCAGCGCCTCGTTGGCGGCCACCACCACCTGCTTTCCGATCTGGGCGCGATCCTTGGCAGAGAAGACCAGCTGTTCCTTGCCGGTGGAGGAGGCCTCCAACACCAAGGCGGTAAGCAGCTTTACATACTCCTCCTCGGGCAGGGAGCAGAGCTTTTCCAGGGCCAGATCAAAGGCCTCGCCCAGCACCTCCTGCTTGGCGGCCAACTCCAGCTTGCGCCGCTCCATGCCGGCAGCGGACTGAAGCCGCTCCAGCCGCTCGTCGGCGGCCTTCTTTCCCCTGGCCAGGGCATCGGCGGTTTCTTTATCCGCCTGGGCCTTGGCCTGGGTCAGAATGCTGTCCACCTGGGCCTTGGTCTCCTGCTCCAGGCGGCTCACTTCCGCCTGGGCGTCCTGGGCAATTTTGGCGGTAATTTTTTCAATTCCTTCCATTGGCGGATTCCTTTCTTGCGCCTTACGCGCTGATGTTGATGATCATCAGCATGGAGGCCAGCAGAGACAGGATGGCGTAGAACTCCACGGTGATACAAAGGACCATGCCCTTGGACCAGTCGTCAGGCTTCTTGGCCAGGATGTTGATGGAGCCGGCAGCCACGCGGCCCTGGGCGATGGCGGAGAACAGTCCGCCCAGCGCCATGGGCAGGCAGGCCACAAAGTACTGCATGCCCTGAGCAACAGTCAGCTGGGGCAGGGTGCCGGACAGCAGACCCATGCGGAACACAGCGAAGAACCACACCACCAGGCCATACAGGCCCTGGGTGCCGGGGATCACCTGAAGGATCATGACCTTACCGAACTTGCTGGGGTCCTCACACAGAAGGCCGGTGCCCGCCTCGCCGGCGATGCCGGTGCCCTTGGCCGAGCCGATGCCGCTGAGCACCGCCGCCAGGCC
>CALWOR010000137.1 GCA_944383205.1 uncultured Oscillospiraceae bacterium | reverse complement strand
GGTGGGTAAAGGGACTCGAACCCTCGACACCCGGAACCACAATCCGGTGCTCTAACCAACTGAGCTACACCCACCATGTCTGGCTGACGGCTGGTACGCCTGAAGGGACTCGAACCCCCGACCCACTGCTTAGAAGGCAGTTGCTCTATCCACCTGAGCTACAGGCGCATTTGGAGCGGGTGATGGGAATCGAACCCACGCGACCAGCTTGGAAGGCTGGGATTCTACCATTGAACTACACCCGCATGGACGGCGCGTTCCTCTCACGTCAGCCTCGAAATCTTACCATATTTCCGGCGGGCTGTCAATGGTTTTCTTGAAATTTCCTCTCACTTTTTTGTAGCAGTGCGATAGATCCCAAAAACGGAGCCCTCATCTAAGGGCACTGTCACAGAAAGCGCAGCAGTCCACCCCGCCATTTTTCTTCACCAGAGGGGGCAGGTAGGGCTGGGTCTGGGTAATGCACCGAGGGTTGGTACACACAGGCTTGGTGCCGATCTCCACCACAGGGGTCTGGTCCAGCCGGGGCTGGTTTGCAAGGTCGGAGAGCAGGGACATCCGGGCAAACATACCGAACCGGGCCTGCTGGAAGTAGACCGCCCGGGGATCGTCATCCACATCCACGGTGATCTCATCCACCCGGGGCAGGGGGTGCATGACCAGCATATGCTCCTTGGCACGCTCCAGCTTCCGGCGGGTGAGGATATAAATGCCCTTGTTGCGCTCGTACTCCAGAGGGTCCACAAACCGCTCCTTCTGGATGCGGGTCATATACAGCACATCCAGCTGGGGGATCACCGCCTCCAGGCCGGTGACCTCGGTGTAGGGCATATTGTTCTCTTTCATAAAGGCACGCATATACTCGGGAACGGCCAGTTCCCGGGGCGAGATCAGGAAGAAGCGGATATTTTCAAACTTGGCCAGGGCCTTGATCAGGGAGTGGACGGTACGGCCGTTTTTCAGATCGCCGCACATACCGATGGACAGTCCGTCCACCTTGCCCAGCAGCCGGGTGATGGTGGTGAGATCGGCCATGGTCTGGGTGGGGTGCATGTGGCCGCCGTCCCCGGCGTTCACCACCGGCACATGGGAGTAGAGAGAGGCCGCCTTGGCCGCCCCCTCCCAGGGGGTGCGCATGACCACCACATCGGCATAGCTGGAAACCATCTTGATGGTGTCCTTCAAAGTCTCGCCCTTGGCCACAGAGGAGGAGTTGGGATCGGCAAAGCCGAACACAGTGCCGCCCAGGCGGAGCATGGCAGTCTGGAAGGAGAAATTGGTACGGGTGGAGGGCTCATAAAAGAGGTTTGCCGCCACCTTTCCCCGGCACACATCCATAAACTTTTCCGGCGCGTCAATGATCCGGCTGGCCCGGGCATACAGCTCGTCCCACTCCTGTCGTTTCAGATCGCCAAAGTCAATCAAATGCCGCATATGCTCCGCTCCTCTTTTTTTATCTCCCGCTATCCTACCACAAACCAGCCTCTTCCGCAAGGTGAGAGCGGGCATTTTTCTCTTTTTCTCAGCCGTTCCAGTCTCCTGTGCTGCCCACGGCGCCTTTCCAGCCATTGGAAAAGCTGGCTTTTTAAATTTTCTGATCCTCCGTATGAAACCCCTCCTTTTCTTCACACCCTAACAGGCAGAAAGGGAGGGTTCTGTTTTTGGTCCTGTTCTGGAACTTTATGCTGTACAGCTTTCTGGGCTTCCTGCTGGAGGTGGCCTACGCCCGGTGTACCGGCGGCCGTCCAAACCGGAAGTGCCTGTGGGTGCTCCCCTTGTGTCCGGTGTATGGGCTGGGGGCCTGCCTTATTCTGTCTCTGTCCGCTCCGGCACGCCCCTTTCCCCCGGCTGTCTTTCTACTGGGCGCTCTCACAGCCACCGGGGCGGAATATCTGGCCGCCGTCTACTATGAAAAGCTCCTTGGGGTGTCTTTCTGGGATTACCGGGACCTGCCCGGAAACCTGCACGGACGGGTGTGTCTGCCCTTTTCCCTGGCCTGGGGGGTGCTGTCCCTGCCCCTGGTCTACTGGCTGGGGCCCATCTTCTCACCCCTGCTGGAGCAAATCCCCGCCCCGGTGGGCTGGGCGGCCCTGGCTGCCCTGGCGGCCGACCTGCTTCTGTCCGCCCTGCTGCTGAGAAGCCGCCGGGACATCGGTTGCCTCAAATGGTACACCCATGAAAAAACCGCCGGATGAACCGGCGGTTTTTTTACTCCTCGTAGTCGTCGTACTCAGAGACACAGGTGCGGCGCTGAATCTTGCTCTTGGTGTAGTCAAACAGCTCCACCAGCTCGTTCCAATAAGCCACCACAGCACAGGTCAGAGCGGCCACAGACAGGGACAAGGCCACGATCTTCAGCACCAAACGGGCAACTTTCATATTCGGTTCCTCCTTCTGTTTTGCTGTTGTCCTAAGTTTACATGATTGCGGCAAAAATTACAATGATAATTTGTGAATTTTATTCTAAATTTTCCGGCGGGAACCTGCGGTACACCTCTCCCCGCCGGGGCTCTCCCTGGCGCTGGGCCATGAGCTGCTCCACGGTGAGAAAGCAGTACCCCCTGTCCAGCAGGGCATCCACAATGCGCAGCGCCGCCTCCACTGAGGTCTGGAAAATGTCGTGCATCAGGATGATGTCCCCGTCCTTCACATGCTCCAGCACCGAGGCCACGATCCGGTCCACATCCTTGTCCTTCCAGTCCTCCGGGTCCACCGACCACAGGATCAGGGGGCAGTCGCACCACTGCTCCACCGACTGGTCCACAATGCCATAGGGTGGGCGGAGCCAGTACTCCCCCTCTCCCAGGATGTCGATGAGCTGGGCCCGGGTCTTGCCCACCTGGAGGTCAAAATCTTCCCGGCTGAGGTCGGTGACGATTACATGGTCATAGGTGTGGACGCCGATCTGGTGTCCCTCCGCCGCCATTCTCCGGATCAGCTCCTCACTGCCGGCGATGCGGCTGCCCACCAGGAAAAAGGTGGCGGGCACCTCCCGCAGAGCCAGGCCGTCCAGCAGCGCCCCTGTGGTCTTGTTCCGCGGCCCGTCGTCAAAGGTCAGGGCCACCAGAGGGGGCGAGCCCACCTCCACCTGGGCCGGGCCCGCCGCCTGTCTGATCCCCTCCTCTCCGGAAAAAAGAGGAATCAGGGACAGGGCACACACCGCCGCGATCACTCTCCGCCAATTCACCGCCTCGCCGCCTTTCCAAACGCATTCAAAGTCAGTATGCGCAGGGCCGGGCGAGTATTGCAATGAAAAAATTTCCTTTCAAAAGCCCGCCGCTCCCCTCTGGGAAACGGCGGGCCGGTATGAAACTTATTTACGGCTTGGGCACGACCTCCACGGTATAGCCCAGGTCCTTCAATCCCTGAACGATACCGCCGGAGCCGATCATATGGCCGGCACCCACCACCAGCAGCCCGGTGTGGCTGCCCTCCTGGTTGAGGTAGCTTGCGGCGTAATTGATCATGCCGGGATCCCGGTCGGTAAAGAGCTTGCTGTTGAGCTCATCGTCGCTGTTGATGGTCTCCTCCTTGGGGTAGGAGGCGGCAAAGCCCTCGGTGTCCCGGGCCTTCCACTGCTCCATCCAAAGGCCGATCTGCTCCACCTCTTCCGCCACAGCCTCCTGAGAAGCGGGGGTCAGGGCCTCCTCCCCCAGCACGGCGGTAAGAGCGGACTTGGTGGCCTCGTCCATGGTATTGGGGTCCAGCACCATCAGCAGACCGCTGGCCAGATAGACTTCCTGGTACTCAGGGGACAGGCTGTCAAAGATGCCCCCCTGGAACGCGTAGGTCTCCACCGCCCCGATGTCGATACCGGCGTTCACCGCCTTGGAATTCACATAGAGGTCCATGGCCATGGCGTTGCTGCCGGAGGTGTCGTCCAGCAGGGACAGGGACTGGAAGGAGCTGGCCAGAGCCCAGGCCTTGTACTGGGCAACCACGGACTCATCCATGCCCAGCATGGAGGCGGTGTTCACCACTACCTGGTAGAGCTCCGGAGAGATATGGTCGGCCAGGGTGGTGCCGTCGGAGTAGACCTGCATGGCGGCAAACTCCGCCAGCTGGGCCTGGTCGTTAAAATCCAGCTCGAAGGAGACCTGCTCCGCATTCAGGATAATGTCCCGCAGCTGCTTGTGGAAGGGATAGACATTGTTCCGGTCGGTATGGATGCTCCCCAGCAGATACAGGGTGTTGCCATTGCCGGCGGCCTTCCACAAAAGGCCCAGGGAACCGGCGTTCTGACTGTCATAGAGGCTCAGGATCAGGCTGTCGGCCATGGTCACGGCCTCCAGATAGGTACAGCTTCTGTCCAGATTCAGCCCGCTGCCGTCTCCGGCCAGGGCCCCCACCGAAGTCATAAAGGTCTCGGGTCCCTCCTCCACGCCGGGAAAGGCATAGGCGGCCGCCTCCTGGTAAAGGGCGTTGACCACACCGCCGCGGGTGGTGTCGATGACCAGGGCGGTATCATCGGCGGCACGCTGCTCCACCTCCAGCAGGGCCAGCTTGTCCCCCACCACCTTGGTGAGGTTTGAGAGCTGCTCCCGGGTGACGGTCTGGCTGTGCTGGGTGTAGATCTCGTCCCCAAACAGGCCCATGGCGTAGCCGTCGGCCAGCACGCCGTAGCCCCAGGCGGGGATGGGCTGGGCCGGCTCCTCCGCCGCCCACACCGGGACGGCTCCCCCCGCCATACACAGGGTCAGCAGCAGGGCAAGTATTTTCTTCATACGCAAGGCTTCCTCTCCTCCCTATCTTTAAGGTATGGTTTCATTCTAACATGGGCCTTCTCAAAGTCAAATTAAATTTCCTTAAATGTTTTGGAATTTTTCTCCATTTTTCCCTCTCCCCGCTTTAAAAAAGGCCGCCTTCCGGCGGCCACAGCTTGTCGAAGAAGCCCTCCTGCAAGGAGTTCCGGCGCCCGAAGGCGACGGAATAAATTTTAATCCGTCATTTCCGGCGACATGTGCGTCGGAAATGACACTTCTCACGCAAGATGGGCCGA
>CALWOR010000136.1 GCA_944383205.1 uncultured Oscillospiraceae bacterium | reverse complement strand
CTGATGGGCAGCTGGTACATCAGGCACACGGCGGTGGCGCAGGCGGTGATGGTGATCATGGAGCCGGCCATGTGGATATTGGCGCACAGGGGGACCACGAAGTTGCGGATCTCGTCCAGAATGCCGTCATTTTTGGCACACTGGAGATTTACGGGGATGGTGGCGGCGGAGGACTGGGTGCCGATGGCGGTGGCATAGCCGGGGATCTGGTTGCGGATAAGGGTGAAGGGATTCTTTCCGGACACCGCGCCGGCCACCAGGAACTGGATCACGATATAGATGAGGTGCATGGCGATGACCACCAGGAACACCTTCCACAGGATGCTGAGGATGGCAAAGGTCTTGCCGGAGTAGGTCATGTTGGTGAAGGTGCCGCAGATATACAGGGGGAGCAGGGGGATGATGACCTTGTGGAGCACCTTGTCAATGATGGTGGAAAAGTCCTCCATGCCATGGTAGAGGCTGTCGCCGATCTCCTTGCCCCGCATGGTGGACAGGCACAATCCCAGCACAAAGGCCAGAGTGACGGCGGACAGGGTGTCCAGCAGGGGCGGGATGGACAGGGAGAAGTAGCCCGACAGGGATACATCGGCGGTCTCGGCGATCTGGTCCAGGGCGCCCTCGCTCATGAAGGAGGGGAAGAGGTTGGAGGCCACCAGATAGGAGGCGGAGCCCGCCACCAGGGTGGAGAAGTAGGACAGGGCCACAGTGATGATGAGCAGCTTGCCCGCGCCGCTGCGCAGGTTGGCGATGCCCATGGTCACATAGGCCACGATCATCAGGGGGATGATAAAGGACAGGAAGGTGCTGAAGATGGACGAGCAGGTGACCACCACCCGGTTGAACCACTCGGGCATGAAGGACCCGAAAAGAATACCCAGGATGATGGCGATGATGAGCTTTGGAATAAGACCCATGCGGAATTTCTTTTCTGCCATTGATAATTCCTCCCACTTTTTATTTTTGTGTGTTTTGGTCAGGTTCTCCCGTTGACTTTCCCTTATGCTTAGTCTATCATGACTATATAATTTAATCAAACAAATAGTTTTTATGATTTCGATTAAAATTTTTCATATCACTTCAGAGGACAGGAGGTCGGGACATGGAGCTGCGGCAGATCGCCACCTTCATCCGGGTGGCCCAGCTGGAGAGCTTTTCCCAGGCGGCGGTCAGTCTGGGCTATTCCCAGTCAGCGGTGACGGTGCAGATCCGCCTGCTGGAGGAGGAGCTGGGGGTGCGCCTGTTCGACCGGATGTACAAGCGTGTGGTGCTCACCAGCCAGGGGCGGCAGTTCCTGGACAGCGCCTACAACATCATTCAGGAGGTGAACCGGGCCACCCTGTCCCTGTCGGGGGATGCGGAGCTGAGCGGAGAGCTGCACATCGGCACCCTGGAGTCCCTGTGCTTTGCCCGGCTGCCTTCCATTGTGGCCCAGTTTCGAATCACCCACCCAAAGGTCCACCTGCAGATCACCACCGGCATTCCAGAGGAGCTCATTGCCAAGATGGAGCGGGGGAAGGTGGATCTCATCTACATCCTGGACGAGCCCCTGTACAGCAACAGCTGGAACAAGCTGCTGGAGCGGAGGGAAAAGATGGTGATGGTGGCCTCTCCGGCCCTGGGCAGGGAGCTGGGGGGGAGGAGCCACCGTCTGGAGGAGCTGCTGGAGCTGCCCTTCTACCTCACTGAGCGGGACGCCAACTACCGCCGTCTCCTGGACCGGCGGCTGGCCGCCCACGGCCGGTCGGTCACCCCCGCTCTGGAGAGCAGCTACGCCTCCTTCCTTCTCCAGGTGCTGGAGCAGACCGAGGGCCTGGCCTATCTGCCCTGGTTTCTGGTGGAGGAGCGGGTGCGCCGGGGCCGCCTTGGCGTGGTGGAGGTGGAGGACCTGCAGGAAGTGATGTACGGCCAGATCTTCTCCCACAAGGAGAAGTGGACCACCCGGGAGATGGAGGAGTTCGTCCGTCTGTGTGCCCGGGCCGCCGAGGCCGGGGCGGCGGCCGCCCTGTGACCGGCCGGGAGAAAGAAATAACGCCCCCGGCGGTACCATCCGCCGGGGGCGCAGCTTATGAAAAGGGTCCTGCTCAAACAGGCGGCATGGCCGCCTGGGTGCTCAGCCCAGCTTCTCCAGGCCGATCTTCAAACGGCGCACCGTCTCCTCACGGCCCAGGATCTGGCAGATCTCCACGGCCCCGCCGGGGGTGACCGCCTTGCCGGCCACGGCGATGCGCACCGGCCACATGAGGGTGGCGTTTTTCACCTGCATGCCCTCGGCCATGCCCACCAGGCTGTCGTGGATCATCTCCTGGGTCCAGGTGTTCAGGTTGCCCAGCATGCCGATGGCGGCGGCGAGCATCTCCCTGGCCACCTCGGGGGTGCACTTGGACTTCTTGTTGGTGAACAGGTCCACGCTGTACTCGGGCAGCCGGTCGAAGAAGTCCACCTTCTCGGGGATGTCGGTGAGGCGCTCGCACCGGGCCTGGAGGAGGGCGGCGATGGCGGGAACCGACAGGCGCTCATCCTTTACAGTCTGCCGGATGTAGGGCTCCGCCGCCTTGGCAAAGTCCTCGGGGGACATGGCGCGCAGGTACAGGGCGTTGAAGTGGGTGAGCTTCTCGATGTCAAAGATGGCCGGGGACTTGGACATACCCTCCAGGTCAAATGCCTTTGCCAGCTCGGGGAGGGAGAACACCTCCTGCTCGGCGATCTCTCCCCGGGGGGACCAGCCCAGCAGGGCCACATAGTTCAAAATGGCGTCGGTGAGGTAGCCCTGATTTCTGAGGTCCTCATAGGAGGGGTCCCCGTGGCGCTTGGACATTTTGTGCTGGGCGTCCCGCATGACGGGGGAGCAGTGGACATAGGTGGGGATCTCCCAGCCGAAGCCCTCATAGAGAAGGTTATACTTGGGGGCGGAGGACAGGTACTCGCTGCCCCGGACCACATGGGTGATGCCCATGAGGTGGTCGTCCACCACATTGGCGAAGTTATAGGTGGGCAGACCGTCCCGCTTCAGCAGCACCTGGTCGTCCAGGGTCTTGTTCTCCACCGTGATGTCCCCGAAAATGGCGTCGTGGAAGGTGGTGGTCCCCTCCTGGGGGATCTTCTGGCGGATGACATAGGGCTCCCCGGCGTCCACACGGGCCTGGGCCTGCTCAGGGCTCAGCTCCCGGCAAGGGTCGGCGGCGCGGTCGAAGTCCCCGGAGTCCTCCTCGCTCTCGGTTTTCTCGCAGAAGCAGTAATAGGCGTGGCCCCGCTCCACCAGCAGCCGGGCGTACTTGCCGTAGGTGTCCCGGCGCTGGGTCTGGATGTAGGGGGCCACGGGGCCGCCCACATCGGGTCCCTCGTCGTGGTCGAGGCCGCACTCGGCCAGGGTCTTGTAAATGAGCTCGGTGGCTCCCTCCACCTGGCGGTTCTGGTCGGTGTCCTCAATGCGCAGGATAAAGGTGCCCCCGGCGTTCCGGGCGATGAGCCAGGTATACAGGGCGGTGCGCAGGTTGCCGATGTGCATATAGCCGGTGGGGGAGGGGGCAAAGCGGGTGCGGACCTTCCCATGGGGGATCTTGGCCTCCATCTCCTCAAAATACTTCATATCCAAAGCCATACTTTCTTCCTCCAAATATCAGTGCTCCCGGCACGGGGCGGCCCGGAGCTGCCGGAAATCCGGCGCTTTGAGGCCATTATATTGGATTTTTCCCCGTTTGACAAGCCCCCGGCAGCCTTCAGAAATTTTAATCATATCTTCATTGCTTTTTTCCTGGAAAGCGTATATCCTATAGATGATTTTCGGCGGACCTCCGCCCCATCAAAAAGGAGAAATTATGTTGAAAAAAGACGGTTCCAAGGCAAAAAAGCCCCTGGGCAAGGCCGGACGGATTGGGCTGAGCCTTCTGGTCACGGTAGTGGTCGGATTTTTATACTTCTACCTGTCCCTGCCCGCCATCAACCCCCAGTCGGCGGACTTTTACACCTTCCTGGCCCTTTTGTGCGTGGTGTATACCCTTTGCATCTTTGTGCTGTCCGCCGGTGACTCGGGCAGCGTGGTCCGCACCCCCAAGGAAAAGGCGCGGGAGTGGCTGCGGTTTGTGAAGAGCAGCTGCCTGCCCGTGGGCATTTTGTTCGTGGCGGTCATCGCCGTGGCCATCGTGGGCCAGATCATCTCCCTGCCTATTTTCCGGGCAGGAGCCTACCGGGAGCTGCTCACCGTGGAGAAGGGGACCTTCGCCCAGGACATCAGCCAGATCTCCTTTGACAAGATCCCCACCCTGGACCGGGACAGCGCCGAATACCTGGGAGACCGGCAGATGGGCACCCTCAGCGACATGGTCAGCCAGTTTGAATACTCCAACGACTCCACCCAGATCAACTACCAGGGCCGGCCTGTGCGGGTGGCCCCCATTGCCTACGCCGACCTCATCAAGTGGTTCACCAACCGGGGGGAGGGCCTTCCCGCCTATGTTCTGGTGGACATGGTCTCCCAGGAGGCCAATGTGGTGCGCCTTTCCGAGGGGATGAAGTACTCCTTCTCCGAGCCCCTCAACCGCAACATCCTGCGCCACCTGCGCTTCCAGTACCCCACCTTCATGTTCGACACCCCCCAGTTTGAGATCGACGAGGAGGGCCAGCCCTGGTGGATCGCCCCCCGGGTGGTAAAGACCATCGGCCTGTTCGGGGGCAAGGACATCAAGGGCGCCGTGCTGTGCAACGCCATTACCGGGGAGAGCACCTACTACGACATCGCCGATGTGCCCACCTGGGTGGACAATGTGTACACCCCCCAGCTCATTATGGAGCAGTACGACTACTACGGTACCCTGGTCAACGGCTTCATCAACTCCATCCTGGGCCAGCGGGATGTGACGGTGACCACCGAGGGGTATAACTACATCGCCCTCAACGACGATGTATATGTCTATACCGGCGTCACCTCCGCCAACGCCGACCAGTCCAACCTGGGCTTCTTGCTCTCCAACCAGCGCACCAAGGAGACCTTCTTCTACGACGCCCCCGGCGCCACCGAGTACGCCGCCATGTCTTCCGCCCAGGGAGTGGTCCTGGACCTGGG
>CALWOR010000135.1 GCA_944383205.1 uncultured Oscillospiraceae bacterium | reverse complement strand
ATGGGCTCCGACTCCATCAAGCCCTTCCTGGAGGCCGCCAAGGGGGAGGACAAGTGCGTCTTCGTGCTGGTCAAGACCTCCAACCCCGGCTCCGGGGAGCTGCAGGACATCGTGGCCGGGGACCGGCTGGTGTACCAGGTGATGGGCGATCTCAACGAGCGCATCGCCGCCGGCACCGAGGGCAAGTACGGCTATACCATGGCCGGGGCGGTCACCGGGGCCACCTATCCCCAGGACATCAAGGACCTGAGAAAGCGCCTGGAGCACACCTTCTTCCTGGTGCCCGGCTACGGGGCCCAGGGGGGCACCGCCGCCGATGTGGCCAACGCCTTTGACAAGTACGGCCACGGGGCCATTGTCAATGCCTCCCGTTCCATCATGTGCGCCTGGAAAAAGACCGGCGGGGACGGCCGCGACTTCAAAGAGGCCGCAAGAAATGCCGCCATCGCCATGAAGGACGACATCGCCCAGTTTGTGACGGTGCTGTAAGGAAACTGAACGGTCAATGCTGAAAGGAGGCGGCAGCCCGCAGGAGCGGGCCGCGGCCGGTGCCGCGTAAAATCGAAGCCGCAGGCGGAGATTTGCGCAGGGCGAATTCACTTCGCCCGAGCATTTAAGAAAAAGGGCCCCCGCTGGGGCCGCAGCCCCAGTGGGAACGACATCGCCCAGTTTGTGACGGTGCTGTAAGAGAGAGGACCGTTTGCCACGAAAGGAGAACCTATGGCTAAGACTTGCATCTTCTGCGGCAGGGAGCTGGGTTTTTTCAGCCAGGAAAACACGGTGTGCGGCGGGGTGGATCAGCCCACCTGCTCCCAGTGCTATGAGACGCTCCGGGACCTGAGCCAGAGGGAGCGGGGGGAGCGTGCCCTGGCCACCGGCCGGGCGGTGGACCCGGAGAAGATCATGGCCTATCTGGAACAGGCCGAGGAGCGGGAGAAGGCCGCAAAGGAGCGGCGGGAGCAGGCCCGCCGGGCCATCCAGACGGACCGGACCTGCCTGCGCTGCGGGGGGCCCATGGAGAAGTGCGGCCTGAAGTACTTCCACCTGGGGGACGAGGGCCTGTTTGGCCCGGTGGCCCGGGACGGGCTGTTCGCCTCCTGGCTGGAGGCGGAGGTCTTCCGGTGCGCCCACTGCGGCTGGGGGGAGTTCTACCTGCCCCAGCCCCCGGAGCTGCCCGCCGATCTCCAGCAGGAGGAGCAGGTCACCTGCCCCGTGTGCGGCACCCGGCACAGCCCCTTGGGAGGCTGCCCCAGGTGCGCCATGAACATGGGCCAGCGCCGGAGCACCGCCGCCCGGGAGGGGACGAAGCGGCCCGAAAAAAAGCCCCCGTGGGAGAAATAACAGTCAGACAAAGGTGTGACGAGAGATGAAAGTAGAACGCAAGTGCAAGATCGTCTCCAAGGAACAGCTGGGAGACGCCGTCTATATGACCCTGGAGGTGGGGGACATGGTCCGCACCTCCTTCAAGGCCCCGGGGCAGTTTGTCCACATCAAGTGCGGGGAGGGGCTCCTTTTGCGCCGCCCCATCTCCGTGTGTACCTGCCAGGAGGACGAGCGGTCGGACCTGCTCACCATCGTCTTTGAGGTCCGGGGGGAGGGCACCGACTGGCTTGCCCGCCGTCCCGTGGGCCACACTCTGGATGTGATGGGCCTTCTTGGAAACGGCTTCCAGGTGAAGCCCGAGGGCCGCTACCTGTTGGTGGGGGGCGGCATCGGCATTCCCCCCATGCTGGGCTGCGCCCAGTATGCCCAGGGGAAGTGCACCGCCATTCTGGGGGGCCGGTCCAAGGACAAGATCATTCTCAACGATTGCTTTGAGGAGGCGTGCGCCAAGGTGCTCGTCGCCACCGACGACGGCTCCCTGGGCCACCACGGCTTTGTGGACGCCCTGGTGCGCCGGGAGCTGGGTGAGGACAAGGGCTATGACGCCGTCCTGGCCTGCGGACCCAGGCCCATGCTCCGGAATGTGGCCAGGGCGGCCGAGGAATTCGGCATCCCCTGCCAGGTGTCCATGGAGGAGCGGATGGGATGCGGCATCGGGGCGTGCCTGGTGTGCGTGTGCGATATGAAAGACGGCAGCCGCAAGCATGTGTGCAAGAACGGCCCCGTCTTTGATTCCAAGGAGGTGAATTGGGATGCCTGAGGTGGATATGAGCGTCAATCTGGCGGGGATGGTGATGAAAAACCCCGTGTGCGTGGCCTCCGGGACCTTCGGCTTCGGGAGGGAGTACAGCGAGTTTTTTGATCTCAGCGAGCTGGGCGGCATCTGCGCCAAGGGCCTGACCCTCCACCCCCGGGAAGGGAACCCCGGCCCCCGCATCGCCGAGACCCCCATGGGCATCCTCAACTCCGTGGGCCTGCAAAACCCCGGGGTGGACGCCTTCATCGAACATGAGCTGCCCTACCTGCGGCAGTTTGATGTGAAGGTCATCGCCAACATCTCGGGCAACACCCCCGAGGAGTACGGCGTCATGTGCGAAAAACTCTCCGACGCCGGGGTGGACATGATCGAGGTGAACATCTCCTGCCCCAATGTGAAGGCGGGGGGGCTGGCCTACGGCACCCGGCCCGAGCTGGCCGCCGAGGTCACCCAGGTGGCGAAACAGCACGCCGGGAGCGTCCCCGTGATGGTGAAGCTCTCCCCCAATGTCACCGACATCACCCAGATCGCCCGGGCGGTGGAGGAGGCGGGGGCGGACGCTGTCTCCCTCATCAACACCATCCGGGGCATGCGCATCGATGTGAACACCCGCCGCCCCATTCTGAAGATGAACACCGGCGGCCTGTCCGGCCCCGCGGTGCTGCCTGTGGCGGTGCGCATGGTCTGGGAAGTGGCCCAGTGTGTGAAGGTGCCCATCCTGGGCATGGGCGGCATTGCCAAGGGGGAGGACGCGGCCCAGATGATGCTGGCGGGCGCCGCCGCCGTGGCGGTGGGCACCGCCCTGTTTGCCGACCCCTTCACCCCCGTCAAGGTCCGGGAGGGCCTTTGTGAGATCGCCCAAAAGCAGGGCCTTGCCGCCGTCCGGGAGCTCACCGGAGGAGTAAGACCCTGGTAATGGAGGAGGTTTCCTCAGTGCTGGAAGAATTCATCGCCCTGATCCTGCCCCCGATCATCTCCATCTGCGAGCTGATGGGCATTTTCGTGGTGGCCGTGTCCGCCCTGAGGGCCTTTTGGAACTACTGCAGGAGCTTTGTGACCCATGTGCCCACCGATGTGAAATTCGACCTGGCCAACGGCCTTGCCACCAGCCTGGAGTTCAAGATGGCGGCGGAGATTTTAAAGACCGTGCTGGTCCGGGACTTGAACGAGCTCATCGTCCTTGGGGCGGTGGTCCTGCTCCGGGCCCTGCTGTCCCTGCTCATCCACTTTGAGATGAAGGGCCACCGGCAAGAATAAACCCGGCCCCCGCCCAGCGGGGAGACCGGGAAAAGAAAGTTGGAACCGCATGACAACCATTTACCTCGTCCGCCACGCCGAGGCGGAGGGCAACCTGTACCGCCGCATCCACGGCTGGTACGACGCCCTGATCACCGAAAACGGCTTTGCCCAGATCAAATGCCTGGAGGAGCGCTTCCGGGACATTCCCGTGGACGCGGTCTGGTCCAGCGACCTGTACCGCACCAGGACCACCGCAAGGGCGGTCTATGTGCCCAAGGGCCTGGAGCTGCACACCGACCCCCAGCTCCGGGAGCTGAACTTCGGGACCTGGGAGGACCGCACCTGGGGGGAGGTCTACCGGGAGGAGCCCGAGCAGATCGCCCTTTTCAACGCCACTTCGCCCCTGTGGCGGGCCCCGGAGGGGGAGAACCTGGCCGAAGCCGGGGAGCGGCTGCGGGGGGCGGTCACCCGCATCGCCCGGGAGAACCCGGGCAGGACGGTGGCCATCTTCTCCCACGGCACCGCCATCCGCCAGCTGCTGGCCAGCGTCCAGGGGGTGGCTCCGGAGGAGTGGAAGCACCTGAGCCACAGTGAGAACACGGCGGTGACCTGTCTGGAGTATGAGGACGGGAGATTTGCCGTCCGCTTCCAGAGCGACGCCTCCCACCTGCCCCAGGAGCTGACCACCCTGGGCAAGCAGATGTGGTGGAAGAAGGAGGGCAAGGCCCGGGATGTGAACCTGTGGTACCGGCCCATCCAATGGCAGAGGGAGCGGGAGCTCTATCTGAAGGCCCGGCACGAGGCCTGGGTGACCACCCACGGGGCCCAGGTCCCCTTCGACGGGGAGGGCTTCCTCACCGCCGCCCAACAGCACCTGGACCGCACCCCCTGGGGGGTGACCCTGGCCCTGGCCGACGAGGAGGTGGTGGGGGTGCTGGAGCTGGATGTGGAGCGGTACGCCCCGGACAACGCCGGCTACATCGCCTTCTGCTACATGGACCCCAGCCGCCGGGAGCAGAACCTGGGGGTGCAGCTCATCGGCCAGGCGGTGGCCTTCTACCGCCCCCTGGGCCGGGACAAGCTGCGCCTTCGGTGCGCCCCCTACAACGACCGGGCCCAGCACTTTTATCACAAGTACGGCTTTGCCAAAATCGGCGACGAGGTGGGGGGCCGGGTGCCCCTGGAGATTTTGGAGAAGTACATCGGCTATGAGCGGTGAGGGTCAAAGGAAGAGCTCCCGGATGAGCTCCTCCCTGAGCCCCAGACCAAAGGCGTAATAGGCGCACACCTCGTAGTTGGTGAAGGTGAAAAACCGGTCCTGCAAACGGTCAAAGAGCTCCGGGCTCACCTGCTCCCGCATCTGGTCGACGGCGGCGTAAAAGTCCCGCTGGGCCTGCTGGTAGGCGGGGAGGGTGAGGAGGAATTTGGAGATGGACTCCATGA
The DNA here is from genome assembly GCA_944383205.1 of uncultured Oscillospiraceae bacterium. Taxonomy (GTDB): domain Bacteria; phylum Bacillota; class Clostridia; order Oscillospirales; family Oscillospiraceae; genus Lawsonibacter. The sequence goes on along the minus strand of CALWOR010000135.1, from coordinate 321 downwards.
CATCCGGGCTTTTCCAGAGAAGGTCAAGGATGGTGTCCTGCATGATTTTCACCTTCTTACTTATGATATAAATACGCGAATTATTTTCATATTTATAATACACGCAAATAATTCGCGTGTCAAGCCTTGGAGGTAAAAATGTCAACTTTTGCACAGCGCATAAAGGAATTGCGTAAAGAAAAAAAGCTGAAACAACAGCAGCTGGCGGACCAGTTTTCGGTTAAGCTGCGTACCTATCAGGGCTATGAATATGGAGAATCTTATCCTGAGGTAGCAAAGCTCATTGCCATTGCCGATTATTTTGATGTGAGTCTGGACTAC
>CALWOR010000134.1 GCA_944383205.1 uncultured Oscillospiraceae bacterium | reverse complement strand
TGTACCGCCCCTATAAGCAGAAGCGGCGCACCCGGGCCACCATCGCCCGGGAAAAGGGGCTTGAGCCCCTGGCCCGGCTCCTCTTCGACCACGGCCCGGCGGTGGAGCCCACTGAGGCCGCCCTCCCCTTCGTGGACCCGGAGAAGGGAGTGGAGACCCTGGAGGATGCCCTTCAGGGGGCAAACGACATCATCGCCGAGGAGATCTCCGACAACGCCGACATCCGCAGGGAGCTGCGGGAGCTCTTCCTCCGCCGGGGAATGCTGGTGTCCAGAGCCGCCGCAAAGGAGCCGGAGGACAGCGTGTACCGCCTCTATTACGATTTCAAGGTCCCGGTGAACAGGGCCCAGGGCTATCAGGTGCTGGCCATCAACCGGGGGGAGCGGGAAGAAATTCTGAAGGTCTCCGTGGAGCTGGACAAGGAGAGTGCCCATGTGGCGGTACGGCGCATGACCGTCCCCGGGGCGGCCGCCATGGACTTTGTCCGCACCGCCGCTGACGACGCCTATGACCGTCTTCTGGAGCCCTCCATGGAGCGGGAGATCCGCGCCCATCTCACCGACCAAGCCAATGAGGGGGCCATCCACATGTTCGCCCTGAACCTCAAGCCCCTGCTCATGCAGCCTCCCGTAAAGGGAAAGGTGACCATGGGGCTGGACCCGGGCTACCGCATGGGCTGTAAAGTGGCTGTGGTAGACGGAACCGGCAAGGTGCTGGACACCACCGTGGTCTACCCCACCCACGGGGAGCGGCAGAAGCAGGAGTGCATCGCCAAGCTCGCCGCCCTCATCCGCAAAGACCATGTGGAGCACATCGCCATCGGCAACGGCACCGCCAGCCGGGAGACGGAACAGATGACGGTGGAGCTCATCCGCAAGGTGGGGGGCGGGGTCAGCTATATGATCGTCAGCGAGGCGGGGGCCTCGGTGTACTCCGCCAGCAAGCTGGCCGCCGAGGAATTCCCCCAGTTTGATGTGAACCTGCGAAGCGCCGTATCCATCGCCCGGCGGCTTCAGGACCCTCTGGCCGAGCTGGTGAAAATCGACCCCAAGGCCATCGGCGTGGGTCAGTACCAGCACGACATGCCTCAGGCCCGGCTGGGCGAGACCCTGGACGGGGTGGTGGAGGACTGCGTCAACGCCGTGGGGGTGGACGCCAACACCGCCTCTCCCTCCCTCTTACAGCGGGTGAGCGGACTCACCGCCGCCACAGCCAAAAATCTGGTGGGCTACCGGGAGGAGAACGGCCCCTTCACCACCCGGAAGCAGCTTTTGAAGGTGCCCAAGCTGGGGCCAAAGGCCTTTGAGCAGTGCGCGGGCTTTCTCCGGGTGCCCGAGAGCAAGAGCGTGCTGGACAATACCGGGGTCCATCCGGAGAGCTACGACGCCGCCGAAAAGCTCCTGGCCCAGTGCGGCTACACCCTAAAGGATGTAAAGGAAGGAAACCTCACAGAGCTGAAGGCAAAGGCGGAGGAGATCGGCCTTGAAAACCTGTCCCAGATCTGCGGAGCGGGCGCCCCCACCCTGGCGGACATCATCAAGGAGCTCATGAAACCCGGCCGGGACCCCCGGGACGAGCTGCCGCCCCCCATCCTCCGCACCGATGTGATGGAGGCCAAGGACTTAAAGCCCGGCATGGAGCTTCAGGGCACCGTGCGCAATGTCATCGACTTCGGGGTGTTCGTGGACATCGGGGTACACCAGGACGGCCTGGTCCACATCAGCAAGCTGCCCCGGCGGGTCAAACACCCCTCGGAGCTGCTCACCGTGGGGGACATCGTCACGGTGTGGGTCATCGAGGTGGACGAGAAGAAAAAGCGCATCAGCCTCACCATGAAAAAGCCGCAGTAAGGGGCTGTTTTCCCTCCCTTCCCGACTGATTTTCAGGCTTCCGCCCCCTGCCGGGGCGGGAGTTTGAAAAAATGGTACTTTTTTGAAAAAAGGGCTTGACTGTAAAGAGCCTTGATACTGTACCCTCAGGGCAAAGGAGGCGATCATCATGACGATCAAGGAGTTGGAACAGCTGGTGGGACTGCCCCGGGCCAGCATCCGGTTTTACGAGCAGGAGGGTTTTCTCTCTCCCCAGCGTCTGAAAAACAATTATCGGGACTATTCCCTCTCCGACGCCCATACTTTAAAGAGGATCAAGCTGCTGCGGCAGCTGCACCTGGATCTGGAGTCCATCCGCCGTCTGGAGGCGGGAGAACTCACCCTGACTCAGGCTCTGGAGGATCAGCTCACCGCTCTGGACTTTGACCGGGGGGCCCTGGACCGGGCGGGCGAGGTCTGCCAGTCTCTGCTGGACAGCGGCACAGAGTATCGGGCTTTGGACCCGGAGCCCTGGCTGGAGGAGCTGGCCCGACGCCCCGCTCCCAGCGGCCCGCACCTGGAGCGGCCCCGGGACAGTTTGGACAATACGCCCTCTCCCTGGCGGCGCTTTTTCGCCCGGCAGCTGGACAACGCCCTGTATGCCCTTCCCTGGCTGGCCATTCAGCTCTATATCCTCCGGGACTATCAGACTGCCGACCCGGTCAGCCCTATGCTTTTCTATGTCTATTTTTTCATCCCGCTTATCTTTGCTCGGTTCTTTATCCCCAACTCGGTTGCACGGGCTTTGATTGCCTCTATCCTGGAACCCGCCTTTCTCTGTACCCTGGGAGCCACCCCGGGCAAGCTTATTATGGGGCTGGAGGTGCGAAATGCCGACGGCGGGCGGCTCACCTGGGCTCAGGCAAGAAACCGCACCATGTGGGTCATTTTTCGGGGAGAGGGGTTCTACCTGCCTGTTTACAGCCTGTGGCGGAACTACCGCTCCTGGCGGGCCTGCAGGGACGGGCAGATCCTCCCCTGGGACGAGGAGCTCTCCTACACCGCCCGGCCCCGGGGGCTTGTGTGGCGCCTCCCTCTGCTGGCGGCGGGGATGGCCCTGGTGCTGCTGGGTCAGAATGTATTGACCAATGCCAGCTACCGGCCGCCCCACCCGGACGGCATCTCCTCCCCCGCCCAGCTGGTGGAAAACTACAACGCCTTCCACATCCGCTGCACCCCCGGGGCATCGGAGGACATTTTGTTTGACCGGGATGGTCAGTGGGTCATTGAACTGCCCTGGAACGAAACCTCCACCTGGACCATGGATACCATCGAGTTTTCTCCGGACAGCGGGGGGACCCGGTTCTCCTACACCGCCCTTCTTGACCCGGCGGCACTGGAGGAGGAGGGGCGGAACCACGCCCCCTACCACCTGACCTCCGCCATTGACGAGGACCTGGTCCTGGCCCTGTCCTGTGCCGCCCGGCCCTGGCCCACACTCTCCTCCAAAAAGGAAGTGGAGCGGCTGGAGCAGGAGCTGGAGGAGCTCTGCGCCGCTCCCCTCACCCCGCCAACGACCCGGCTCGATCGCATGCTTTCCTGCGGGGTGCGGGTACAGGCCGAGGTGGAGGCCCCGGGCTATGTGGGCATGGACGGCACCGCCGCACAGCTCATCTGGGGCGATCAGCCCACTCCCGCCCAGCCCATCGCCGTATCTGTCACCATGTCCCTGGTCTGAGGAAGTCTACCCTTTTTATCAATCTCTGTAAAGGAAGTCAGCCTCATGCTATGTTCCACTGTGTTCGACCTCCACTGCGACACCCTCACCGCCTTCATGGACCGCGCTCCCGGGCAGGAGCACACCCTCAACGACCCTGCACACATGTTTGCCCTGTGTAAAATCCCAAAGGGTGTGAGCTGGGCCCAGTGCTGCGCCGTCTTTGTCCCGGATGAGTTGAAGGGATCGGAGGCGTGGGACTATTACCGCAGCCACCGGGACAGCTTTTACCGGCAGATGACTACGCTGGAGCCTTTGGTCTCCCCTTGCCGAAGGGCTGAGGACATCCAAAGGGCCTGGAAACAGGGCAAAACCGCCTCCCTTCTGACAGTGGAAAACGCCTCTCCCCTAGAGGGACGGCTGGAGCGGGTGGAACAGCTTCGCCGGGATGGGGTGGTGATGATGACCCTTACCTGGAACGGGGAAAATGAGCTGGGGTCGGGCCACAGCACCGACCAGGGCCTCACTCCCTTTGGCAAAATGGCGGTGCGGGAGATGGAGGAGCAGGGGATTTTAGTGGATGTGTCCCACCTGAACGACCGGGGCTTTTTCGATTTACTGGATGTAAGCCAAAAATCCTTTATAGCCAGCCACTCCAACGCCAGGGCGGTGTGCTCCCACCGGCGGAACCTGACTGATGAGCAGATCCGGGAGATGGTGGACCGGAAGTGCCTCATTGGTCTTAACTATTATAACGCCTTCCTGCGCTCAGACGGCCAGGAGGCCACCCTGGAGGACCTGTGGCGGCACACGGAGCATTTTTTAGAGCTGGGGGCGGAGGACTGTCTTGCCCTGGGCTCCGACTTTGACGGTGCGGATGTGCCGGCCTATCTGGACTCTCCGGAGAAAATTGCCGGTCTGAAGGTCTTTTTCCAAGAGAAGGGCCTCTCCCCCGCCCTCACGGAAAAAATCCTCTGGGGAAACGCCCTGGACTTCTTCCAGACCAATTTGGGATAAAAAAACTCCCGGCCGGCGGCCGGGCGTTTTTTTATGCTGTTTTACACTCTCTTCCAGGAGGCGCCGCCGGGCATATCGGTGATCTCGATGCCTTGGGCCTTCAATTCGTCCCGGATGCGGTCGGCCTCGGCGAAGTTCTTGGCCTTCTTGGCCTCGTACCGCTGGAGGACCAGGGCGTCGATGGCCTCGTCCCCCTCGCCGGTGATGGTGTAGCCCCCGGCGGACTGGGCGGACTTGGCCTTGGCCTGCTCCTCCCTCACCTTGGCGGCCTTGTCCAGCAGGGACAGGGAGAGGACCTCATCAAAGCTGCCCAGGATGGCCAGCTTGGTGGCCCCGTTGGTCTTGGCCTTCAGGGCGTCATAGAGGGCAGTCACCGCCATGGAGGTGTTCAGGTCGTTGCCCACCTGCTGGCGGAACTTGTCCTGATACTCGCCCAGCACCGCCTGGTCCACCTCTCCGTCCTTGGGGTCCAGGGCGGCGATCTTGGCTACCAGCTTCTGATAGGCTCCGGCGGCGTTGTCCAGGTTCTCCCAGGAGAACACCAGGCCCTTGCGGTAGTGGGACTGCAGGCAGAAGAAGCGGTAGGCAAGGGGGTCGTAGCCCTTCTCCTCC
>CALWOR010000133.1 GCA_944383205.1 uncultured Oscillospiraceae bacterium | reverse complement strand
TGCCCTTCTCCACCGCCTCTTTGAGCTGGGGGGTGTTGGGGCTGAGACCGGGAGTGCGGAAGATCACATCAAAGCGGGAGAGCTTGTTCAGGTAGTTCTCCCCCAGCTGGAGCCTGGCTCCCAGGCTCTCCAGCTCTCCGGCGATCTCCTCCACCCGTTCCCGGGGGGATTTGTCGCACACGGTCACCTTCAACCCGGCGCGAAGCATCATGCGGATAAGCGGGGTGTTGCTCACACCCATGCCGATGACGGCCACGGACTTGCCCCGGAGCTCGTCAAAATATTCCGTAATGGTGGACATGAAATTGTCCTCCTTCCATTTTTTCTTATACCGTAATATATTACCATATTTGTCCCCGAAATACAATCATACCCTGACCCGGCAGGAAAAAAATGTCCCAATTCTTTTGTGTGTTCCCGCCCCCTGCGGGGGCGGAAACACCAGGAAAAACTTTGAGCCCAGGAACACAAAAAGGAATTGGGAAAAAATAACCGGCCGCCGGAGGGTCAGTCCGGCAGCCGGAAAAGGTCACGCTCTTGGGTGGGCTTTTTTGTACACATCCTTGATCTTCTGGTTGAGAAGCTTGGAGTAGATCTGAGTGGAGGAGATGTCCGCATGGCCCAGCATCTCCTGAATGGAGCGCAGGTCGGCCCCGTTTTCCAGCAGATGGGCGGCGAAGGAGTGGCGCAGGGTATGGGGGGTGATGTCCTTTTGGATGCCCGCCTTCTCCTGATAGTACTTGATGAGCTTCCAGAAGCCCTGGCGGCTCATGCGCTCGCCGCTCATGTTGACGAACAGGGCGGTCTCCTCTACCGAATCCACCAGCTGGGGGCGGACATTATGTACATATTCGCTTAAAGCCCGGACAGCGGCAGGATAGAGGGGGATGATCCGCTCCTTCCCCTTGCTGAAGCACTTGAGGACGCTGCCTGGGAGGTTCAAATCGTCCACATCCAGGTCGATGAGCTCGCTGACCCGGATGCCCGTGGCGTACAGAAGCTCCAGCATGGCCCGGTCCCGGTAGCCCTTCAGGTCGGTACACTGGGGCTGCTCCAGGAAGAGCTCTACCTCCTTGCCTGTGAGCACCTGGGGGAGCTTGCGCTCCACCTTGGCCGGAGAGACCCCCTTGGCGGGGTTCTGATCCACCTGTCCCGCCCCGATCAGGTACTGGTAAAAGGACTTGATGGAGGCCAGGGAGCGGGTCACCGTGGCGGGGGACTTCCCCTGCCGGGTGAGGGAGGCGGTGTACTCCGCCACATCCTCGGTCACCGCGTCGGCCAGAGCCACTCCCTTCTCCGCCATAGCGGCGGCATACTGGTGGACATCCCGCAGATAGGAACTGACGGTGTTGGCCGACGCGTGTTTTTCAGTTTTCAAATACGCCTCGTAGGCCAATACCAGCTCAGACACACACACATCTCCCGATTTTGATTTACAACACAGCCTGGGCACAGGCCTCCAACAGCACAGGGACCACCCAGTACTCCAGCAGGGCGCAGCCCAGCATGAGCCCGGCGCAAAGTCCGGCCCGGCGCAGCTGTCCGCCCGGGGGAAGCCCCCCTCCTCTCCCGCCGGGGGCGACGGCCCGGTCCAGCAGGCCCTTCGCCCGGCACAGACCGGGGACCCCCGCCAGAAACAGTCCCGGCGCCCACAGCAGGGCGGGCAGAGCGAACAGAGCGAACGCAGGCAGCAGCCCGGCCCCGCCGAACACCCGGCAGAAGCACCCCGCCGAGAAGCACAGGAAAAATCCCCGCACCCCCACGAGCAGCGGAATGCCCGCCACACCCAGGGCGGTGAGCCCAAGAATGAGCACCGCCAGCAGATCCCGCAGCCGGGTCCAAAGAAGGGACCACAGGGGCACGCTCAGTCCCCCGTCCCGGGCCAGAAGAAGGTAACCCTCTAAATAAGAGCCCAGCTCGACGGCACCCTGGTTTTCCGCCAGGGCGGCAAAGAGACAGCCCGCCAGCCCTCCCAGGAGAAAGCACAGGCCCAGCACCGCCAGCGCCCCGCCCTGTCCCGAGGGCAAGTCCCAGTGTTTCCTGATCCTTGTTCCCACAGCCCTCACCTCGGTACACTCTATGAACCGGGGGCAGGAAATAGACATGGCAGCGTGGGACGGGTCAGAAAAGCCGTGTTTCTAATATAGCCCCTTCCGTCATTTTTCGCAAGCGTTTTTTGCGATTTTTTCCGAATTTGTCATTTTCTTCAATTCGTTATGTTAATAGCGTTATGTAAACTTTGTAAACAAATAATCAAGGAGCCCCCGTGTTGGGGGCTCCTTTTGTCAAAATATAGTGCCCTGAATGCCGGAACGGCCTAAATCTGGTGTGGCTCAGAGAGAAACGCAGTCTTCACAGAGATTACAGTCCGTATTATTACTTTCTGTATTCCCCTTCTCCCCCATGCCGGCGGCGATGGCGTTGAGGGCAATGGCGCACTCCAGACGCTTGCGCTCCATTTCACAAGCCACCTCGTTGGACTTCGTTATGTCGCCGTTGACAAGCAGATTGGAGGCCGAGCAGCCCCCGCTGCAGTAGAAGCGGGCCCAGCACTCCCGGCAGGCGGGACGGGTATAAATGTTCTGGTTGGCGAAGGTGCGGGAGATGTCCATATCAAAGGAGCCGTCATAGACATTGCCCATGCGGTACTCCTCCTTCCCCACGAACTGGTGGCAGGGATAGATATCCCCGTCGGGGGTGATGGCCACATACTCGCACCCGGCGCCGCAGCCCCGCAGGCGCTTGATGACGCAGGGGCCCTGCTTCAGGTCCACATTGAAGTGGAAGAAGTTCACATCCTTCCGGTCCATGAGCTCCCGGGCCAGCTTCTCGTACTCCTCCTTCACCTGGGGCAGGTCCTCCTCCTTGATGGCGAAGGGATCGTCCAGGGGACCGCTGGCCGGCTCCACCGACACATGGCGGAAGCCCAGGGAGGCCAGGTGCATCACATCTTCGGAAAAATCCAGGTTTTCCCGGGTGAAGGTGCCCCGGACATAGTAGTCCTTGGTGCCCCGGCCGGAGACCAGCTTCTGGAACTTGGGGACGATGAGCTGGTAGCTCCCCTTCCCGTTCACCGTGGGGCGCATATGGTCATTGACGGCGGGACGGCCGTCCAGGGAGAGGACCACATTGGACATCTCCCGGTTGATGTAGTCGATGTTCTCGTCGTTGAGGAGCACGCCGTTGGTGGTGATGGTGAAGCGGAAGACCTTGTCATGTTCTTTCTCCAATGACCGGGCGTAGGCCACCGTCTCCTTCACCGTGTCCATGGCCATGAGAGGCTCGCCGCCGAAAAAGTCCACCTCGATGTTCCGGCGCCTGCCCGATTTCTGGATGACCCAGTCGATGGCCCGCTTTGCGGTCTCAGGGTCCATGGTCATCCGGCAGCCGGTGCCGAAGTCCCCGGTGGAGGCAAAGCAGTACCGGCACCGGAGGTTGCAGTCGTGGGACACATGGAGGCAAAGGGCCTTGACCACCGCCGCCTTGGGCAGGGCCATGGCGGCCTCAGGGTCCAGATATTCGTCATCGGTGAAGAGAAGGCCGGCCTTCTGCAGCTCCAGCAGCTCCCCCCAGCACTCCTCCAGCTCGCTCCGGTCATACTGAGGCAGGCGGTCGGCCAGCTCCCGGGGCATCTCCTCCCCCATAGGTCCTTCCACCAGGGAGAGCAGGTCATAGCTGAGCTTGTCCAGCACATGGACGGCCCCGCTGTTTACATCCGCCGCCAGGTACTGCCCCAGGGCGGTAAAGGTATGTACCATCATTGGTCTCGTTCTCCTTACAAGTTGATCTGCTCCGCACGCGCGGAACAAAAGGGGGCCGCACGGGCGGCCCTGCACGCGTCCTTTTGCACAGCAAAAAGGCAGGCGCCTTCAAGCGCCTGCCCTTTCAGGCACGGATGCTTACTGATTCTCGCACTTCTGGTTGGCCACGGTGCAGGAAGTCTTGCAGGCGGACTGGCAAGAGGTCTGGCACTCGCCGCAGCCGCCCTTGGCGGCGCTCTGCTTCAGAGTGGCCCCGTTGAGAGTCTGAATGTGCTTCATAGTGGTATCTCCTCCTGAAAATGGTGTAGCGTACGGCTGACACATTATCTGCCATAGTAAGCAGATTATAGCATAGCCCCCGGGGAATTTCAATCATCTTCTTCTTTTTTTCTTGGGTTTTCTTCCCAGTATCCCAGGAATGGCCCCGCCGCACAGGCAGGCGCACAGAATGCCCGCCCCGCCGTTGGCCACCGAGGCCCCGTCATAGACGATGAGGCCGGCGGTGAGCAGCAGCAGGAACAGCACCGCCCCCACGCCGATCCCCGCCGGAACGCTGTGTCCTCCGGACCGGCTCACGGCGTAGATCCCGCCCACCAGGGTGCCCAGCACGCATACCGCCGGCACGGCTCCCTCCATGGCGCTCACAGGCAGGGCTCCCATGGACACCAGCACCGCGCATAAAAGCAGGGACAGGATGGTCACCACCCCCGCCAGGGCGCCCCCCTTCAGGACCTCACACATGGCCCCCAGCCAGGCCGCGCCCCCCTCCTCCTGCCGTCTGTCTCGTTTTTTCATAAAAACACCCTCCCCACGGTTTTGGTAAAACCTATGCGGGGAGGGCGAAAGACATGCCTGTTAATTTACTTGTTGGTGGGCTCGGGAGCGGCGGCGCTCTTGGTGGACACGGCCCACTTGGTGATCTCGATGCGCACCCGGTCGGCGCCCGTCTCAAAGACGATGGTGTTCTCCTTCACGGCGCACACAGTGCCGGTCATGCCGCCGATGGTGGTGATCTCATCCCCCACAGACAGGGAGTTGCGCAGGTTCTCCGCTTCCTTCTTCCGCTTGTTCTCCGGGCGGATCATGAAGAAGTACAGCATGGCGAACATGAGCACAAGCATTAAAATCCAACTGTAATCCATAACTTTGTTCCCTCCAAAGGTTTGCTATCCAAACTAATTCTGTTAGCTTGACGCGTTGCAAAACATTATAACGGATTTTGTTCTCATTGACAAGTACTTTTCCCAATTTTGCCGTTTTTCTTTAATCCTCGGTACGGGGGCGGTCCAGCATGCCGGAGTAAGATTCCCGAAATTTGGAAAAGGTCCCCTCCTCCAGGCTTTCCCGGATGCGCTGCATGAGCTCGTTGTAGAAATGGAGGTTATGCAGCACTGCCAGACGCATAGCCAGCATCTCCCCCGCC
>CALWOR010000132.1 GCA_944383205.1 uncultured Oscillospiraceae bacterium | reverse complement strand
CCTGCTGGTGCTGTTTCTGGCGGCTGTGACAGGGCTTGTCAGCTATCCGGGCTTTTATTGACCAAACAAATTCCGCTGGGATCCCCGAAAGGATCCCGGCGGGATTTTTTAGCGCTTAATAGGTGTGCGCACAGACCTCCTGAATTTTCCGCTGAATGGCTTTTAAATCCAGAAAGGTATCCGGCCGCTTGGAGGGGTCCCGGAGGATGGCGGCGGGGTGGTACACGGCGGTCATCCACACCCCCGACTTCTCCACCCATTGTCCGTGCTCCAGGGTGATCTTGAAGTCCTCCCGGATGAGGCGGCAGGCGGCGATGCGCCCCAGACATACGATGATTTTGGGTCGGATGAGAGCCACCTGGGCGCGCAGGTAGTCGATGCAGGCGTCCTGTTCGGTGTTCAGAGGGTCCCGGTTCTGAGGCGGGCGGCACTTGACGATGTTGGCGATATACACATTCTTCTCCCGGCTCAAATCGATGAGCTCCAGCATGTCGTCCAGCAGCTTGCCGCCCCGGCCCACAAAGGGCTCCCCCTGGAGGTCCTCGTTTTCCCCGGGGCCCTCGCCGATGCACATGATCTCCGCGTCCCGGGGTCCCACCCCGAAGACCACATTGTGCCTGGTGTCCGCCAGGGCGCACTTTTGACAGCCGAGACAGGCCTGCTCCAGTGTCTGCCAATTCTTGAACATGGGCGTCCCCTCCATTATGTCGTCTTTGTCCCCAGTATACCATGCTTCCCCGGGCAGAGAAAAGAAAAATTTCTTCCCGGTGATTTTTTCCAAGGGGATACAGGAGAGAATTCAAACTTGAGGCCGAAGGAAGACACAAGATATAGTGGGCGAGAAGAAAAGTGAGCGGAAAATGTGGGGCCGACCGAAAAAATAACAAACAAAACGGGTGGAAATGGAACAAATGTTTTATGAGGAAAAAGGCCCGATTTTGCCTGAAATCAAAGGGTTTTCTACAAAATTACAAGAAAAAAACTCTTGCATTTTATGTCAACAGCCTTTATACTAAAACCCATAGTGGAGCAAAGTGGAGTGAAATCCCCTGTTTGACCATGAAAGTGGAGGGAAGGTGAGGAGATGACCGGCACATACGAGCACAGCATCGACGCCAAGGGCCGTCTCTTTATCCCCGCCAAGCTCCGGGAGGAGCTGGGGATCACCTTTTACCTGGCCATGGGTGTGGACGCCTGCCTTGCCATCTACCCCCAGGCCACCTGGGACCGCTTCACGGAAAAATTTGCCTCCCTGCCCATGAGCCAGTCCAAGGCCATGCGCCCCCTCTTTGCCAACGCCGCCAAGTGCGAGCTGGACAGTCAGGGGCGGATCGTCATTCCCCAGAAGCTGCGCAAGTACGCGGGGCTGGAGAAGGATGTGGTCATCATCGGGGTCAACGACCGGGCCGAGATCTGGGCCGCCGATACCTGGAACGCCCAGGAGGAGGAAGAGATGACCCCCGAAAAGATGGCCGCCTGTATGGCAGAATTAGGTTTTTAAAAAATCACGAGCACGAGAAGGAGGGGCGATGCATGAGTGAATTTACCCACCGCCCCGTCCTGCTGGACGAGTGTATTGAGGCCCTGAACATCCGCCCCGACGGGGTCTACCTTGACGGTACCCTGGGCCGGGCGGGACACAGCCGGGAGATCGCAAAGCGGCTGGACACCGGACGGCTCATCTGCGTGGATCGGGACGACGCGGCCCTGGAGGCCGCCCGGGAGCGCCTGGCGCCCTGGATGGACAAGGTAACTCTGGTCCACAGCAACTTTGACCGGGTGGACGAAATTTTAGATGACCTGGGCATTCCCGGCGTGGACGGGATGCTCTTTGACCTGGGGGTGTCCTCCCCCCAGCTGGACGACGGGGAGCGGGGCTTTTCCTACATGGCCGACGCCCCCCTGGATATGCGTATGGACCGGGAGGGGGGGCTCACCGCCGCCGATGTGGTGAACACCTTCAGCCAGGAGGAGCTCAGGCGCATCCTCTTCCAGTACGGGGAGGAGCGATACGCGCCTCAGATTGCCGCCGCCATCCTCCGCCGCCGGGAGGAAAAGCCCATCGAGACCACTCTGGAGCTGGTGGACATCATCAAAAGCGCCATGCCCGCCAGGGCGCTGAAGGAAAAGCAGCACCCGGCCAAGCGCAGCTTCCAGGCCATCCGCATCGCCGTCAACGACGAGTTGGGGTCGGTGGAGCGGATGCTGGAGCGGGCGGTGCCCCGGCTCAACAAGGGCGGACGGCTGGCCGTCATCACCTTCCACTCTCTGGAGGACCGGATCGTGAAGACGGGATTTGCGGACTTTGCCAGGGGCTGCACCTGCCCCCCGGACTTTCCCGTGTGTGTGTGCGGGAAGACCCCGGACATCAGGCTGGTGAACAAAAAGCCCATTGTTCCCGGAGAACGGGAGCTGGAGGAAAATCCCCGCGCCCGCAGCGCCAAGCTGAGGGTGGCGGAGAAGCTGAAGGAATTGGATCTTAAAAGGATGAACGGATGAAAAGGAGTTGAGTGCCATGGCTGCTTCTCGCCGCCGGACCACAACCGCATACAACACCTATGGCAGCGTGGCCTACGCCCCCGCCTATGACGGCTCCGCCGTACGGGTACCCCGGCGGCAGGAGGAGGTCTACCAGCCCGCGCCCCGTCCCCGCCAGCGTCCGCTGGTGCGCAGGCGCGCCCTGGTCCGGACCCAGGCCCAGGTGCGCCAGGCCGGTCAGGTGGCTCCCTTTGCGGTGGTGGGATTTCTGGCAGTGGCGATGTTTGCCGTGATGCTCATCATGAGCTATGCCCAGCTGGCCGTGGCCAACGACCAGATGGTCTCTCTGCGCAGTGAGCTCAGCGACCTGCAGACGGAGAGCGCCACCCTCACCGCCCAGTATGAGAAGGTCTTTGACATGGACAAGCTCCAGGCCGCCGTGGGCAGCGAGATGGTCCGTCCCACCAATGATCAGGTGGTGTATATTGACCTGTCCGAGCCCGACGCCGTCACCATCTATGGTGAGGAGAGCTCCGGCGGGTTTATGGGACTGCTGGAGGGCGCCGGACGGGTGCTGGGCGGCATGGTGGAATATTTCCGCTGAGCACGCCATATAGATAACAGGAAAAGGGCCGAAGGCCCAACCAAAGAGAGAAACAAGGGGCGAAAAAAGTTCCTCTCTTGCTCCTTTAAGTTGGAAGTCGGAGGAGCAAGAGAGGGGCTTTTTGCCATATTCCCAAGGAGGGATCGCAGCAATGCCAAAGGACTATGACCGGAGAGAGGGGCAGCGGAGGGAGAACCCCGCCGCCGGTACCCGGGGGACCCATTCCAAACGGACCATTTTCCGCCGCACCGTGTTCATGATGGCGGTGTGCGGCGTGCTCATGTTTATCCCGCTGGGGTGGAAGCTGTGGGACATCGCCATCCTCCACCATGACGAGTACCAGCTGAAGGCCAGCAACCAGCAGACCCTGGACATGACGGTCTCCGCCTCCCGGGGAAACATCTATGACCGCAACGGCAATGTGATGGCCATGTCGGCCACTGTATACAACCTGATCCTCTCGCCCAACGACCTGGTGAAAAGTGTGGACACCGAGGACGAGGAGGGCAACGAGCTCAGCGACTCCCTCTATGAGGCCGCTCTGGCCGCCAAGCAGGAGCAGGTGAAGCAGGACATCATGGCCCTGATCCCCGGCCTGGATGAGGAGAAGCTGGATACCCAGATCCATGCCACCAAGTACTCCTACCGGGAGGTCAAGACCAATATCGAGGAGGAGGACGCCGAGGCCATCCGGGAATATATCGCCGAGAACAAGACCTCCGCCTACCTCTATCTCATTCCCGGCACCAAGCGCTACTACCCCTACTCCGGCCTGGCCGCCCAGGCACTGGGCTTTGTCAATGCCGAGGGGGGCGCCTACGGCATCGAGGCCTGGTACGACGACCTGCTGGAGGGCACCGCCGGGCGGGTGGTCACCACCAAGACGGGCAACGGGGTGGAGATGTTCAACACCTACTCCGAGTATATCGACGCTCAGAACGGCTATGATGTGACCCTGACCATCGACGCCACCATCCAGTCCTACCTGGAGAAGGCCATCGAGGAGGGCATCAAGGACTATGCCGTGCTGAACGGGGCCTTCGGCATTGCCATGAATCCCCAGACCGGAGAGATCCTGGCCATTGCCAGCTCCCCGGACTTTGACCCCAACAACTACTCCCTCATCACCGATGAGATCCTGAACGCCTCCATCGACACCAACGCTGAGACCATCTACCAGCAGCTCAAGGCCAACAACACCGAAAACCTCACCGATGAGGAGCTGCGGTCCCAGGCCCAGGGCCAGGCCTATAACCAGACGGTGATGTCCCAGTGGCGCAGCAAGGCGGTGAACGACACCTACGAGCCCGGCTCCACCTTCAAGGCCATTGTGCTGTCCATGGCCCTGGAGGAGGGACTGGTGAGCGAGAGCGACACCTTTACCTGCACCGGCGGCGTGAAGGTGGAGGGCTACCCCAACATCATCCGCTGCTCCGACCGGGACGGCCACGGCACCCAGACCCTGGCCGAAGCGGTGCAGAACTCCTGCAACCCCGCCTTTATTGCCATCGGCCAGCGGCTGGGGGTGGAGCGGTTCTATAAATATTTCCAGGCCTTCGGCTACACGGAAATGACCGGGGTGGACCTGCCCGATGAGGGGAAGGGCCTCAACTGGGGAGACGCCATGACCAATGTGGACCTGGCGGTGGCCTCCTTCGGTCAGCGCTTCACCACCACCCCCATTCAGCAGATCACCGCCTTCTCCGCCGTCATCAACGGCGGCAAGCTCATGCAGCCCTACATTGTCAAGAGCGTCACCGACCAGAACGGCAATGTGATCCAGAACACCGAGCCCACCGTGGTGCGCCAGGTCATCAGCGAGCAGACCAGCCGCCGGGCCACCGCCATTCTGGAGACGGTGGTCAACGACCCCGAGGGCTCGGGCCACAACGCCTATCAGGCGGGCTACCGCATCGGCGGCAAGACCGGCTCTTCGGAGACGGGGGACAGGAGCCGCATCATCGTCTCCTTCATCGGCTTCGCTCCGGCGGACGATCCGGAGCTGGTGGTTCTGCTGGCCTTTGACAAGCCTGAGCAGACCTATGAGGGGAGCAACTGGTGCACCACCGGCGTGTATATCAGCGGCGGCAACATGTCCGCCAAGACCGCCGGCCCCATGCTGGCCGATATGCTGGACTACCTGGGTGTGGAGAAGGAATATTCCGCCGAGGAGTCCGCCGCCGTGGATGTGACCACTCCCAGGGTCACCGGCATGACCGTCTCTGAGGCGGA
>CALWOR010000131.1 GCA_944383205.1 uncultured Oscillospiraceae bacterium | reverse complement strand
AAGTTTGAGTTAGGTATCAATACCTTGTTTATCACAGCGAACATGGAAAGCTTAGGCGAATCGGAGTTTGTACTTACTATTTTCGGTGCTATGGCGCAGGAAGAAAGCGCCAATCTATCTAAGCGCGTAAAGTTCGGCAAGAAAATCAATGCACAGAAAGGCAGAGTTCCTCAACGGATTTTTGGCTATGACCGTATTGACAATTTCACGTTAAAAATCAACTACCAAGAAGCGCAAACAGTACGGGAAATCTACCGGCTTTATCTCAAAGAAGGGCTTGGGTGTCGTACAATTAGTCTACGGCTCAATCAGCAACAGCGAAAAACCAAATTTCACTGCGATTGGAACCCGCGTGGAGTTCGGCGTGTCCTGACAAATCCAATCTACTGTGGGCATTATGTCAATCATAAATATGAGATTGAAGATTACCTGACAGGGAAGCAGATTCATATACCGCAAGAAGAGCACTTCCACCATGAGCGGCCAGAATGGGCTATTATTACACCTGAGGTATTTGCTAAGGCTCAGAAACAGTTAGAAGAACGGCGGACAAAATATGACTGTGGAGAACCCTTCAAAGGTGCCAGGTACAGTACAAAGCATCTGTTCAGCACGCTTATCAAGTGTGAGCATTGTGGGCGGTCATTTTGCCGAAAGGATTATACTTATGTCAAGACTCGCGTTTACTGGAAGTGTACGACAAACGACCAATTCACCGCTGAGAGGTGCGATAACACAATAAAGCTGGAAGAAGCGGACTTGCTTGCTGAAATTAGAGCGTATTTTGGCGCACTGATCCATGACAAGGATAGTTTTATTGCTGGTATTTTAGCTGCTGTAGAGAGGCAGGCTGGTGGCGAGAAAAATCCATATGATAAGGCCAGGATTGAGCGCAGACAAGGTGAATTGCTTGCAAAAAAAGAACGATATCAGGAAATGTACGCCAATGACGTAATGACGATGGCAGAGCTGAAAGAGAAGACCGCACTAATTGCTGAAGAACTGGAAGAACTGGATTATGACTTGAGGCAATATGAGCATTCTCTTGAAGTGCGGCAAAACGCAGGGCACTTTGTGGAGCAGTACATGCAGGAAATTGAGCGGTTTTTAGAGCTGGAGACAGTAAGCAACATGGACTTGCGGCGGATTATAGACCATATTAGTGTTAATAAGGACGGAAATGTGCGTATAATCCTGAAAAAGCTCGATGATTTGGATATACTTTAATTGCTTTACCTATTTGGTGCGGATAGTAGAGGCGGTGGACCCGCTGATCCTCAGCATGAAGCTGGTGGAGACCTGCCACTGCCGGCCCTGCGACTGCTCCTGTGTGGATATCCCCATGGGAGTGAGCGCCTGCTTCGGCGACGAGCTGGTGATGAACGGGGACCAGCGCCGGCTCTTTGTCACCCTGGGCCAGTTCTCCATCATCCGCATGGAGCGGGACACCCAGCTGCTGATCCCCGCCTACGACTACTGCATCCCCACCAAGGACTGCAGCTGCACCGGCGGCTGTGACGATCCCTGTCAGGAGGACCCCTGCGAGATGTTCCGCAAGGTCCAGTTCCCCGTGGGCGAGTTCTTCCCGCCCAACGCCGGAAACAGCTGCTGCGGGAACCAGAACTGCCGGAAGTAAAATATTTGCCGCCCCGCGGGGCGGCAAACTTATGTTCCGGTTTCCTGGAGCGGGGGGAAAAGCCCTCCCGCAGGGAGTTCCGCCGCCCGGAGGAGGCGGAAGAAAATGAAATCCGTTTTTGGGGCGGCTTGGCCGACCCCAAAAACACTTCTCGCGAAAGACGGGGCGACTTTTCCGTAAGGAAACGAGTCCCGTCTTTCGTGCAGCCTTACTCGATTCAGCGGCGCAGCCGCTGAATCGAAGGATTTTACATCAGCGGCGCGAACACACGCAGTACGCTCCGGTAGAGCTGAAGGAGGATATTCAAATGCTTGGCCCGGCGCAGGGAGATGGGCTCGCAAACCTTCAGGGTCTCAAGAAAATCCCGGCGGATGTCCTCGATACAGGGGGCCTCGCACAGCCACACGCCGTCCTCAAAGTGGAGGAAAAGGCTGCGGTAGTCCAGATTCACCGTCCCCACGGTGGCGAAGCGGTCGTCCACCACGAAGTTTTTGGCGTGGATGAAGCCGGGGGTGTACTCGTAGATCTTCACCCCCGCCTCCAGCAGGGGGGGATAGTGGGCCCGGGTGACCTGAAAAACATATTGCTTGTCAGGGATATGGGGGGTGATGAGGCGCACATCCACCCCGGACTTGGCGGCGTTGCACAGCGCCGTGTTGGTGGCCACATCAATGACCAGATAGGGGGTGGTGATATAGATATACTTTTTGGCCTTGGCGATCATGTTGAGATACACAGCCTGCCCCACCGTTTCCCGGTCCAGGGGGGTGTCGGTATAGGGCTGGACATACCCCGTCCAGGGCCGCACCGGGGCGGCGGGGGGGCGGAAGCGGTCAAAGTCCTCGTCCCAGGAGGCGATGTGGTCCCACATGGTCAAAAACATCACCGTCATGGACCACACCGCGTCCCCCTCCAGGAGGATGGCGCTGTCCTTCCAGTGGCCGAAACGCTGCTTCACATTGATATACTCGTCGGCCAGGTTGATGCCTCCGGTGAAGCCCACCTTTCCGTCGATGATCATGAGCTTGCGGTGGTCCCGGTTGTTGAGACGCAGGGACATGACGGGGAGGAAGCGGTTGAACACCCGGCACTGGATGCCCTTTCGGGTGAGGATCTCATTATAGTCCCGGGGGAGGGTGAACATACAGCCCATGTCGTCGTAGATGACCCGGATCTCCACGCCCTGGGCGGCCTTGCGCTCCAGAATGGCCAGAATGCTGTCCCAGAAGACCCCGGGCTCAATGATAAAGTACTCCAGGAAGATGTACTTCTCCGCCTTCTCCAGCTCCTCCAGCATCCGGGGGAAGGCCTCATCCCCAAGGGGGAAGTACTCGGTCTCGGTGTTGGTATAGGCGGGGCAGGCGGCCCGGCGCTCCAGGAAGGTGGCCTGACCGGCGGCGTCTCCCCCCAGGGGGAGCAGGTCGTCGGCCTTGAAGTCGTCCCGGAGGGCCATGGCGGTCTTTTTCAGCATCCCCTGCATCCGCCGGCGGGTGCGCTTTGGGGTGCCGCCGCCGCCCACCATCAGGTAGAAGGCCCCGCCGAAGACGGGGAAGGGGAGGATGAGGATGAGCCAGGCGATCTTGTACCCCGGCTCCATACGGCTGCCGATGATGGCCAGGGCGGCCATGACGCTGATGGCGATGAGACACCAGTAGATGAGGTCGGTGTACTCGGAGAAGGTGACCACCATCACCATCAAAGTGGCGATCTGGGCCAGCAGGGACAGGCCCACAAACACCGAGCGGTGGAAGAGAATATAGAGAAGCTTTTTCAAGGGCGGTCACCTCCTTTCCGGGAAAATGAAACTAGCTCTGGTGGTGGGTGGAGCAGCGGATCTCTCCTGCCTCCAGCTCGATAAGCCCGTAGGTGGAGCGGCTGGAGCCGGGGTTCAGCATCCACAGCCCGTCCTCCAGCTGACAGCACAGGGCCTGATGGGTGTGGCCGAAGAGGAGAATGTCCGCCCGGGCGGCCCTGGCCTGGGCGATGGCCCGGTCATAGCCGCTTTTTACCCCCCACAGGTGGCCGTGGGAGAGAAGGATGGACCTGCCGCCCAGCGTGATCTGTTTGACGGCCTCGGCACTGGTCCAGCCGTCGCAGTTGCCGGGCACCATGCAGATGGGCAGCTTGGGATAGACCATGGAGGCGTACTCGGCATCCTCCATCAGATCTCCCAGGTGGATCACATGGTCGGGCTTCTCGGTGTCGATGGCATGGTAAATACCGGACATGGACCGGTGGGAGTCGGACAGTACAAGAATTTTCAAAGGAGTCACCTCCGGGCGCTGGGCGCATATACTGGATTAGATCAAGGGGACGGCGGCGCCGTCCCCGGTTTGGGAGGGATGGGGATGGAACAGACCCAAGGTTCCGGGGGCATGAACCCGGAGGAGCTGCTGAAAAACCGCCGGGCCATCGCCGACCTGGCCGGCTCCGAGGATGCCAGACAGCTGATGGAGCTGCTCCGGCGCCAGGGGGGACAGGTGCGCCAGGCGGCCCAGCAGGCCGCCCAGGGAAGCCCGGAGCAGTTTATGGAGCTGATGGACCGGCTGATGAAGTCCCAGGAGGGGGCGCGGCTGGTGGAGCGGATCGGGGACCAGGCCAAAAAGGCCGGACTTGGATAACACAGGCCCCGGATGGGAGGTGAGCGGGCGGTGGCGGAATTTGAGGAAAAACTGAATTCCATCCTGGGCAACCCACAGGCCATGGAGCAGATCATGACCCTGGCCCGCTCCCTGTCCGGGGAGGAGGGCCGGGGAGAGGGGGAGGCGGTGCTCTCTTCCGGTGAGGAGGAGCACGGGGACCGGAGCGGTCCGCCTCCCGACCTTGCCGACCTCTCCGACCTGCTGGGACAGATCGACCCCCGGATGATCCGAACGGGAATGGAGGTCATCCGCCAGGTGCAGAGCACCGAGGACCGCAACGCCGCCCTTCTCCAGGCCCTGCGCCCCTTCCTTCGGGAGGAGCGGCGGGGGAGACTGGACCGGGCCATCCGCATTGCCCGGATGACACGGGTGGTCCGGGCGGCCATCACCGCCTTTGGAGAAAGGGGGACGGGGGAGGGTGTATAACCGATACATACCCCGGGAGGAGTATACCTGGGTCAGAGCGGGGGAGGAGAAAAAGCCCCCCGTCCCCGGAGGGGGCGGCGGGCCCCGCTTTCCCCCTTTCCTGTCCGGGGGAGAGGGGCTGTCCGCCCTCCTCTCGCCGGGGGGCGGGCCGGGGGTGCTGTCCCGGGCCCTGAGGGCCCTTCACCTGGAGGACCTGGACACCGGGGACATCCTGCTGCTGCTCATTGTGCTCTATCTTATGGCTGAGGGCGACGACCTGGATCTGGTCATCGCCCTGGGCCTGGTTCTCATCATGGGGTTTGGAGAGGATCAGACTGGGTAGCCGGGCTCTCCGGAGTGTGGAGCACCGTCCCGTCGGGGAGGGCAAACTCTCCATCGGCGGGGCAGGGGGACTGGGCGGGGGAGTAGGCGGTCATGCGGTAGACCAGCGTCCCATCCTCCTCCGCCTCGGCGGAGACCAGAAGACCGCTGTCCACGCTGACCCAGTAGCGCTGGACCACCGGGGAGTCGGGCAGCTGGACCTGAACATAGACGCAGGGCAGCTCTCCACGGGTCTCATAGCCCGCGTCGGTGATCCAGTCCTCCTCCATGTCCACCACCGTCTCATAGGTTGGGATGTGCTGGCTGAGATCGGAGGAGAAGGCGTCCGCCGGGGCGGTCTCGTACCGGCTGGCACCCTCGTACCAGTAGTAGAGGG
>CALWOR010000130.1 GCA_944383205.1 uncultured Oscillospiraceae bacterium | reverse complement strand
TCGGCCTTGTTCTTGCCCGCGGCACGGCCCACGCCCATGTGGGCCCGGCCGGCGTCCTTCATAACGGCGGACACATCGGCAAAGTCCAGGTTGATGAACCCGGTGTTTTTGATCAGATCAGAGATGGACTGAACCGCCTGCTGCAGCACATCATCGGCGATCTCAAAGGCGTTGACCATGGTGATCTTCTGGTCGGTGGCCAGCTTCAGCCGCTCGTTGGGGATGATGACCAGGGAGTCCACCTTGTTGCGCAGCTCGGCAATGCCCCCCTCGGCCTGCTTCATCCGGCGCATGCCCTCAAAGCGGAAGGGCTTTGTCACCACGCCTACGGTGAGTACGCCCAGCTCCTTGGCGATGTCGGCCACGATGGGGGCCGCGCCGGTGCCGGTGCCGCCGCCCATGCCGGCGGTGATGAAGACCATATCGGCCTCCTCCAGGGCCTTGGAGATCTGGGTGCGGTTCTCCTCGGCGCTCTTGCGGCCCACCTCGGGGTCGGAGCCGGCGCCCTGTCCGTTGGTCAGCTTCTCGCCGATCTGGATCTTCTGGGTGGCGGCGGAAATGGACAGCGCCTGCTTATCGGTATTGACGGCGATGAACTCCACGCCCTTGGTCCCGGTGCGCACCATGCGGTTGACCACATTGTTGCCGCCTCCGCCTACACCGATCACCTTAATATTGACTACATTATCCGGTCCCATATCCAACCCGAACGCCATGGCTGTTCCTCCTATTGTCCTATGTAAACTGAGGCGGTCCGCGCACCAAGGTGTTGTGTGGCCGCCCCGCAGAAAATCAAGATTTAGTTACCTCATTGTATCGCGGTTTCCAGCGTTGGTCAAGAGGAAATCCTGCCCCGGGCCAAACTTTCCGCGATTTTCTCCCCCTGTTTTTCCCAGTTTGCGCCAGGAAAGGGGGGGCTTCGCCAAACCCGGCCTCTCCCCCTCTCTCAGCCCGGGGAATAGACCACCTGATAGTCCTCCTGGGTCAGGTCCATGGTCCCCGAAGCCTCGGGGCCGTGCTTCTGCTCAATGTCCTCCCGGACGGTGGAAATCACCTGGAGCTCATAGGAGAAATCCGCCCCCAGCTCCAGCTTCACCGTGTACCGCTCCAGGTACCTCAGCTCCATCTGGGTGGAGCCCAGGGCGATGGAGGAGAAATCCTCCGTCATCCCCGCCTCGTCCATCGCCCCCAACAGGGAGAGCAGGGCGTCCAGCCTGGCCTGCTGGGACTGGGGCACCGCCAGAGGGGTGCCCGCCTGGGGCACCAGGGCCGCAAGGCCGGTGACCGAGATGGCGCTGCCGCTGCCCGCGGCCTGCTCCAGCAGCTTTCCCTTCACGCTGATGAGCCAGGGCTGCTGGGCCACGGCGGTCACATCGGTGACCCCGCTCTCCGGGGCAGAGGTGTCCCCGGAGGTATCTCCGGAAGAGGCGTCCCCGCTCTCCCCGGTCTCCTCGTCCAGCTCCCCCTGAAGCTCCAGCAGCTCCTGGGCGGTGGGAGGCTCCACCCTTGCCACCGCGTCCCACTCCACCACCGTGATGATGACCGTGCTGGGCAGAGCCCGGCGGATGGACACCTCGCCGATATAGGGCAGGGTCTCCCGCAGGCGCTGGGCAATGGCGAACTTGTTCCATCCATATAGGTTGTCACCCTGCTGGATGCCGGTGACCTCCACGATCTCCTCCTGGGTGTAGCGGCTGTTGCCGGTGACTACCACCTGCTCCACCCGGAAAAAGACGGTGGCCCCCGCCGTCAGGGCCACGACCAGAGCCAGCAGGCAAAGCACCTTGAACAGCAGCCCGAACCGGCCCCTGTTTCGTCTGCGCTTTCTGCTGCGGCTGCTTCTTCTTGCCATGTGATCTCCTCATTTTCCCGCCGGCGTTCTCCGGCGGTGTTCTCTCAGGGCAGCTCCCGGATCTCCGCCCCCAGAGAGCGGAGATTTTCCGGAAAGTGTTCATAGCCCCGGCGTATGTGGCGCAGCTGGGACAGGGTGCTCACCCCCTCCGCCCCCAGGGCGGCCACCGCCAGGGCGGCGGCGCCCCGCAGGTCGGTGCCCCGCAGGGCGGCTCCCCGGAGTCTTCCCACTCCGGTGACCAGTGCCACCCGGCCGTCTATCTGGATCTCCGCCCCCATGCGGCGCAGTTCGTCCACATGGCCGTAGCGGCTTTCAAACATATTTTCCACAAACATGGTGCTCCCCTCGCCCCCCGCCAGAGCGGCCATCAAAACCGCCTGGGCGTCGGTGGGAAAGCCGGGATAGGGGGCGGTGCGCACCGGCGGGATGCCCCTGAGGGGTCCCCGGCAGCGAAGGGCAATGAGGTTCTCCCCCCTATGTATCTCACAGCCGGCCTGCTCCAGACAGGAGAGCACGGCGGTGAGGGTGTCCCCTTCCGCCCCTGTCAGCTCCACATCCCCCGTGGCCGCCGCGGCGGCGCACAGGTAAGTGGCGGCGGCCATCCGGTCCCCCATTACCCGGTATCGGGCGGGATGGAGGGGGGCGCCCCCCTCTACGGTGATCAGGCTGCTGCCCGCTCCCTGTATCCGGGCCCCCATGGAGCGGAGGAAATTCTGAAGGTCCACGATCTCCGGCTCCCGGGCGGCACCCACAATGGTGGTGGTCCCCCCACAGCCGCAGGCGGCCAGCATGGCGTTTTCCGTGGCCCCCACACTGGGCATGGACAGGCAGATCTCCCTGCCCCGCAGCCCCTTCCGGCTCCGGCGGCAGCACAGACAGCCCTGATCCTCCAAAATCTCCGCCCCCAGGGTCCGCAGGGCGGCCAGGTGCAGATCAATGGGCCGGGGACCCAGCTGACAGCCCCCGGGGTAAAAGAGCTCCGCCTCCCCCAGCCTGGCCAGCAGCGCGCCCAAAAAGATCACCGAGGAGCGCATCTCCCGCATCAGACTCTCCGGGATGGCGCAGCGGCCCAGGGCCGTGGCGTCGATGGTGACCTTGTCCCCCTCCCGCTGTGCCCGACAGCCCAGCAGGCGCAGGATGTCCAGGGTGGTGGACACATCGGACAGGTCGGGGCAGTTTTCAATGACGCCCTCCCCCGGGGCCAGCAGGGCGGCGGCCAGAATGGGCAGCACGCTGTTTTTTGCCCCCTGCACGGTGAGGCGGCCCTCCAGGGGCCGTCCCCCCTGAATTTCGTAATAACTCATGGGATAGCCTCCAAATCGTATGGATTTGGGCTATCCTATGTCAGAGATGGAGCCTTGGTGCGCAGGGCGGTTTTCCGCTGCGGCGGGGTTAGGATATTTCGCCCCCCGGGGCGACCCACTTTGCCAACAGCGGCAAAGTGGGCAAAACGCCGGTTGGAAACCGAGGTTTCCAATGCCTTCCTTTCCCGCCTCCGGGGTTCAGACCGCTCTCGCCGGCGCGTCGCGGCGGGACACCGCTCAGGCCCGCGCCGCTGCCGCTGGCATGGCGGAGGTTGACGGTCCCTGAGTTGGGCCAAGGCGCGCCGGGGCCGTGGTGGCCTGGAGTCCACTACGAAAGGAGTGCTTATTTCATAATTCCCATCAGGGTCTCATAGATCTTCTCGCCGGCATTGGGCACAGCCATATCCTTCAGGGCACGGATCATCCTCTCCCGGCGGTCCTTCTCCCGCAGGAGGAGGGCGGCCTCGTCATAGAGGGTGTTCTCCACACAGTCCTTCTCCCGCAGGAGGACTGCCGCCCCCTGGTCGGAAAGGACCCGGGCGTTCTTCTCCTGGTGGTTGGCAGTGACATTGGGAGAGGGTACCAGCACCGCCGGCTTGGCGATGGCGGTGATCTCAGAGATGGTGGAGGCCCCCGCCCGGCACAGTACCAGGTCGGCGGCGGCCATCACCAGGGGCATGTCGTAGATATATTCCCGGACCTCCACTCCGTTGTCCCCCAACTGAAGGCCCCGGCGCAGCAGCTCCTCCTGCATCCAGGGAAAATCCCGTCCGGCGCCGTGGATATGCCGCCAGGGGGCCCCTTCATAGCACTCCTTGGCGATGAAGTCCACCATCTTCTGGTTCATGACCTCAGCCCCCAGAGAGCCCCAGTAGGACAGCAGCAGGGGCCGCTCGTCGGTGAAACCCAGCTTGGCCCGGGCCTCCTCCCTGGTATAGCGGAAAAAGTCCCCCCGGACAGGGGTACCGGTGACCACCACCTTGGAGGGGTCGTCGTAGTGGCTGCGGCTCTCCTCAAAGCCCACCATCACCCGGTCCACCACCCGGGACAGGGCCTTGGTGGTCAGGCCGGGGACGGCGTTGGACTCGTGGACGGCGGTGGGGATTCCCCGGTGGGCGGCCTCGTTCACCACGGGGTAGGAGGCGTAGCCTCCGGTGCCCACCACCAGGTCGGGTCTGAACTCATCCAGAATGGCCTTGGCCTGGCCCTTGGAGCGCTGCATGTTCACCAGGGTGCCCAGGTTATGGACAATGTCCCCGGGAGCAAAGGAGCGGCGGAAGTTGGTGATGGTCACCGAACGGATCTGATACCCCTCCTTGGGCACCAGTTTATTTTCCATGCCGCCGTCGGCTCCCACAAAGAGCACCCGGCAGCCGGGATGCTTCTCCTGAAACACCCGGGCAAGAGCCACTGCGGGGTTCACATGGCCGGCGGTGCCGCCGCAGGTAAAGAGAATATTCATATCAACACCTCAGTTGTGAATTTAATCTTTCTTTGGTGCGGGGATCTGCCTGGAGACACTCAATATAATGCCCATCTGGGCCAGCTGGATCATCAGTGCCGTACCGCCATAGCTGAAGAAGGGCAGGGAGATGCCGGTGTTGGGGATCATGTTGGTCACCACGCCGATGTTCAGAAACACCTGGGCGGCCAGCAGGGTGGTGATGCCCACCACCACGAGGGTGCCGAATTTATCCCGGGCGTGGAGGGCCAGCCAGTAGCCCCGGAGGATGAGCAGGGCGAACAGCAGCAGCACCAGTCCGCCCCCCAGAAGCCCCAGCTCCTCCACCACGATGGAGAAGATCATATCATTTTCCGGCTCGGGCAGGTAGTTGAACTTCTGGATGCTGTTTCCAAGGCCCTTGCCCAGCAGCCCTCCCGAGGCGATGGACAGCAGGGACTGGATGATCTGGTAGCCGCCCTCCTGGGGGTAGGACCAGGGGTCCAGCCACAGGTTCATTTTCCGGGTCATGTAGCCGGTGAAGTTGATGATCACCGCCAGCCCCAGCACTGCCAGGCTGCCCAGGCCGATGAACCAGCCCAGGTTGATGCCAGAGACGAACAGCACCGACGCGGCCCCCACCATAATGAGGATTGTACCCGACATGTGTGGCTCAAAGACCACCAGGACCAGCACAATAAACAGCACAACGCCGTATGGCACCAGCTCCAGGAAGCCAATCTTTTCCAATAAGTTCAAAAAACGGCCCCAGGTGGTGCGGCGGGTAAATTTTTTCTTTTTCTCCGT
>CALWOR010000129.1 GCA_944383205.1 uncultured Oscillospiraceae bacterium | reverse complement strand
ACCGGCACCTGCGCCATGCATCAGCGCCAGCTGACCGAGGCCATCAAGCGTGCCCGTCAGATCGCCCTGCTGCCCTATGTGACCGACTAAGATATGCTGAAATCCCGGCCGTTCCAGAAAACAGCCGGGATTTTATTATGCTGTAAAGGCCCCGGCTCCATCAGAAGCCGGGGCCTTTTTCTATCAGAAGATCATATCCCGGCTGATCTCTGCCAGGGAATGGACCCCGCACATGGCCATGGTATCCTGAAGCTCCCCTTTCAGCTTCTGGGTCAGGACCTGTACGCCCTCCTCTCCGCCACCGTACACGGCGGTCACATAGGGCCGGGCCAGAATACAGGCATCTGCCCCCAGGGCCAGCGCCTTACAGATGTCCACACCATTTCTCAGACCGCCGTCCACCAGAATGGGCATACGCCCCTTCACCGCCTCTGCAATCGCCGGAAGGACTTCGGCAGTTGCGGGAACACCGTCCTGGACACGGCCGCCGTGGTTAGACACCACAATTCCCGCCGCTCCGGCTTCCAGAGCTTTTTTCGCGCCTTTTACGGTCATGATCCCTTTGATGATAAAGGGGACCTTGGCATACTCGACGATCTCCCGCAGCTCGCTTACGGTCTTGGAGCCGGCAGGGGGATTGAGTCCCTTCAGGAAGGGCAGTCCCGCCGCGTCAATGTCCATGGCAAACATCTGCGCCCCCGAGGCCTTGGCCGCGTCCAGCTTGGCAAACAGGGTGTCCCGATCCCAGGGCTTCACGGTGGGAATCCCCTTCCCGCCATTTTCGCCAATGGCCCTGGCGGCAGCGGCAAAAACCCCAGGGTCGGTGCCATCCCCGGTAAAGGCGGCAATCCCAGCCTTGGCACAGGCGGGCACCAGAATGTCATTGTACTCCTGATCGGTAAACTTTTCCCCATAGTGGAGCTTCACCGCTCCCACCGGCCCGGCAAACACCGGCAGGTCATAGGTCTGTCCAAACATGGTAAACCGAGTGTCAACAGGGCCGTTGGAGCAGATGGTATCCATGTTAAGGCACACATCCTGCCAGGCCTCATAGTTCCGAATAGCCACCGTCCCGCTCCCCTTGGCGCCGGGACCAGGCATAATGTTGCTGCAGGCCCGGCCGTTGCACACCGGACAGGCTTTACAGTGGGGGCCGCTGCAGGTACGGGCATTCTCCAATACTTCCTGATAGGTCATGAACTATCCCTCCTATTACTTCTTCCAAATCATAGCGCCCTGGGTCGGTTTCGTCAAGTCCCGCCCAAGATAAACAGTGCCGCCGGATCTGCCGGCGGCACTGTCTGCACATTTATTTTCTTAATAAAGGCTGGTCCTTGCCTTGGTCAGCTCCTGAGCAATATTCAGCACATGGTCGCCGATTCTCTCAAAGTCGGTGAGCAGCTCAGAGTAGAGGATACAGGCCTCGTCGGAACAGACCCCGTCCCTCATGCGGATCAGCTGACTGCGGCGGTATTCGTCAGTCATATCGTCGATCTTCTGCTCGATCTGGGCCACATCCACCAGCCACTCGGGGCCTCCAGCCTGGCGGTCCAACAGGGTGGTCACCGCCTCCAGCGACACATCCCGCATCTTCTCCACCTCTTTTTGGGCAATGGGAGAGAGCTTGATATTTTTGGCCACCAGCATCTTGGTATAGCCGGCCAGGTTATCGGCGTGGTCGCCGATTCGCTCGATATTGCCAGAGATGGTAAAGAAACTGCTGACCACTCTGGAATCCTGCTCATTGGTCTCAATGGAAATGAGGTGGGACACATACCGGGAGATCTCACGGTTTAGAAAATCGATATACTCCTCCCGCTGCTCCACATCCTCCAGCTTGCCCGGATCCCGGGCAAGCACGGCTTCAAATCCGGCCTCCACATTGTCCCGGGCCATATCCAGCATCCGGTGCAGCTCATTGCGCAGCTGATCCACCACAATAGCGGACAGGCCCAGGCCGCCCTCCTTGCCGCTGGCAGAGACAGGAGCAAGATATTCCAGGCGCATGGTGCCACCTTCCTCATGCTCCTGAACATGCTCGGGCAGGATCCGCACAGTCAGTTTGGCCAGGTAATTGCCAAGAGGCAGCAGCAGCAGAGTGGTCAGGATATTAAAGCTGGTGTGGACCAGGGCGATCTGACCGGCGGGAGTGCCGGGAAGCACATTGGAGAGAAAGCTGCCCAAGCCGCCCTGAAGCACCAGAGTGCCATCGATCACCAGGGCGATGGGGAAAAGCAAAAACAGAATGGTAAAGATAATGGTACCGATGATATTGAACATCAGGTGAATGATAGTAGTCCGCTTGGCGTTACGGTTGGTCCCGATGGAGGCCAGCACGGCAGTAATACAGGTGCCGATATTCTGGCCAAACAGAACAAACACCGCGCTGGACAGCCCAATCACTCCGCTGTTGGCCAGGGCCTGAAGAATACCAACCGAGGCGGAAGAGGACTGGATGATGGCAGTAAAACCGGCGCCGGCCAGGATACCCAGAATGGGATTGGAGAAGGTGGACATCAGGCTGATAAAGCTCTCGGACTCCCGCAGGGGGACCATGGCGTCGCTCATCATGCCCATGCCCAGGAACAGCACGCCCAGACCTGCCAGGATCTGACCGATATGCTGCAGCTTGGGATCTTTTACAAAGACCATCAGCGCCACGCCGATAAAGGCAAAGAAGGGGGCAAGCTCCCCCACATCCAGGGCGATGAGCAGTCCGGTGACTGTGGTACCAATGTTGGCGCCCATGATGATCCACACTGCCTGATTCAAGGTCATCATACCCGCGTTGACAAATCCCACCACCATGACGGTAGTGGCGGAGGAGGACTGAATGACTGCGGTAATGGCCGCGCCCACCAGCACGCCCAAAAAGCGGTTGGCGGTCAGCTTTTCCAGGATGTTTTTCATCCGGTTGCCGGCGGCAGCCTCCAGGCCGGAGCTCATCATCTGCATTCCATGGAGGAACAGTGCAAGTCCGCCCAGCAGGGCCAATATGTCTGTAATACCCATACCTTCCTAATTCCCTTCTGCGGCAATCCCGCATTTCATTGATATATCTCGAAATGTTTCCATTTTCATTATAATTAAAACATTTTTTTCGTCAACCGCTTTCCTGATTTTTCCCTCTTTTAGCCAAAAACGGCCAGCCGCTTTCTTGCCGCGGCTGGCCGTTTTTCTTAGTTTGTCTCTTTCTGGCTCTCCAAATATTCGTCGTAGGTCATCTTCCGGTCAATCAGTTTACCCTCAGCGGTAAAATCAAAGACCCGATTACACACGGTCTGAATAAGCTGATGGTCGTGGGAGGCCACCAACACATTGCATTTCACCGCCTCCAGGCCCTTGTTGAGGGCGGCAATGGACTCCAGGTCCAGGTGGTTGGTGGGCTGATCCAGCATCAGCACATTGGCCCCGGAGAGCATCATCCGGGAGAGCATGCACCGCACCTTCTCACCACCGGAGAGAACCTTGACAGGTTTATACACCTCGTCCCCGGAGAAGAGCATCCGTCCCAGGAATCCCCGGAGATACTGCTCCTGAGGGTCGGGGGAGAACTGACGCAGCCACTGGACCAGATTGTCGTCGTTATCCTGGAAATAAGGGGTGTTATCCTTGGGGAAATAGGAGAAGGTGGCGGTCTGTCCCCACTTCACGGTACCCTCATCGGGCTCCATCTCTCCCGCCAGGATCTTGAAGAGGGCAGTGTGGGCATTTTCGTTGTCGCCCACAAAGGCGATCTTCTCGTCGTGGCCTACAATGAAGGACACCTTGTCCAGCACCTTCACCCCGTCAATGGTCTTGGACACATCGGTGACGAAGAGGATATCCTTGCCCACCTCCCGGTCGGGGGAGAAGCCCACCCAGGGGTAGCGGCGGGAGGAGGCGGGCATCTCCTCCACGGTAAGCTTGTCCAGAAGCTTTCTTCTGGCAGTGGCCTGCTTGCTCTTGGACTTGTTGGCGGAGAAACGGGAGATAAAGTCCTGCAATTCCTTGATCTTCTCTTCGTTTCGCTTGTTCTGATTCTTGATGAGCTGCTGCACCAGCTGGGAGGACTCATACCAGAAGTCGTAGTTGCCCACATACATCTTGATCTTGCCGTAATCGATGTCCACAATGTGGGTACACACGGTGTTCAGGAAGTGGCGGTCATGGGACACCACAATGACGGTGCCCTCAAAGTCCAGCAGGAAATCCTCCAGCCAGTTCACCGCGTCGATGTCCAGGTTGTTGGTGGGCTCGTCCATCATCAGCAAATCAGGGTTGCCGAACAGGGCCTGGGCCAGCAGCACCTTCACCTTCAGACGGGCATCCAGGGTGGCCATGTCGTTATAGTGAAGCTCCGTGCCGATGCCAAGGCCCTGGAGGATGCGGCTGGCGTCGCTCTCAGCCTCCCAGCCTCCCAGCTCGGCATACTCTTCCTCCAGCTGGCAGGCCAGAAGCCCGTCCTCGTCGGTCATTTCCTCCTTGGCGTAGAGGGCCTCCTTCTCCTTGCCGATGTCATAGAGACGCTGGTTGCCCATGATGACCGTGTCCATCACATTGTAGGCGTCATAGGCGTTCTGGTCCTGCTTCAGCACTGACATACGGATGTTGGGGAGGATGCTCACCTCGCCCGAGGTGGAGTCCAGCTCCCCGGAGAGGATCTTCAAAAAGGTGGATTTGCCTGCGCCGTTGGCGCCGATGATGCCGTAGCAGTTGCCCCGGAGAAACTGCAGGTCCACATGGGAAAACAGCGGAGTGCCGCTGTAGTTCAAACTCAAATCAGTAACGGTGATCATAGCCTGCTCCTTTTTGTATGGTCAAAATCGTTCGGAAAACATATTATCATAGCCACCGGGAAAAAGATAGCCTTTTTTTGCGGAAAAGTAGACAAAAATCGCCCCCTCCAGAGGTTTTCCCGCTGAAGGGGGCAAAGATTGCGGTTTATTTCAGATGCCAGATATCCTCGTTATACTGGCGGATGGTGCGGTCAGAGGAGAAGTATCCCGACTTCGCAATGTTTACCAGCATCTTCCTGGCCCAGGCCAGGCGGTTCCCGTAGTCCTGGATGGCCCGCTCCTTCACGGCGATGTACTCCTCCACATCCAGCAGCGCCATGAACCAGTCTTTTGTCTTCATGTCGTACCACAGGGCGGACAGGCTGGCCGGGTCGCCGATGGACAGCAGCTCCGGAGACACCAGGAAGTCCACCAGCCGCTCCACACCAGGGCGGTGGTAATAGTCCAGAGGGCGGTAGCTCCGGCCGTCCGGCTCGCTGCCCTGATACAGGGAGATGACCTGGTCGCTGGATGCCCCAAAGGTGTAGATGTTCTCCTCCCCCACCAGCTGGGCGATCTCCACATTGGCCCCGTCCATGGTGCCCAGGGTCACCGCCCCGTTGGCCATGAACTTCATGTTGCCGGTGCCGCTGGCCTCCTTGGAGGCCAGGGAGATCTGCTCGGA
>CALWOR010000128.1 GCA_944383205.1 uncultured Oscillospiraceae bacterium | reverse complement strand
ATTCTCCATATAGGGTATCCCAGCCCACAAGACCATAGGCACTCTTTGCGGCACGGACCGCCCTTAAAATTGCCATCTCCATGGCCTTGGCCGCCAAAGCTCCCACAACATTCACATCTCCGGGAGCATCTCCCACAGACAGGGCATAAATGCTGTCCCCATCGACCGTTGTATGCACCGGACGGATAGCCCGAGCATATCCGTTATGGGTCATGCCGGCGATCTTACAAAGCTGGGTCTTTTGAAATCTGGCATTGGTCACCACCACACCAAGGGTAGTATTCCCGGCAAACAGATTCTCCGCCAGCGTTACATCGGAAAACATTTCCTCCAGTGTGCAGGACAACCCTGTCTTTTCCTCGTTCAGAAGGCCGGCTACCGGCTTCCCTTCGGGGCCATACACATCCCCCAGGGCGTTCACCGCCACCAGCGCCCCTACCTTGAGGTTCCCGGCCTGAACGGCACAGGTTCCAAACCCGGACTTCATGGCCCGGTCCATGCCCCGGTATTTTCCCACGGAGCATCCAGTGCCCGCTCCCACATTGCCCAGCTCAGGGGCCTCGTAGGAGGCGTTTTCACAGGCCGCATAGGCCATTTCAGCGGTGGGCCGCACATCCTTTCTGCCCACATTCATGTCAAAAAGGCCTGACTGGCTCACCAGCGGGACCTTCGTTACGCCTACATCAAAGCCGATATCCCGCTCCTCCAGATACCGCTGTACGCCGCCGGCGGCATCCAGACCAAAGGCGCTGCCTCCCGCCAGGAGTACCGCATTGATCCCTTCGGCGGCAGCTACGGGACTGAGGATCTGGGATTCCCGGGAGGCGGGCCCACCGCCCCTCACATCCAGGCCGGCAGGACTCATTCGGTCACAGAGGATCACTGTACATCCGGTAGCCGCTTCAAAGTTCTGGGCATGGCCAACCCGAAAGCCTCCTACCTCCATAATTCCGATCTCTTTCATATCCTCTGTCTCCTTACTGCTTTATAACGACCCGCAGGGCCTTGCAGATGGTGCCGCTGATGACGCAGCCCACCACCCATTCAAGCACAGCCTGGATGCCCACATAAGCAGCCACAAACAGCAGGATATTGTCCTGGAATTTGGCCATCAGCTCCTCCCCCAGCAGGTTCTGGAGGGTAGGTGCGTTCAAGAAAAGCAGAACCAGCACCGTCATGTAAAACAAGGTGTTCAGAACCGGGGCCGCCAGCCCGCCGATGTAGTAGGAAATGGTCTTGCTTCGGTCCATTTTATAGACAGCCCGGAAAAGCCAGCCCACGCACACGCCCATAAGGATACGGGTGGGGATGGTGTTGAGAAAGCTCAGCAGCACCACGGAGCCGCCGGTGTAGCCAGCCAAAAACATGGTACTGAAGCCTGTTTTAATGGCCGTATAAAAGCTGATGCAGCCCATCATACCGCCCAGCACACCGCCGGCCATTGGGCCCAGCATCATGGCTCCCACTGCTACCGGCACCGTCATAATAGACGCATACTGTCCGGGCAGCGGGATCATGGCCAGGCCTGTGATGTTCATCATCAGCAGGATGCCCACAAGCAGTGCCAGTTCCACAAAATAGGTGAGATTTGCCTTTGCCTTTACCATATTCAATTCCTCCTGCTGCCGCTCCAACAAGATGGATGCAGCGCAAATTTGTCCCGCAAAAAAGCTGAGACAAAGGGAGTATACCGCAGGTTGCTGGAATTTGCAAGGGAGAACTCTCGTTTTGCCTGCCAAACGGTGTAAATTCCCTGCTTTATGTTGACGGAGTGCCAAGGATGTGTTATCGTCCTATATAGTATGCAGAGAAGGAGGAGAGGCTTTGATTGTTTTGGATCTGGAGTGGAATCGTGGCTATGACAAGACGCCCCTGGACGAAATCTTACAGATCGGCGCAGTCCGCCTGGACCGCCCCGGCGGCAGGATCGTGGACACTCTCTCCCTTTTTATCAGGCCCAAGGTCCACCGCCGCCTCAACCGTACCGCCAAAGCCCTGCCGGAGATCAATGCCTCTCTGGCCTCCACCCTGGATTTTCCCAGCGCATACCGCCATTTTCTCCAGTGGTGCGGAGAAGACTGTGAATTTGCCGCCTGGGGAGCCGACGATTTCGACACATTGGAACAAAATGCCCGCTACTGGGACCTCCCGCCTTTACAGCCCAAAGGGATTTTCGATCTTCAGACTGCTTTTTCCCTTACGCTTGGCACCATGCAGAACATCGCTTTGTGGTGGGCGGTGGAATACTGTCAGATCCCGGAGTGTTTCTCCTACCACAACGCCCTTCACGACGCCATGTACACCGCCCTGACCACAGCCTGGATTCCTCAGCACCTGCTGGAACTGTCGGCCCGGCCTCGATGGACCCTGCGCTACCTTCTGCGCCCCTATCCCCCTCAGTCCAGCCGCGCTGTGGGCCCCTGTCCCTCCCTTACTTCCGCACTGAACAGCCGCGCCGCCCGAAAGGGCCTGTGCCCCCTGTGCGAAGAGGAAATCTGGATCCAGGGCTGGAATTTTCATCAGCAGGGAATTTACTATTCCGACCTTCTCTGTCCTGCTCACGGACATTTTATCTGCCGTCTGACCCTTTCATCCCAGGCAGACGGAACATGGCGGGGACACCAGGAGGTTCCCGACCTCACCCCGGCCCTTCTGGAGGACTACGACCGGGCCAGGAAAGGAAAACACTGTCTTTGCAAGGGCGGCGCCAAGCGCCGCAGGCGATACCGCAGACGAAGAAAGGACCATAGATATGAACGAAATGATACTGCTCAAGCTGGGTGAACTGGTCCTCAAGGGCCTGAACCGCCGCAGCTTTGAGGACAAACTCCAGGCCAACATTTACCGCCGGCTCAACAATCTGGGGCAGTTCCGGGTCTACACCCGCCAGTCCACCACCTATGTGGAGCCCATGAACGAACAGTGTGACATGGATGGGGCCTGGGAGGCTCTCACCAAGGTCTTTGGCGTGGTGGGGCTGTCCCGGGCCAGAGCCTGTGAAAAAGACAAGGACGCCATTTTGGCCGCCGCCCGGGAATATCTGGACGACAAGCTTTCCACCGCCAAAACCTTCAAGGTGGAGACCAAGCGGGCGGACAAGACTTTCCCCATGACCTCCATCCAGCTCAGCCAGTATGTGGGCGGCGAGCTGGACGAACTCTACCCCAACCTCCAGGTGGATGTCCATCACCCTGAGCTCACCGTCCATGTGGAGATCCGGGACTATGCCGCTTTCGTCCATGCAGACCCGGAACCGGGGGCAGGCGGTCTGCCTGTGGGCATCAACGGCCGTGCGGTATCTCTGCTGTCCGGGGGCATCGACTCCCCCGTGTCCTCCTGGATGATCGCCAAGCGGGGAGTTGCCCTGGAGATGGTCCACTTCTTCTCCTACCCCTACACCTCTCCCGAGGCCAAGGAAAAGGTCATCGAACTGGCCCGGTTGCTCACCCCCTGGTGCGGGCGGCTCACTGTCCATGTGGTCCCCTTTACCGCCATTCAGGAGGAACTGCGACGCTCCTGCCCTCCCGAGCTTTTTACCCTCATTATGCGCCGGTTCATGATGCGCATTTCCGAACGGGTGGCCCAGCGGTGCGGCGCCAAGGCCCTGGTCACCGGCGAGTGCCTGGGCCAGGTGGCCAGCCAGACCATGGAGGCCATGGCTGTTACCGGTGCGGTGGTCAAACTGCCTATTCTTCGCCCGGTGGTGGGGATGGACAAGGAGGACATCGTGCAGATCTCCCGGAAGATCGGCACCTTCGACACCTCCATTCTCCCCTACGAGGACTGCTGCACCGTCTTTACCCCCCGTCACCCCCGTCTGCGTCCCACCTTTGAGGAGATCGAGGCTGCGGAGCAGGCCCTGGATATCGAGGCCATGGTTCAGACCGCTGTGGAGGGTATCGAGCGGGTCCAGGTCTGAATCCATTTTCCCAAAAGGCCCGTCACAAACTGCGGTTTTCTGGATCGGAGCAAACTTGATATGGCAAAAAAGTTGGTAAAACCGTTTATTATCCGGTTTTACCAACTTTTTTCATGTATTTACTCCTTGCTCAGGCTGAAAACCGGGTTTTGCAGCGGGCCTCTCTAATACTGGGAATATTGCTCCAAAACTTGACAAATCTGAGTCTGCGGCAGCTGCCACACCGGAATGACCGGTCCTGGCTGCGCTGTGTAGTGCCCGACAGGCCTCTCATAAATGGCCACCCCCAGCCAATGGCCGTTCTTATAACCGGCATTGTGCTGGATCCCTGAGAGGTGAAACCCCATCTTTTCATGGAACCGCTGGCTGGCGGGGTTGGGATCGGTCACCAGGGCAAAGGCCGTGCGCACTCCCTGCAGGGCAAGCAGCTCCATCAACGCGCCGTAGAGCTGCGCTCCCAGGCCGCCGTACCGGACATTCTCCTTCAGGTAGATGGACAGTTCCGCACTCCAGTCATAAGCCGCACGCTGGGCCAGCCGATGCCCATAGGCATAGCCTAAAACCTCTCCCTTTTCCTCGGCCAGCAGATAGGGATAGGCCGCGAGGGTGTGCGCAATCCGTTCCTGAAACTCCTCCAACCCGGGGCACTCATATTCAAAGGTAACCGTCGTCTTAATGTAAGGCCGGTAGATGGACAGCAGCGCCTCCCCATCCCCGGGTCCTGCCATGCGCAGCTTCATACAGGCACCTCTTCTTTCATCAGGGGGAGCACGGCTGTGATCCGGGTCCCCACATCCACCCGTGACACCACTTCAAACCAGCCCCCATGGCGCTCCACGATCCATCGGGCGATCGACAGTCCGAGACCCGTCCCGCCGGTCTTCCGATCCCGCGACTGGTCCGTGCGGTAAAATCGTTCAAAGATATGGGGGATGGACTGAGGCGGGATCCCCATTCCTTCATCCTGGACGGTCAGCCGGGCGTATTCCTGACTTCTCGTCACCCGAAGAATAATTTTCCCCTCCTGGGGACTATATTTCAAACTGTTGTCCATCAGGATCCGAAGCACCTGTTTCATCAGCCCCGGATCGGCGTACACCGCCGCCGGCTCCTCCCCCCACCGGGGCAGGAAGATCCTATGCGGATGGATCATCTCCTCCTCGCGGAGCACCTCTCCGGCCAGAGCGGTGAGATCCACCCGCTCCATCTTCACCGGCTGGGAGTCGTTGTCGCCCCGTGCCAGGAACAGCAGCTGTTCCACCAGCCGTTCCATGGAGGCGGCCTCTGCCCGAATGGCATCAATGGATTCCTGAAGGGCCTCCGGGTCCTCTTTTCCCCATCGGTCCAACAGGGCGGCGTAGCCCTGGATGACGGCGATGGGGGTGCGCAGCTCATGGCTGGCGTCGGAGACAAAGCGCATTTGCGCTCCGTATGCCTGGTTCACCCGGTCCATCATCTGGTTGATGGCCTGGGCCAGAGAGCGCAATTCCTTCTGAGTTGCCGGCAGGTCAATGCGGCTGTCCAGATGCTTGGCGTCGATTTTTTCCAGCTCCCCGGCCAGATTTTCCAACTCCCGTCTCGACATATG
>CALWOR010000127.1 GCA_944383205.1 uncultured Oscillospiraceae bacterium | reverse complement strand
TAGGGCAGGGCGATGTTCATCACCAGATCGGGCTGGTAGCTCTTGATGAGGGCGACAACCTCCTCCACCTTGTCGGCATCCACCTGGGCGGTGGTGATCTTGGTGGCCGTCTTGCCCGCCAGCTCCTGGGCCAGGGTGTCGCACTTGGACTTGGTGCGGCTGGCGATGCACAGCTCGGTAAAGACCTCGCTTACCTGGCAGCACTTGCGGATGGCCACATTGGCCACGCCGCCGCAGCCGATGACTAAGACTCTGCTCATAATATCTTCTCCTTTATCGTCAAAAATAGTGGATTTTCTCACAATTTCATTTACTTGGACAGGGCCAGCAGCAGCTCCCGCAGCACCTTACAGGCGGTGGCGGTGGACACCCCGCTCTGATCCAGCATGGGGGCCAGCTCGTTCACATCGGCTCCCACCACATGGGTTTTGGCCACCAGCCAGATGGCCTCCAGCAGTTGGAGGAAGGTGACGCCCCCCGCCTCGGGGGTGCCGGTGCCGGGGAAGGCAGAGGGGTCCAGACAGTCCAGGTCGATGGTGAAGTACACCGGTGTCCCCTCCTGGGTCAGCGTTTGGGTCAGCGCCTCCAGGCCCTCAAAGTCGAAGGGGTGCAGATCGGTGTGGGCCTTGGCAAAGCGGAACTCCTCCCGGTCCCCGCTGCGGATGCAGAACTGGTGGATGCGCTCGTCCCCCACCAGTTCGTGGCAGCGGCGGATGACGCAGGCGTGGCTGAGCCGGGCCCCCAGGTAGTTCTCCCGCAGGTCGGCGTGGGCGTCAAAGTGGATGATATGGACATCGGGGTACCGCTTGTGGACCGCCCGGAAGCTGCCCAGGGTCACCAGATGCTCCCCCCCCAGCAGCAGGGGCAGCTTGCCCGCGGAGAGGATCTTCTCGGCCCGGGCCTCGATATCGGCAAGAGCCGCCTCGGAGCTGCCGAAGCACAGCTCCAGGTCGCCGCTGTCGAAGACGGCATAGTCGGTGAGGTCCCTGTTCTGGTAGGGGCTGTAGGTCTCCAGGCCGAAGCTCTCATGGCGCATGGCGGCGGGGCCGAACCGGGCCCCGGGGCGGAAGGAGGTTGTGGAGTCAAAGGGAGCGCCGAACAGAACGATTTTTGCCTCCTCAAAGGGGGCATCGCAGCCGATGAAAGTCTCGATGTTGGGCTTCATTTACTCTACCTCCTCCAGCATTTCCTCCAGAAACGCGGGCAGGAAGAAGGCCCCCGCGTGGAGGCGGACGGTGTAATACTTGGTTTTCAGGTGCAGCTTCAGCCATTTCTCCCGGTCGAAGTCGTCAATGGGGTGGTACTTCTTGCTGGCAAAGCCGAACAGCCAGTACCCGGCGGCGTAGGTGGGGATGTGGGCCTGGTAGACCCGGCTGATGGGGAAGGTGCTGACGATGCGCTTGTGGCTGCGCTGCATGGCCTCGGCGTCGTGGCGGTAGAAGGGGCTGCCCTGCTGGTTGACCATGATCCCGTCGTCCCGGAGGGCGTTGTAGCAGATGCCGTAAAACTCCCGGGTGAAGTAGCCCTCGGAGGGGCCAAAGGGGTCGGTGGAGTCCACGATGACGAGATCATACTGGGCCTTTCGGCGGCGGATGAAGCGCAGGGCGTTGTCAAAGTAGATATGTACCCGCTTGTCATCCAGACGGCAGGCATTTTCCGGCAGATACTGGCGGCAGGCGCTGACCACCTGCTCGTCCATCTCCACCAGGTCGATGGACTGGATGCACTCATACCGGGCCAGCTCCTTCACCACGCCCCCGTCCCCTGCGCCAATGACCAGCACATCCTGTACATTGGGGTGCACGGCCATGGGCACATGGGTGATCATCTCGTCATAGATGAACTCGTCCCGCTCGGTGAGCATCACATTTCCATCCAGGGTGAGCACCTTTCCAAACTCCGGGGTGTCATAGATATCGATCTGCTGGTAGTCGCTCTTATGGGAATAGAGATGCCGATCTACCCGCAGACTGTGCTTCACATCAGGGGTATGAAACTCGCTGAACCACAGCTCCATCAGCCTACCTCCTCAGTCAGAATATTGATATGCTCGATGTCGGGGTCTTCCGGGCCGGTCATGGAGCAGCCCTTGGCCTTGGCGTACTGGATGTACTCCAGGATTTCTCTGGTGATCCGCTCACCGGGAGCCAGGATGGGGATGCCCGGGGGATAGCACATGACAAATTCACTGCACACCTTGCCCACGCTGTCCTCCAGGGGGACGCTCTCCTTGTCGGCGTAGAAGGCCTCCTGGGGGCTGGTGACCACCTCGGGGTCGATGTACTCCTGATTCATCAGGCCGCTGCTGTCGGTCTGGTAGCGGCGGCGGATCTCCGCCAGAGCGCTTACCAACCGCTCCAGCTCCTGATAGCGGTCGCCGATGGACAGGTAGGCCAGGATATTGCCGATGTCGCCGAACTCGATCTGGATGTCGTATTCGTCGCGAAGGAGGTCGTATACCTCAATGCCCGCCAGGCCGATGTCCCGGGTGTGGACGGAGAGCTTGGTGGGGTCAAAGTCGAAGATGGAGTCCCCATTTACCAGCTCCCGGCCGAAGGCGTAGTAACCGCCCACGGCGTTGATCTCCTCCCGGGCGTATTCGGCCATGGCCACCACCTGTCGGAAGACCTGCTTGCCCCGGAGGGCCAGGTTCCGGCGGCTGATGTCCAGGCTGGACATGAGCAGGTAGCTGCCCGAGGTGGTCTGGGTCAGGTTGATGATCTTGCGCACATGGCCCTCCTGGATGTTGGGACCGGTGAGCAGGAGGCTGGACTGGGTGAGGCTGCCCCCGCTTTTGTGCATGGACACCGCCGCCATGTCCGCCCCGGCTTCCATGGCGGAGACGGGCATGTTTTCCCCAAAGTAGAAGTGGGTGCCGTGGGCCTCGTCGGCCAGACAGTACATTCCCGCATCGTGGGCCATCTTCACAATGGTGCGCAGGTCGCTGCAGATGCCATAGTAGGTGGGGTTGTTCACCAGTACCGCCACTGCGTCAGGGTTCTCCCGGATGGCCCGGGCCACCTGGTCCCGTTTCATGCCCAGGGAGATACCCAAGCGGCGGTCCACCTCCGGATTGACATATACCGGGATGGCGCCGCACAGCACCAGGGCGTTGATGACGCTGCGGTGGACATTCCGGGGCATGATGATCTTGTCCCCCCGTTTGCAGGTGGCCAGCACCATAGTCTGTACCGAGCTGGTGGTCCCTCCCACCATGAGAAAGGCGTGGGCGGCGCCAAAGGCGTCGGCGGCCAGTTCCTCCGCCTGCCGGATGACGGAGATGGGGTGGCACAGGTTGTCCAGGGGCTTCATGCTGTTCACATCGATGCTGACGCACTGCTCCCCAAGAAAGGCCGTCAGCTCCGGGTTGCCCCGGCCCCGCTTGTGGCCGGGTACATCAAAGGGGACCACCCGCATCTGCCGGAAGGTTTGGAGGGCCTCATAGATCGGCGCTCTCCTCTGGTCTGAAATCCGCTCTTTTTCCATCCGCCTCACCTCAAAACAAAAAAACACAAGCCGCACTTGTGCAGCTTGTGTTCTGATCGGGTCGCAGGCAGCAGATTCCGGGACCTTCCCTCTCACAGGGGCGAAGCGTCAGGGACGGAACAGTCCCCCGACGATGGTCACGCCGGAACAGATGCTTGGTACTGAGAGTCTATATAGCAATCAAGATACTTTTACTACTCTTATTGACCGTTTCACAAGTCTGCGCAAATACGCATTTCGGTTATAAAGTAACCAACTTATAAAATTTGAGCTTTTAACTCAATCAATAAGGCGGTAAACCCGCCGCTCGGCAGTGGACCCGGCTGTCCGTATGGCCTTGACTCCCAGGGGAGTGGTCCCAGTATACTTGGCCAGATAAACTCCAGTCAAATTCCAGCAAAATATATCATATTTATTTGTTGGTGTCAATTCATTTGTGAGATTATATTCCGAATGCTTACTGTGTGGACCTTATAAATTTCCTTGCGGGCAGAGAGCCAGACAGAGCACTAGGGCGGCTTTTCCAAAGAACCTGAACTATGGCAGGGATAATCCTGATCCTATCGGATATTCCCTTCAAAAAGATATAGCAGAAAATAGCAGGGAATGTGGAAAATTTATTCAACAGATATAAAGTGACGCTTTTGTAGAAAAGGCTGGTGACGCCTCTGGTTTGATGGAGTGAAGAATTTGCGGGCTTATATCCTGCGTTAGAAATGATTGAACCGCATAAGAGGGATGACCTGCAGGTATCGAAATTGATTATAGGTAATGAATTGAATAAAGTGCCCGCTGGGATTGTTAGGTTCCGGCGGGCGTTTTAATGCTATTGTGTAAAGAATTCTGTTTTTCCTTTGGGGATAAGTCTCTGTGTACAAGGTAAAATATCGATATTACTTTTTGACGCGGAGGGTGCTGTCATGAATAGCTACAGTTTGATCAAAGAACAAATCGACGCATATGAAACTTATCTGCATACAGAGGAGCGCAGCAGAGGCACGATTGAGAAATATCTGCGTGACATACGGGCCTTTGCCTGTTGGATGAGGGAGCGGCCCTTGACCAAGGAGGCAGCGGCAGAATGGAAAGAGCACTTGCGTATTTTAGGGTATGCGCCCTCAACCGTTAACTCCATGCTGGCAGCCCTCAATGGATTTCTGAGCTTTTTGGGACTGGAGGAATACCGGGTGAAGTTTCTGAAGATCCAGCGCCGCCTGTTCCGGGAGACAGATCGTGAACTGGACCGGGAAGAGTACAGCCGCCTGCTGGCGACGGCAGAAGCTCTGGGGCAAAAGCGGCTGGCGCTGCTAATGGAGACCATATGTGCCACCGGGATCCGAGTGTCCGAGGTGCAGTATATCACGGTAGAAGCGGTACGAAAGGGGAGAGCAGAAATCGCCCTGAAAGGGAAAATCCGTACCATTCTCATTCCCGGCAAGCTGGCCCGGAAACTCTTAAAATATGCAGGAAAACAAAAAACCGCCTCTGGGGAGATATTTCTCACCAGAAACGGAAAAGGTCTGTCCCGCCGACAAATCTGGGCGGAAATGAAAGCGCTGTGTAAACATGCGGGGGTGGCACCTTCCAAGGTATTTCCCCACAATCTGCGGCACCTGTTTGCAGCGGTATTTTACAAGGCTTGTAAAGACATTGCCAGACTGGCAGATGTGCTGGGGCACGCCAGCATTGAAACTACCCGGATTTATCTCATGTCGTCCGGCAGGGAGCATGTCCGTCAGTTGGAGCGTTTGGGATTGGTGTCGTAGGACAAAATCAGCATTTTGTCCTAATTAATAATTACAATAAGTTCGTTTTAAATACATATGGATTTGCTATCCATCCAGATGGGGTGTATGTACTTGTCCGATCTCCACTGCCTCTCCCTGGGGCAGCGACAGTATCTGGCCCAGACACTGAGCGGGCTCACACCGCGAGAGGAAGATATCAGGGAGTGGAACGATGCTCTGGAATATCTTACCGGGACTTTGCCGGAGCAGACAGCCAGGGCGGCGCAACGGCGGCTGATTGATCTGTTATCTAA
>CALWOR010000126.1 GCA_944383205.1 uncultured Oscillospiraceae bacterium | reverse complement strand
GACCAGGGCATGATGTTCGGCTATGCCTGCGACGAGACCCCCGAGCTCATGCCCCTGCCCATCTCCCTGGCCCACAAACTGGCCATCCAGCTGACCAAGGTGCGCAAGGAGGTCCAGGTGAGCTACCTGCGCCCCGACGGCAAGACCCAGGTCACCGTGGAGTATGACGAGAACGACGCCCCCAAGCGCATCGACGCGGTGGTGGTCTCCACCCAGCACGGCCCCGAGGTGGAGCTGGAGCAGATCCGGAAGGACATGATCGACCTGGTCATCAAGCCCATCATCCCCGCTGAGCTTCTGGACGGGGACACCAAGATTTATGTCAACCCAACCGGCCGCTTTGTGGTGGGCGGGCCCCAGGGGGACTCGGGCCTCACCGGGCGGAAGATCATCGTGGACACCTATGGCGGCAGCGCCCCCCACGGGGGCGGCGCCTTCTCGGGCAAGGACCCCACCAAGGTGGACCGGTCCGCCGCCTATGCCGCCCGGTGGGTGGCCAAGCATGTGGTGGCCGCCGGCCTTGCCAGGCGCTGCCAGGTGCAGCTGGCCTACGCCATCGGGGTGGCCCGGCCCGTGTCTGTGCGTGTGGACACCTTCGGCACCGGCACGGTGTCCGACATGAAGCTGGAGGAGGCGGTGGAGAAGGTCTTTGACCTGCGCCCCGCCGCCATCATCCGGGACCTGGACCTGCGCCGGCCCATCTACCGGCAGACTGCCGCCTACGGCCACTTCGGCCGCAGCGACCTGGACCTGCCCTGGGAGAAGCTCAGCCGCCTGGAGGAGCTGAAGGCCGCCCTGGGGTAAAAGACCGCATAAAAAAGCTGGAACGGATTTCCGTTCCAGCTTTTTCTCTTATTTTGTGGCTTCCAGGGCCACCCAGCCGTTTTTCTCCCGCTTTTTGGTGAGCTTCAGCCCGGCCCTCTGGATGGCGGCCTCCACCTCATGGGCCCGGGTGTCGATGATGCCCGAGCACAGGAACACCCCGTCTTCCTCCAGCAGGGCGGGCACATGGGGGGCCAGGGGGATGATCACATCGGCCACGATGTTGGCCAGGACCAGGTGGTACTGCCGCTGGGACAGCTCCCGGGCCAGGGCGGCGTCGGAGAGGATGTTCCCCGCCCGGACGGTATAGCGGTCCCTGCCGATGCCGTTGAGGGCGGCGTTTTCATAGGCCACATCCACCGCCTTGGGGTCGATGTCCACGGCCACCGCCTCTCCCGCCCCCAGGCACAGAGCGGCGATGGAGAGGATGCCGCTGCCGCAGCCCAGGTCGAGCACCGTCCGGCCCTCCCGGGTGTGCTCCTCCACCCCCTCCAGACACAGCTGGGTGGAGGCGTGGGAGCCGGTGCCGAAGGTGAGGCCGGGGTTGAGATAGAAGGGCACCCGGCCGTCGGGCACGGGGTCCTCCTTCATCCACTGGGGGACCACATAGAGCCGCCTGCCGATCTCCAGGGGCTTGTAATACTTCTGCCAGCTGTAGGCCCAGTCGTTGTCGGTGAGGGGCGTGACGGTATATTCCCAGTCCAGGCCGCGGGTATATTGGGCCAGCTGCTTTTTCCCCTCCTCGTCGTCGGTGACATAGAACTTTACCCGGGTGACGCCCTTCATCCTGTCCAGCAGCTCCTGGTCCACATAGTCCCAGTACTGTCTGTTCTGTTCCAGAAAGCGGAGAAACTCCCCCTCGTCCTCAATGACCAGGGCCTCCATTCCGGCGGCGGTCAATTTGGCACATACCTCG
This sequence comes from uncultured Oscillospiraceae bacterium, assembly GCA_944383205.1. Classification (GTDB taxonomy): domain Bacteria; phylum Bacillota; class Clostridia; order Oscillospirales; family Oscillospiraceae; genus Lawsonibacter. The sequence continues at coordinate 3,840 of CALWOR010000126.1, read as the reverse complement.
TCCAGCTTGTGGGGAGAGGTGTTCACCGCCACCTCCAGCCATTTTGTCTCTTCCAAAGCGAGACCTCCTTATTTGTTGTGGTATGGCTTCAGCGCTCGGAGCCCACATAAAAGAGGGCCAGGGTGCCGGGGCCGGAGTGGGCGCCGATGACGGGGCCCACATAGTTGATATAGACTTCCTTCACCCCGAAGCGGTCCTTCACCATCTGCTCCACCGTCCGGGCGTCCTCCAGACAATCCCCATGGCTGATGAAGACCACCTGGTGGGCGGGGTCGATGGCGGTCTTTTCCATTTTGTCCACCAGAGCCTTCAGGGAGGACTGGCGGCCCCGGGCCTTGCCGATATTGATCAGGTGTCCCTCGTTGTCCACATGGAGGACGGGCTTGATCTGGAGCATGGAGCCCACCACGGCGGTGGTGGCGGAGATCCGCCCGCCCCGCTTCAAAAAGTGCAGGTCGTCCACGGTGAACTGGTGGCACAGGTGGAGCTTGTTTTCCTCCGCCCAGTCCCGGACCTCCTCAATGCTCCTGCCCTTCTCCCGCTCCCTGGCAGCCAGATAGACCAGCAGGCCCTGACCCAGGGAGGCGCACAGGGTGTCCACGGTGTAGATTTTCCGCTCCGGGTATTTTTCCTGAAGCTCGGAGACGGCGATGCGGGAGGAGTTGTAGGTGGTGGACAGCCCCGAGGAGAAGGCCAGCACCAGTACATCCTGCCCCCCCTGGAGCAGAGGCTCCAGGGCGTCGGTATACTGGGCCACATTGACCGCGGAGGTGGTGGCTACCTCCCCCCGGCGAAGCATCTCATAGAAGGCGTGGGGGTCCATCTCCCGGTTGTCCGGGTGGTTGTGGTAGGTCTGCTGGCCGATGGTGAAGCTGAGGGGCAGCACCTGAATATCCAGCTGCCGGACCATATCCTCCCCCAGGTCGGCGGAGGAGTCGGTGAGAATGACAAAATCAGACATTGAAATCTCTCCTTGTGTCAAAAATCATAAAAGGGAGGGGCCGCTTATTTTCGCCTGCCCTTTTCCTCCGGGGGCTGGAGGATGTCCAGAATCCGGGCGCAGGCCAGCTGATTGGCGTAGCTGCGCAGGGCAAAGTCCAGGGCCATCCGGGCCAGGTCCTGTTCCTGTGCCTCTGGGTCGATGGCCTGGGCGGTGTCGGTGAGGGCCCGGTCCAGAGCCCGGCAGAAGTAACCGTAAAGCTCCGGGGAGCTCTTTCCCGTCTCGCGCCCGGCGCTGAGCAGGGTCCCGATGTCCCGCACGGACAAAATCTGCTTCAGGGCCACCACGGCGGTGAGATAGCCCAGGTGCTCGGGGCTGTAGCGCTTCCCCTCCGCCCGGGGAACCAGGCCGTCCTTGATGTAGTTGTTCACCATGGCCGGCGTGAGTGGAGTGCTCTGGTCAAAGCGGATGAGCTGCCGGGGCATGTAGGAGATGAGCTGGTCCATATACAGGGCAATGTCGGGAAGCTCCTCCCACCGGGTGGGCCGCTCCTCTTCCATGCGCCTGCGCAGGTCCTGTAGTTCTTCCATGGGTAAGGCTCCCTTTCTTCTGCAATGTTGTCTTGGATATTATATCACGGGATTTTTAAAATATCAACGCCGGAGTGGGCCTCAGTGGCGGTTCTGATGGCGGCGCAGACGCTCCATGGCCGCCCTGTGCCGCAGGGAGCGCAGAGAGGGGAAGGCCTTCATCAGGCGCTTCTGGCCGAAGGGGTTCTTATCCATAAGGGCCTGGACGCTGTCCTTCCACTCCTGAAGCTGCCGGCGGTTCTGCTCCCGGCGGGCCTCTACGCGGGACTGGAAGTCGTCCTTCAGCTCATCCAGATTGTCGGAGAGCTCCTCCCGGCGCTGGGAGAGGCGCTCGGAGAGCTCCTCCAGGTCCTCCCGCCAGTCGGCACCCTTTTCGGCGGCGTCCAGCACCCGCTCGGCCAGATCCTCTCCAAAGTCGTTGGAGGCCTCCCGAATGTGCCCGGCCAGCTCGTCGATGAGAGCAAGACGGCGGTTGAGCTTGGTGATGGCCAGGACAGTGGCCGCCAGATCCACCGCCATTACCGCGCACAGCACGACAAGCAAAATCACACCCACCGGGCGGGGGATGAGGCGGATGAAGAGCAGAACGGTGGGGTGGAGAAGCTTGACCACGAATACACAGGCAAAGCCCCAGGCCAGGGAGAAGCGCAGGCAGATGTAGCCGCTGAGATTGAAGGGCTCGTCGGAGTAGTCCCACCACCGCTGGGCGAAGAGCTTTTCCAGCAGAAAGCCGGTGAGCCACTCCAGGGCGGAGGTGAGGACCACCGAGCCCAGAAACAGCAGCAGAAGGTTATTCTTCAGCGGCTCCAGAAAGGCCAGCACAATGACCACCCCCAGGCCGTAGATGGGGCACCAGGGGCCGTTGAGGAAGCCCCGGTTGACGAACCTGCCCGTCTTGGTGGCGGCGTAGCTTACCTCGGTACACCAGCCCAGAAAGGCATAGATGAAAAAGATCCAAAGGATGTGGTAGAGCATGGAGAACTCCTTTCCGGGTGAAATTTGATTCCAGAAGAATATCATAAAATAAAAGTTGGAAAATGTCCACTTAATAATTATGAATAAAAGGGGAGCATAAAAGCTGTGAGGCGCGGGGACGACCTTCCCGGCTTGACAGAGAGGCGGAAAAAAGGGTATCCTGATAGCTGACACCATAAATGTTCGGCGGGGTATGACATGAACAAGCTGATTATCGGAATTCTGGCCCATGTGGACGCGGGAAAGACCACCCTGTCCGAGGGCCTTTTATATGAGAGCGGCGCGGTGCGGAAACTGGGGCGGGTGGACCACAGGGACGCCTTTCTGGATACGGATACCCAGGAGCGGGAGCGGGGGATCACCATCTTCTCCAAGCAGGCGGAGCTTGCCTGGAGGGACCGGGCCTTCACTCTGCTGGACACCCCCGGCCATGTGGACTTTGCCGCCGAGACCGAGCGCACCCTCCAGGTGCTGGACTGCGCTGTGCTGGTCATCAGCGGCACCGACGGCGTCCAGGGCCACACCCGCACCCTGTGGCGGCTGCTGGAAAAGCACCGGATTCCCACCTTCCTCTTTGTGAACAAGATGGACCTGGCGGGGGCGGACCGGGCGGGGGTGCTGGCCGACCTGCGAAAGAAGCTGGACGGGGGCTGCGTGGACTTTTCCGGCGGTTTGGGCCCCATCCAGGAGGACCTGGCCGCCTGTGACGAGGTTTTGCTGGAACACTACCTCTCCGGGAAAGAGATCGGGGAGGGGGAGGCGGCGGACCTCATCGCCCGGCGGCTTATCTTCCCCTGCTGGTTTGGCTCGGCCCTGAAGCTGGAGGGGGTGGAGGAACTGCTGGACGGCCTTGCCGCCTACGGCCCCCGGAAGACCTACCCCGGGGAATTTGCCGCCCGGGTCTTCAAGATCTCCCGGGACGGAAACGACCGGCTCACCTATCTGAAGGTCACTGGGGGGAGCCTGAAGGTCCGTTCGGTGCTGGACGGGGGAGAGAAGGGCTGGCAGGAGAAGGTGAACCAGATCCGGGTTTACTCCGGCAGCAAGTACCAGACCCTGGACGAGGCCCCGGCGGGGACGGTGTGCGCTGTCACCGGCCTGACCCAGACCCGCCCCGGCGATGCCCTGGGGGCCGAGCCCCCCGCCGGGGAGCCCGAGCTGGAGCCGGTGCTCACCTATCAGGTGATCCTGCCCGAGGGCTGTGACCGCCATGCCATGCTCCGCAATCTCCGCCAGCTGGAGGAGGAGGACCCCCAGCTCCGGGTGGTGTGGAATGAGGCGCTGGAGGAGATCCACCTGCAGCTCATGGGGGAGGTGCAGCTGGAGGTGCTCATC
>CALWOR010000125.1 GCA_944383205.1 uncultured Oscillospiraceae bacterium | reverse complement strand
AGGCCAAATCACTTTCCAGCAGCTGGTGGTACACGGCGTCGCAGTCGATGACCGCGCCCCCCAGGGCCTCCACCTCATGAAGGGCGGTGGTCTTTCCCGCCCCGGTGGGGCCGGTGATGCCGATGATCTTCATCTCTTACACCTCGATGATATGAAACCCCGCCGCCTTATTGAGGCGGTTGGCGATGGCAAGGCCGATGCCGGTGCTGTCCGGGCACTGGGCCCAGATGGCGGGGACACTGGTGTGGTCGAAGGACCGCAGGGCGTCAAAGATGTGCCTTGCCTGCTCCTCCTTGTCCCCGGCGGGGCCCAGGTCCATGACGGGCCGGGCCTGGGAGCGGCCGGTAAACAGGGTGAGAAATTCGTCAAAGCAGATGATGCCGTCCTCCGCCCCGGCGTGGTCGGCGATGTACCGGGCGCTTCTTTGGGGGTCGCCGGTGACCACGGTGACCGGCGCCTTGGGGGCGTAGTGGCGGTACTTCATGCCGGGGGCACGGGGCTTCTCCCCCGCCCCCATGAGGCGGGTGACGGCGGGGTCCACCTCCACCTCCCCCAGCACTGCCCGGAGCTGCTCCAGGGTGATGCCCCCGGGCCGCAGGAGCCGGGGAGGCTCACAGGTCAGGTCGATGATGGTGGACTCCACCCCCACGGCGCAGGGGCCCCCGTCCACGATGGCGTCGATTTTCCCGTCCATGTCCTCCAGCATGTGCTGGGCTGTGGTGGGGCTGGGCCGTCCCGAGGTATTTCCCGAGGGGGCTGCCACAGGCACCCCGGCGGCGGCGATGATGTCCCGGCACAGCTTGTGGGCGGGGCAGCGCATGCCCACGGTATCAAGCCCCGCGGTGACCGCGTCGGGCACCAGGTCCTTGTGGCGGAGGATCATGGTCATGGGGCCGGGCCAGTAGGCCTGGGCCAGCTTGTAAGCTGTCAAGGGGATATCCTTGCAGTACCGCTCCAGCCAGGACACCTCGGGGATATGTAAGATCAAAGGGTTATCCTGTGGGCGGCCCTTGGCGGCAAAGATGTTTTTTACCGCCTGCTCATTGAGGCCGTTGGCCCCCAGGCCGTACACCGTCTCGGTGGGAATACCCACCAGCCCCCCCTCCCGAAGGATGGCGGCAGCGGCGGCGATCTCTTTTTCTGTCAATAGCTTGGTGTTCAAAATCAGGACTCCTCCTTCCCGGCTCTCTGAACCGAGAAGATCAAATGGGGCATCTCCACACCCCGGTAGAACTTGGTAAAGCGGCCCCGGAGCTCCATGCCGTTTCGCCGGGCCACAGCCTGGGAGGGCAGGTTGCTGTCCCGGATGATGGAGAAAACCTCCCGGGCTTTCAGCACTTCAAAGGCATAGTCCCGGCAGGCCCGGGCGGCCTCGGTGGCGTAGCCCCTGTGCCAGGCGGCCTTTTCCAGCAGATAGCCCACCTCCAGCACCGGCGCCTCCCGGCCGCAGTCCTGCCAGGTGAGGCCGCACTGCCCCGCCATCTCCCCGGTGGACTTCTCCACCAGGGCCCACAGGCCAATGCCGTCCCGGGCGTAGCGCTCCCGCTGGCGGCGGAGCCACTCCCGGGCCTCCTCCTCAGAGAAGGGGCCCTCATAGGCGTACATCACCGCCGGGTCATAGAGCATCCGGCACAGGGCGGGAAAATCCCCCTCGCCCATCTCCCGGAGAATGAGCCGCCGGGTGGTCAGGATCTCCTTACTCATGGCCCAGAATGAGCTTCTTCAGCTCCCCGGTGTCCTCCACCAGGAAGTCGGCCCTCTCCCGTTCCAGCTCCTCCCGGCCCCGGAAGCCCCACAGCACCCCGCAGCAGGTAAGCGAGCCGTTGCGGGCGGTGCGCACATCAATGTTGCTGTCCCCTACAAACAGGGTGTTCTCCTTCTCCGCCCCCATGTCCCCCATGAGCTTTCGCAGCATGGTGGGGTCGGGCTTGGTGGGCATCCCCTCCACCGCCCCCTGGGCATAAGTAAAGACCCCGGGGAAGTAGTTTTCCAGAATGGAGGGCACCAGGGCGTGGGCCTTGTTGGACAGCACGGCGATCTTCACCCCCGCCTCCTTCAGCTCCTCCAGCAGCTCCGGCATACCGGGATAGGGAGCGGTCTTGTCCGCCTTGTGGGCATCGTAGTAGGGCATAAATTCCTCCAGCACCTGGGCCAGGCCCACGGGGGTACACCAGTCCGGGGGGACGAACCGCTGAGCCAGCACGGCCATGCCGCTGCCCACATACTGCTTGTACTCCTCCACCGTGTGGGTGGGCCAGCCGTGGTTTTCACAGACCCAGTTGGCCGCGTCGGCCAGGTCGTCAATGGTGTTGAGCAGCGTGCCGTCCAGGTCGAAAATCACATTCTGATACATCTTCAAAACCTCTTATTCGTAAATTCCGATCTCCATACAGCCGATCTCCACCTTGGTGTCCCGGGGGAAGTTCTCCCGCTGAAGGTAGGCCTTCACGGCGATCTGGGCATACTTGGGGTTCTGGCGCTCATCCTCCAGCTCCAGGTCGATGCGGCCCTCCTGGCCGCCGCAGACGCAGCCCGCGTCGTCCAGCACCCGGTTGAGCTCCTCCACCACATCCCCAAGCTCCTTGCCCTGGGGGAGTGCGGTATAGTGAATGTACATCTCCATAAAATGTGTTCTCCTTTGTTTGGTTTTCAGCGGAATGCAGTCACACTGCGGCTCAGACGCTTTCTGTTGTCACGCTTCGCCTGCTCCCAACGCGCGGCTTCCCTCCGACTCGGGCTCTAAACAGCCTCACGGGGGGCTTGGTTTTTCGCCCTCGCTCCGGTCCATCCGCGCTGCTCGCTGCGGCTCAGACGCTTTCTTTCAATCTCTCCGCCTGGTCGGCGGCAGCCAGGGCGTCCAGGATCTCGTCCAGATCCCCGTCCATGACGCTGTCGATCTTGTAGAGGGTCAGGCCGATGCGGTGGTCGGTGACCCGGCCCTGGGGGAAGTTGTAGGTGCGGATACGCTCGTTGCGCATACCGCTGCCCACCTGGCTGCGGCGCTGGGCGGTGTACTCACTGGAAATTTTCTCCTGCTGGGCCTCATAGAGCCTGGAGGCCAGAAGGCGCATGGCCTTGTCCCGGTTCTGGAACTGGCTGCGCTCCTGCTGGCACTCCACCACGGTGCCCGTGGGTTTGTGGATGAGGCGGACGGCGGAGGAGGTCTTATTCACATGCTGGCCCCCCGCCCCGGAGGAGCGAAAGACCTGCATCTCGATGTCGGCGGGATTGAGCTGCACATCGGCGCTCTCCATCTCCGGGAGCACCGCCACCGTCACCGTGGAGGTGTGGACCCGGCCCCCGGACTCGGTCTCGGGCACCCGCTGGACCCGGTGGACCCCGCTTTCAAACTTCAGCCGGGAGAAGGCGCCCTCCCCCTCGATCGTAAAGGAAATTTCCTTTATCCCGCCAAGCTCCGTTTCGCTCACCGAGTCCACCTCGGTCTTCCACCGGCGACTCTCGGCGTACATGGAGTACATCCGGTACAGGGAGTGGGCAAAGAGGGCGGCCTCCTCCCCTCCCACCCCGGCCCGGATCTCCACAATGACATTTTTGCGGTCGTTGGGGTCGCGGGGCAGCAGCAGGATCTGGAGTTCACGCTCCAGCCCGGGGAGCTCCTCCAGGGCCTGCCGGTACTCCTCCTGGGCCAGCTCCTTCATCTCCGGGTCGCCCATCAGCTCCTGGGCCTGGTCCCGCTGAGACAGGGTCTGCCGGTAGGTCCGGTAGGTCTCCACCAGCTCCTGAAGCTCCGATTGCTCCTTGTTGAGCCTGGCCACCAGAGCTGGGTCCTCATAGGTCTCAGGGGCGGCCAGGCGGGCTTCGATCTGGCTGTATTTTGCTTCAATGGCGTTGAGCTTATCCAGCATGGGTGACCTCCTGGGTTTGAAATGTGTGTGAGCCGCGCCCACAGGTCAGCGCGCCCCGGCGCGCGTTGGTCCAACGAAACTGCCGTCATCGTCCGCCAGGTCAGCGGCAGCGGCGCGGGTCTGAGCGGTGTCCTGGCTTGACGCGCCGGCGGGGATGGGAGAACCACAGAGGAGACAAAGGAAGGTTTTGGAAACCTTGGTTTCCAAACGGCGCTTTGGTGACTTTGCCGCTGTTGGCAAAGTCACTCGCCGCCGGAGCGGCGAAACCACTCCATCCCTCGTCCCGCCCGCAGGCGAAAACGCTCCCTATCTATCAAAGACAAATGACTTCACCAGGGCCAAAGGCTCCCGGACATACATGTAAAGCCGGGAGGGCAGGTGGCTTGCCGGGGCGGCCAGGGTGGAGATGTTCTCAAACCCCGCCCGCTGGGCCAGCATCCGTGCCCGGGTCAGGTGGAAGCCGTTGGACACCACCAACACCCCGTCGGAATAGTCGATGTCCTGGTCCTGGAGGTGCTCCATGGTGAACTGGAAGTTCTGGGCGGTGTTGTGGGAGAAGTTCTCCTGGATGATATTCTCCTCCTCCACCCCGTTGGCGATCAGGTACTCGGCCATGGCCTGGGCCTCGGTGGTGGGCTCGTCGGGCCCCTGGCCCCCGGAGACCACCACAGTCATGTCCGGGTGGTCCTCCAGATAGGTCAAAGCCTCATCCAGCCGGTCTTTTAAGAGCACCGAGGGCCCGTCCTGTCTGACCTGACAGCCCAGGATGATCATCACCTGGGGGTCGCCGGAGATGTGGTCGTAGGCCCCCCAGAGCACTGTCCCCAGCAGCAGGGCGAAGGCCAGAATCCCCGCCCCGATGAGGGCAAGCAGCACTTTCACCCATGTTGTAAAGCGGTTTCCCTTGTAACTGTAGACTTCAATTTTGTTCATCCTCTGGCCTCCTCCAGCTGGGCGGACAGCTCCTCCCAGCGGCCGTAGAGCTTCAGGATCTCCTCCTCCAGGGCCTCCTTTTTCTCATAGAGCTCCTGGAGCTTCAAATAGTCGGCGGCGGCCTCCTCCATCTGGAGGGTGAGGTCGTACATCTCCTCCTCCGCCTTGCCCACCGCCCGTTCGGCGGCGGCCACTTCCTTCTCCAGGACCTTGGTGCCCCCGGGGCGCTTGGGCTTCTCCTTCTTCTCCTCCTTCACCGGGGCAGGGGCCGGGGCCGTCTTTCTGGCCTTGGCGGCCAGGTACTCCTGGTAGGTGCCCTTGAAGTCGGTGATATGCCCCTCCTCCAGCATCCAGATCCGGGTGGCGAAGCGGTCGATGAAGTACCGGTCATGGGAGACGAACAGCAGGTTCCCCTCGTACTCCTCCACCGCCTCCTCGATCCACTCCCGGCTCTGGATATCCAGGTGGTTGGTGGGCTCGTCCAGGATGAGGAGGTTGATTTTACTGTCCATGAGCATGCACAGCCGCAGACGGCTCTGCTCTCCGCCGGAGAGGGTGGACACGCTCTTGAACACATCCTCCCCCCGGAATTTGAAGGCGGCCAGCCGGTTCCGGGCAGTCTGGGCGGTGCAGTCCAGGTCGTAGAGCATGGTATCCACCAGGCTCCGCTCCGGGTGGTCGAAGTGGATGATCTGGGGCAGGTAGCCGATCTTTACCGTGGGGCCCAGGCGGAGCTTGCCGCTGTCGGGCTCCTCCTCCCCCATGATGATCTTCAGCAGGGTGGACTTGCCCGTGCCGTTGTCCCCCAGCAGGGCGATG
>CALWOR010000124.1 GCA_944383205.1 uncultured Oscillospiraceae bacterium | reverse complement strand
CTCGTTTTCTGACGAAAAAGTCGGCTTGTCTTGGGCGAGAAGTGTCATTTCCGAGGTACACGCCCCCGGAAATGACGGATCAGAATTTATTCCGCTGCCTCCAGGCGGCGGAACTCCCTGCGGGAGGGCTTGAAAAAGGACGCTGTCCGGTTGGACAGCGCCCTTTTGTTATTGTACATGTGTATGGTTGTTGATATGCCTGGCACAGTAGCAGTAGTAGCCGTTGCACTTGGAGCAGTAGCGAAACTCCATATCAGGGTCGTCCTGGTCGGTAATGCCGCACACGGAGCACTTGTGGAGATAGCCCCGCTTCTCTCTTAAATCCTTCTGAGCCTTTTTGAAATTGATGGTCTGGGCGGAGGTGCGGTGCCGGACCCGCTCCTCTCCCCGGTGGAACATGGAGATGAGATCCTCCCAGAAGAAGAACAGGTAGTTGAGGATGGCGATGATGGGGACCAGGGCCATGATCCACTGGCGGCTGAAGAGGGCGGAGCCGATCTCCCAGACAAAGAACACCAGGTCCAGCCAGGCCAGCCACTTCACCTTCAGGGGGATGATGCCGTAGAGGAGCACCTGCATGTCGGGGTAGAGAGTGGCGAAGGAGAAGAACATGGACATGTTCACATAGGACATGCTGGCCGTGGGGACCGCCTGCAAAAACTCCCGGATCTGGTCGGCGCCCGCTCCCATGCCCGCCAGCTGTCCCCAGAGGACGGCGTAGATCACAAAGCCGGCGACGATGTTGAAGATGACCCCCAGCCCGTAGAACACCGTAAACCGGGTGGTGCCCCACTGGCGCTCCAGGGCCGAGCCGATCCAGTAGTAGAAGAAGGTGGACAGGGCGAAGAGGAAGGTCTTGCCGAAGATGGAGGAGGCTCCGGTGTCCAGGGGAACAAAGACGAAGGTAATCAGCCGCCACACCTGGCCCCGGAGAATGAGACCGGGGTAAAAGTCCAGAAACAGCGAGGCCATGCCGTTTGTCAGCATATCAGCCACAAAGACAAATACATTGCCCAGAGCGATGTACTTCATCAGCTCCGGGATGCCCAGCCTGGGGTGGTTATAGCAGAATTTACTCAGACCGCGGGAAATGGCTTTCATGAAAAGCCTCCTCCTTTTGTGGAAATGTCATACGGACCATATTTTATCCACTTTTTCCAAAAAAGTCTATATCCAAAGTGTAAACATTTCCTGAGCACGAAAAACCGCTTTTTTTACCGGGGAAGATGTGGTAAAATGAGAAAAACACAGAGCACTTTTTCAAATCATCTGGAGGAATGTGACATGAGCATTGTAAAGGATATGTCTCTGGCCCCCTCGGGCCGGCAGAAGATCCAGTGGGTGCGGGACTTTATGCCCGCCCTCAGCGGGATCGAGGAGCGTTTTCGCCGGGAGAAGCCCTTCCAGGGGCTGACCATCGCCGTCTCCGTCCACCTGGAGGCCAAGACCGCCAATCTGGGCCTGGTCCTCCGGGAGGGGGGCGCCGAGGTCCATCTCACCGGCTGCAACCCTCTGTCCACCCAGGACGATGTGGCCGCCGCCGTGGCCGAAATGGGGGTGGATACCTACGGCATGCACGGGGTGACCCCCCAGCAGTACGAGGACCTGCTGGTGGAGACCCTGAAGTGCCGCCCCCACCTCATCGTGGACGACGGAGGGGATCTGGTGAATCTGCTGGGAGGCAAATGCGCCGGGTACGGCGAGCGGCTCTTCGGCGGCTGTGAGGAGACCACCACCGGCATCCACCGTCTCTACGCCCGGGAGCGGGAGGGGATTTTGCCCTGCGCCATGATGGCGGTGAACGACGCCAAGGCAAAGCACTACTACGACAACAAGTACGGCACCGGCCAGTCCACCTGGAACGCCATCATGAACACCACCAATCTCATCGTGGCGGGCAAGACGGTGGTGGTGGCGGGCTACGGCTGGTGCGGCAAGGGCATTGCCATGCGGGCCCGGGGCATGGGGGCCAATGTGATCGTCACCGAGGTGGACCCCTTCAAGGCTCTGGAGGCCACCATGGAAAACTTCCGGGTCATGTCCATGGATGAGGCGGCCAAGGTGGGAGATATCTTCGTCACCGCCACCGGCTGCAAGGATGTGATCGTCCGGCGGCACTTCGAGACCATGAAGAACAATGTCATCCTCTGCAACTCCGGCCACTTCGACTGCGAGGTGGATGTGGCCGCCCTGGGGGACATGGCCGTGGAGCGCTTCCCCCGCCGGGAAAATATCGAGGGCTTCCGCCTGCCCGACGGCCGGGTGCTCAATGTGCTGGGAGAGGGGCGGCTTGTGAATCTGGCCGCCGGAAACGGCCACCCAGCCGAGATCATGGACATGTCCTTCGCCGTCCAGGCTCTCTCTCTGGAGTGGCTGGTCAAGCACCGGGAGGAGCTGGAGAAAAAGGTTTACATCGTCCCCGACGAGATCGACGACCAGATCGGCCGGGTGAAGCTGGCCGCTATGGGCCTGAGCATCGATACCCTCACCCAGGAGCAGAAGGACTACCTGGCCGGGTGGAAGGCGTAAAAAACAGGTAAGAAGGAACAGGGCAATGCACAACGAACTGACCAAGGTTGACATTCAGAAGATGCAGGAGGAGCTGGACTACCGGCGCGTCACCCTGCGCCCCCAGCTGCTGGAGGAGGTGAAGGTGGCCCGGTCCTTCGGGGATCTCAGCGAGAACTTCGAGTACAAGGCGGCCAAGCGGGAAAAGAACAAAAACGAGAGCCGCATCCGCTACCTGGAGAACATGATCAAGACCGCCCGGGTCATCGAGGACCACTCCGGGGCGGACACGGTGGGCCTTTACGACAAGGTCACCGTCTATCTGGAGGAGGACCAGGAGGAGGAGACCTGGCAGGTGGTGACCACCGTGCGCCAGGATGTGCTCCACGGCCTGATCAGCAAGGAGTCCCCCATGGGCGCCGCCCTGCTGGGAAAGAAGGCGGGGGAGCGGTTCTATGTCCAGGTGAACAAGGAGTTCGGCTATTGGGCCCAGGTGCGGCACATTGAGAAGGGAGAGGACGACGGCTCCGCCGCCCTCAACCGTTTTTGAGGGAAAATACCGCCAAAATGTAACTTTTGGAGGGGGATTTCCACAGGAGAAACCGAAATCATAATATCTGCATATTTTAGGCCCACTTATGCTGAGACATGCGGCAGTTGATGTGATAAGATAGCGGCGAAAACTGGTTGCGTCTTCTGTTTTGGAAGGGCGGAGGGCGAACCAAAATAAAAAATAATATGGAAAGAAAAGGGGATTTTTGCCATGGCAATCCAGAAGATCTTTGTAGTGGGCGCCGGCCTGATGGGCAGCGGCATTGCCCAGAACGCTATTGTCAGCGGGTATGATGTGACACTGAACGATCAGCGGCAGGAGGCCCTGGAGCGGGCTCAGGTGGGCATTCAGAAGGCCCTGGAGCGGGAAGTGGAGAAGGGCCGCATGACCCAGGAGGCCCTGGAAGCCGCCCTGCCCCGCCTGTCCCTGGACAGCACCATTGAGGGGGCCAAGAATGCCGATCTGGTGATCGAGGCCGTCTTTGAGAATCTGGAGGCCAAGCAGACCGTGTTCCAGCAGCTGGAGGAGGTCTGTCCTCCCCACACCATCTTTGCCTCCAACACCTCCTCCATCTCCCTGACCGCCCTGGCCTCTGCCACCAAGCGGCCCTCTCGTGTGGTGGGCATGCACTTCTTCTCCCCTGTGCCCAAGATGCGCCTGTGCGAGGTGATCTACGGCCTGCTCACTGACCAGGAGGTCCTCAGCGAGATCAAGAAGGTGGGCGAGCGGATGGGCAAGACCCTGATCCTCTCCGACGACAAGCCCGGCTTTATCGTCAACCGGGCCCTGCTGCCCATGCTCAACGAGGCCTGTGTGATCGTGGGCTCCAACATCGGCAGCGTGGAGGACATGGACAACGGCATGCGTCTGGGCTGCAACCACCCCATGGGTCCCCTGGAGCTGGCCGATATGATCGGTCTGGACATTCTGCTGAATGTTATGAATGTCCTGTCCAAGGAGTACGGTGAGAAGTACCACCCCTCCATGATCCTGCGCAAGATGGTCACCGCCGGCTTCCTGGGCCGCAAGAGCGGCGCCGGCTTCTACATCTATGAGAACGGAAAGAAGATGGGGGTCAACCCCGTCCTGGTCCAGCAGCACAGCCTGGAGCAGTAAAAATTCCAACAAGCGGCCGCACTACTTTGCCCGCAGTCTCGATCCCGGACCCGCAAGGGTCCGGGATTCAGTTTGTCAAAAAGCCCTCCTGCTAGGAGTTCCGTCGCCCGCAGGCGACGGAATAAATTTGAATCCGTCATTTTCGGCGACATGTGCGTCGGAAATGACACTTCTCACGCAAGACGGGCCGACTTTTCCGCAAGGAATCGAGGCCCGGCTTGCGTGCGATCCTTTTCGAAAAAGTGGCTGAGCCACTTTTTCGACAGCCCCGGACCCTCAGGGTCCGGGATTTTTCTTGCCTTTTTGGAGGATTTCGGGCTATAATGGAAAAAATCCTTCTGGGAGGCGAGGACTATGACCGGCTTTGCCGTCTATGAGAGCCCCTTCGGGCCCGTCCGCATGGACTATGAGGGGGAGGTCCTGGTACGGCTGCGCACCGTGGAGCCCACACAGGACCGGGGGACGCCCACCCCCCTCACCCACGAGGCCTTCCGCCAGCTTCAGGAGTACTTCGCCGGGGAGCGGCGGGAATTTTCCCTGCCCTATGCCCTTCACGGGACGGAATTTCAAAAAAAGGTCTGGGCGGCTCTGGCCGCCATCCCCTACGGACAGACTCGGAGCTACCGGGCCATTGCCGCCACTGTGGGCAGCCCCAGAGCCGTCCGGGCGGTGGGGGCGGCCAACGGCAAGAATCCTCTGTGGATCATTCTGCCCTGTCACCGGGTGGTGGGGGCCGACGGGAGCCTCACCGGCTACGCCGGGGGACTGGAGATGAAAAAGCGCCTGCTGGAGCTGGAAAAGACCAGTTTGGAGAGAAATGGCGAAAGCGGTTGACAAACGGCAAAAACCTGATATAATCATCCGGTACAATTCCATAGCCTTATCAAGAGTGGTTGAGGGACCGGCCCGATGAAACCACGGCAACCTGCTCTCGGGCAAGGTGCCAAATCCGGCGGTAGTGTATCGCAAGATGAGGGTGCATCCAAATCTGACGCTCCGCCTGCCGCGGGGCGTTTTTTCATCCTCCACAAACAGAAAGGAACAAATTATGGCAAAGAGACTGTTTACATCCGAATCCGTTACTGAAGGCCATCCCGACAAGATCTGCGACCAGATCTCCGACGCGGTGCTGGACGCCATGCTGGAAAAGGACCCCATGAGCCGGGTGGCCTGCGAGACCACGGTGACCACCGGCCTTGTCCATGTGATGGGGGAGATCACCACCAGCTGCTATGTGGACATCCCCAAGATCGCCCGCCAGGTGGTCCGGGACATCGGCTATGACCGGGCCAAGTTCGGCTTTGACTGCGACACCTGCGCCGTCATCACCTCCATCGACGAGCAGTCCCCCGACATCGCCATGGGGGTGGACAAGTGCCTGGAGGCCAAGGAGGGGGAGCAGGACGACGGCCTGGACAACGGCGCCGGGGACCAGGGCATGATGTTCGGCTATGCCTGCGACGAGACCCCCGAGCTCATGCCCCTGCCCATCTCCCTGGCCCACAA
>CALWOR010000123.1 GCA_944383205.1 uncultured Oscillospiraceae bacterium | reverse complement strand
ACAAATGTGTGCCCTTCTTTTTCTCGCTTCCTTGCAAAATCCGCAGAGAACTGTTCGTCAGTTCTCTGCGGATTTTTAGCTTATCAAGACAGCAGGATGCGGTCATTGTCCAAATTTTTTCCCGCTCCCGCCCGGAACTGCTCCAGCAGATCGCCCACGGTCATTCCTTTCCGCTTCTCTCCCTGAACATCTAGAATAATGTTTCCGTCGTCCATCATCAAAGTACGGTTGCCCAGCTCCAAAGCCTGCTGCATATTATGGGTGACCATGAGAGTGGTGATCTGGTGCTCGGCCACCACCTCCCGGGTGATTTTCAGCACTTTCTCCGCGGTACCGGGATCCAGGGCGGCGGTATGTTCATCCAACAGCAGCAGCTTGGGAGGCACCATAGTAGACATGAGCAAGGTCAAAGCCTGTCGCTGTCCGCCGGACAAAAGCCCAACCGGCTGCTTCATGCGGTCCTCCAACCCCATATCCAGCTTAGCCAGCTGATCTCGGAAAAAGGCCAGGTCCTTTTTGGTGGTGCGGCTGAAATAGGCGTGCTGGTTCTTGGCGGTACGGAGATAAGCCAGGGCCAGGTTCTCTCCAATGGTCATATGGGGCGCGGTGCCCCGCATGGGGTCCTGGAAAAGGCGGCCGATCTCCCGGCTGCGCCTGTATTCTGGCTTGAAGGTGATGTCCTCCCCAGCCAGAATGATAGATCCCTCATCCACATAGAAGGCTCCGGCAATGGCATTGAACAAGGTGGACTTTCCTGCCCCATTGGAGCCCACGATGGTGACAAAATCCCCCTTTTCCAACTGGAGCGAGAGCCCGGACAGGGCTTTTTTCTCGTTGACGGTGCCTGGGTTAAAGGTCTTGGAAATATGGTCGATCTTCAGCATATCACTGCGCCCCCTTTCCGGCCTTTGCCGCAGCCTTCCGCTGCTGGAACTGTGCCCACTTTTTGATGCTGGGAGCGGCAATGGCCAGAGCCACAATAATGGCGGTGACCAGCTTCATGGCCTCGATGGGGAAGACCTTGGAACTGAGCGCCACGGCATAGATGATCCGGTAGATGATGCTGCCCGCGAAAACGGACAGAGCCCCCCGGAGCATGGACCCACGGCCCACCACTGTCTCACCGATGATGAGGCAGGCCAAACCGATGACCACCATACCGGTACCAATGTTCACATTGGCGCTGCGCTGGGCCTGGCCCACCAGAGCCCCGGACAGGCCGGTGAGAGCGTTGGCCACGCAGAGGCCCACGGTGATGGTGAAGGTGGGGTTGATGGAAGAGGCCCGGACCATGTCCCGGTTGTCCCCGGTGGCCCGGATGGACAGCCCCAGTCGGGTTCCCAGGAAGGCCACCAGCAGCAGGGCGGCGGCTACGGTAAGTACTCCGGCCAGGATGATCTCATACCAATCCCCGCCGATCCCCAGGTCCCGGAACATGTGGAAGACGGTCCGCTGCTTGATGAGGCTGGCGTTGGAAGTCCAGCCCATGGCCATGAGGTTCACAGTGTAGAGTCCCGTGTTGGTGATGATACCCGCCAGAATAGAGGGGACACCCAGCTTGGTCTGAAGCAGGGCGGTGACAAAGCCCGCCGCCGCCGCACTGAGCATGGCCAGAGGCACGGCCAGAATGGGGTGCCCTGCGGCGCACACCGTGACCGATACCGCCGCCCCAAGGGTAAAGGCCCCGTCGGTGGTCAGGTCGGCAATGTCCAAAATACGGTAGCTGAGAAACAGGGCCAGCGCTACCGGAGCATAGAGAAACCCAAGCTCCAGAGCAGTCTGTATGATATAGAGCATAGTCCGTCCTTCCTTTCAGGCCAAAGCCCCCCGGCTCAGGCCGGGGGACTGGCAAAATGTTTTGTACGCTTAGGCTCAGTCCTCAGTGGTAACCACTTCCACTACCTCGCCCATGTCGTGGAACACGGAATAATCCAGGCCCATGGCCTCGGCGCTCTCAGTGTTGACAGTGATGATACCGCCCTGGGACAGGTAGTAGTCCTCCTTGCCCTCCATGCCGTTTACCAGCACATCATAGGCCAGGTTGGCGGTCTCAGTTCCCAGGAGGGTGTAGTTCACGCCGCAGGTGGCAAAGGCTCCGTTTCGCACGAAGGAATCGGCCCCGGCGTAGTGGGGGATGCCCGCCTCGATGAGGTCGGGGGCGATGGCCAGCTCAGCGGACTGGATCTTGTTGTCGGTGGGAGTGAATACCGCGTCCACGCCGGCGGCGATGAGAGCGCCGGCAGCGGCCACCACCTCGTCGTCGCTGTTGGCGGTGAACTCCTCATAAGCAATGTTCTTGCTGTCCAGATACTCCTTGGCCTCGGCGATGGGGGTAACAGAGTTGGGCTCGGACAGGGAGTAGAGCAGACCCACCTTCTGGGTGTCGGGGTTCTGGGCCAGCATCATGTCCAGGATAAAGGAGGTGTTCAGCGCGTCGCTGGTGCCGGTGACATAATCAATGTCCAGCAGATCGGCCACAGCGGGATCGCTGACGGCGGCGTAGATCACGGGGGTCTTGGTCTCCTCGGCGGCCACCGTCATCAGCTGAGCGGCAGTGGTGGCGATGGGGATGATAGCATCCACGCCGTCAGCGATGACCTGAGCGCCGATCTGATTGAGCACCGTCTCGTCCCCCTGACCGGAGTAGATCTCATAGTTGATAGGGGTCCCATTCTCGGAGGAGAGCTGCTCCAGCCGGGCCGCCACCGCATTACAGATCTCATCCAGGGAGGGGTGGTCCATCTGCTTGACGATCGCTACGGTATAAGCGCCGGCAGTTCCGGTGGAGCCGGACTCTGTGGGTTCGCCGGAATTGCTGCCCGCGGAAGAGACGCTGCTGACAGAGTCGGAGCCGCCGGAGCAGGCGGCCAAAGACAGGGTCATGGCAAGGGCCAGAGACAGGGACAGGACTTTCTTCATGGTGTTGGTTTTCATCATTTTTACCTCCATAGTGGCTTTTGAGCCGAATTTTGTTTGGGTGGGTGATGGAGGGGCCGCTGCCAACGGCCTTTCTTGGAATAAAAAAACGCCCCTGTCCCCCACATGGGACAAGAGCCTTACTCCTGCGATACCACCCAAATTGATGTTAGAAAACATCCGCTCGCTTCACGCGCCATCACGCGTGCCCGATGGATAACGGGTGGGTCCCCGTCGGCATCTACTAGGTCTCCCGTTCAAGCCGCCCTCGAAAGCCCATTCACTCGGCCGCGCCCCGCCCTGATTCCACCACCCAGGGCTCTCTGCAGGTTTGCCGCACCGGCTACTTCTCTTTCTCACAGGTTTCAGTGCTGTTTGGTTGTTGGGGCTATTATAGCCGCTGCTTTTCTCCTTGTCAAGCCCCTGTTTATGATTTACTGTAAAAAAGTTTTCCAGCACAGCGGAACGCCGGCAATTCTGCTGGCGTCCCCAGGCTGTCAGAAGGCTTCGCTGGCCTGTTTAATATAGGCAATGTAAAACGCCAGTCCCACCAGAGAGACGATCAGGGTAATGACCAGGAGAAGCACAGCCAGGCCAGGAGCAACCAGGCTGATCAGCATACATAACAAGGAGGCCGCCATTACCGCAACATTGCATCTGAGGGCCCTTAGACCCGTCCGAATCACATCTGCGCGCCCGATCTCCTCTAAAAAATGGTTTGTCGTCTTGATAAGCAGCCAAACAACGACAAGACTCAAGACGATGCTGATGAAATCCAGGACCGTAACTTCGTCAAAAATACCAATGATTCCATTCAGAATCGTCAGAATCAGAACAAGAATATAGTTGGAATGGACATCTCCCAATTTTACCAGGCCCCAGATACTCAGTACCAGCGCCGCAATCGTCGCAGCCAAAATACCCAGGCCAACCAACAGCCCTAACACAGGAATCAGAGCCAGCAGTGAACAAAAGGCTGATATCACTATAATGATCTCGCCATAATAAAGCTTCCGCAATCCAACTCGCAGCTTTTCACGGTACAGTTCCATCTTGTCTCATTCCTTTCTCGGCAAAGCATTGCTTTTGAAACAGGAAAATACCCAATTGTTAAAAAAGGGCGGACTTCCAGGGAAGTCCGCCCTTATAGGGTTTAAGATATGGGAGTAAAATTACTCGTTGATCTCGATAACCACGCCGGAACCCACGGTACGGCCACCCTCACGGATAGCGAAACGCAGGCCCTTCTCGATGGCGATGGGGGTGATCAGCTCCACCTTCATGTCCACGTTGTCGCCGGGCATGCACATCTCAGTGCCCTCGGGCAGGGTGATGATGCCGGTCACGTCGGTGGTACGGAAGTAGAACTGAGGACGATAGTTGTTGAAGAAGGGGGTGTGACGGCCGCCCTCATCCTTGTTCAGGACATAAACCTGGCCCTTGAACTTGGTGTGGGGGTGAATGGAGCCGGGCTTGCACAGAACCTGGCCGCGCTCGATATCGGTCTTGGCGATACCACGCAGCAGGCAGCCAGCGTTGTCGCCGGCCTCGATGAAGTCCAGAGTCTTGCGGAACATCTCCATGGAGGTGACCACGGTGCTCTTCTTCTCGTCAGACAGACCCACGATGTCGACGGTCTCGCCGGCCTTCAGAACGCCACGCTCCACACGGCCGGTAGCAACGGTACCACGGCCGGAGATGGTGAACACATCCTCAACGGGCATCAGGAAGGGCAGAGAGTCATCACGGGGAGGAGTGGGGATATAGTTGTCGACAGCGTCCATCAGCTCCTTGATGCAGGCGAAGTCGGGATCGTTCACATCGCCGGACTCGCAGGTCAGAGCGTTCAGGGCAGAACCCTTGATGATGGGGATCTCGTCGCCGGGGAACTCATAGAAGGACAGGGTCTCACGGACCTCCATCTCAACCAGCTCCAGCAGCTCCTCGTCGTCGACCTGGTCGCACTTGTTCAGGAACACGACCATGGCGGGCACGCCCACCTGACGGGCCAGCAGGATGTGCTCCTTGGTCTGAGCCATGGGGCCGTCGGTGGCGGCGATGACCAGGATGGCGCCGTCCATCTGAGCAGCACCGGTGATCATGTTCTTGATATAGTCAGCGTGGCCCGGGCAGTCAACATGGGCGTAGTGACGGGCATCGGTCTCGTACTCCACATGGGCGGTGTTGATGGTGATACCACGCTCGCGCTCCTCGGGAGCCTTGTCGATGCTGGAGTAGTCCTCGTACTGGGCCTGACCCTTCAGAGCCAGATACTTGGTGATGGCGGCGGTCAGAGTGGTCTTGCCGTGGTCCACGTGACCGATGGTGCCGATGTTAACATGGGGCTTGGTACGCTCGAATTTTGCCTTAGCCATTGGAATTTCCTCCTTATATTACAGTTATGCTTGGAAAGCGATAGGGCCGATGACATATCATAGGTATTTTATCCTATTCCTGTCACAATTGCAACCCTATTTTTCAAGAGACCTTCGTCAGATCAATCCTGATTGCGGCCGCGCTCGGCAATGATCTTCTCGGCAATGCTCTTGGGGATCTCCACATAGCTGTGGGGCTCCATGGAGTACTGGCCGCGGCCCTGGGTAGAGGAGCGCAGGTCAGTGGCATAGCCGAACATATTGGCCAGAGGCACCAGGGCATCGATCTGAGTGGCGCCGGGACGGCTCTCCTGGCCCTGGATCTGGCCACGGCGGCTGTTCAGGTCGCCGATGACATTGCCCAGGTACTCGTCGGGAGCAATGACAGAAACCTTCATCATGGGCTCCAGCAGGACGGGCTGAGCCTTC
>CALWOR010000122.1 GCA_944383205.1 uncultured Oscillospiraceae bacterium | reverse complement strand
CTCAGCTTCATCGTGGGTCTGGTGGGTGTGCTGAATTTCTTCAACGCCATCCTCACCGGCATCACCGCCCGACGCCGGGAGCTGGCCGTGCTCCAGTCCATCGGCATGACCGCCCGGCAGCTGCGGACCATGCTGGCGCTGGAGGGACTGCTCTATACCGTGGGCGCTACTCTTTTGGCCCTGGTGCTGATCGTGGCAACGGCCCCCTTCGTTGGTCCCGGCCTCAGTGGTTTCCTTTGGTTTTTCACCTACCGCTTCACCATCTGGCCCATCGCCGTGGTGCTGCCCCTGTTCGGTGCCCTGGGCATCCTCATCCCGGTGCTCAGCTGCCGGGCCGCCCAGCGCTATTCCGTGGTTGAGCGGCTGCGGCAGGAATAAGATAACTCCGGCACAGTTATTACGCCTTGATTTGAATTGTTGGTTGCCGCTGAATGGTACAATAATCCATTCATTGTACTACGGATTTCAGTTAACGGAATCCAGTACCTGAGATTTTTAGGAAAGTCGTAGGCGTCCTGTTCCCGTATCATTTTGTCGCCCTTGTACTTCGGTCTCCGCCAGAATACCGGGGCATCCGGGTAAGGGAAAGTGCGGTTCCCAACGGGCGGTTCACCTATGACTGAGACTTTTCGGTCCGGAATCCTGCGCTGCCGCGCAAAAAATAAGACCCCAAGGTGGAAACGCGAAAAACGCTTCCCACCTTGGGGCCCTTGTACTTTTTCCTTAAAATTCCGCGTTGCCCACGGTGCGGGGGTGCAGCTCCACATCACGGATGTTGTTCACACCGGTGAGGTACATGACCATCCGCTCGAAGCCCAGCCCGTAGCCGGCGTGGCGGCAGGTGCCGTAGCGGCGCAGGTCGCAGTACCACCAATAGTCCTTGGGGTCCATGCCCAGCTCCTGAATACGGCCCTCCAGCAGTTCCAGACGCTCCTCACGCTGGGAGCCGCCGATGAGCTCGCCGATACCGGGGACCAGGCAGTCGGCGGCAGCCACGGTCTTGCCGTCGTCGTTCTGGCGCATATAGAAGGCCTTGATCTCCTTGGGGTAGTCCGTGACAAACACGGGGCGCTTGTACACCTGCTCGGTGAGGAAGCGCTCGTGCTCGGTCTGCAGGTCGCAGCCCCAGTAGACCTTGAAGTCGAACTTGTCGTTGTTCTGTTCCAGGATCTTTACAGCCTCGGTGTAGCTCACCCGGCCGAAGTCGGAATTGGCCACATGCTCCAGACGCTCCTTCAGGCCCTTGTCCACAAAGGAGTTAAAGAAGTTGATCTCATCGGGGCAGTGCTCCAGGACATATTTGATGACATACTTGATCATGGCCTCGGCATTGTCCATGTAGTCACCCAGGTCGGCAAAGGCCATCTCGGGTTCGATCATCCAAAACTCGGCGGCATGACGCTGGGTGTTGGAGTTCTCCGCCCGGAAGGTGGGGCCGAAGGTGTACACATTGCCAAAGGCCATAGCAAAGTTCTCACAGTTGAGCTGGCCGGACACGGTGAGGTTGGCCCGCTTGCCGAAGAAGTCCTTGGTGTAGTCCACGCTGCCGTTCTCATTCTTGGGCACATTCTCCAGATCCAGGGTGGTCACCTGGAACATCTCGCCGGCCCCTTCACAGTCGCTGGCGGTGATGATGGGTGTGTGGACATAGACAAAGCCCTGATCCTGGAAGAAGCAGTGGATGGCGTGGGCGGTGGCGGAGCGGACCCGGAACACGGCGGAAAACAGGTTCGTTCTGGGGCGCAGGTGCTGGATGGTGCGCAGGAATTCCACGCTGTGGCGCTTCTTCTGCAGGGGGTAGTCGGGGGCGGACACGCCCTCAACCATAACGGAGGCGGCCTTCACCTCCAGGGGCTGCTTGGCCTCGGGAGTGAGCACCACGGTGCCGGTGACGATGAGGGCAGCGCCCACATTCTGTCCGGCGATCTCCTTATAATTGTCCAGAACATTGGCGTCCAGAACGATCTGCAGGTTTTTAAAGCAGGAGCCGTCGTTGAGCTCCACAAAGCCGAAGGTCTTCATGTCCCGGATGGTGCGGGCCCAGCCGCAGACAGTGACGGTCTGACCGCCCAGATGCTCCTGGTCGGCAAAGATGGCGGCGATGGTGGTGCGTTCCATATAGAATCCTCTCCAAATCTTGAATATTGAGAAAAGCGGGCCCCGGGGGCGGCCGCTCAGTTGGCCCCTATTATAATGCTTTTTTCCCCGGTTTGCAAGGGTTTGAGCATATTTATGGCAGAAAGGACCCAGGGTAAGTTCTTGTGGAGGGGGAAAAGGAAAAACAGAAGGGAAGTGACAATGGATTGTGGGAAACGGAGAGGAGCAGAAGGCGGAGCGTGGGGAAAATGGTGGGAAGTAACAATTCACTTTTGGCGCGTGAAGTGCTATGCTCTATCCATCTAATCAGCTGCAGGAAACTGTGCTCCGGCTGTGCAGGAAAAGAGGCAGAGAGATGAATATTGGAATTGTAGGTCTGGGTCTCATTGGAGGATCCATGGCCAAGAGCATCAAGAAGCGCACAGGACACAGCGTGTACGGTGCGGATCTGGACAGGGAGACCATGGATCTGGCACGGATGTGCGGGGCCATTGACAAAGTCCTGACGAAAGAGGACCTGCCCCAGTGCCATATCCTTTTGCTGGCTGTCCGGCCGGGCGCCGCGGTGGAGTGGGTCAGAGAGCACGCCGGAGAGATCAGCAGAGAAACGATTCTGGTGGACCTGTGCGGCGTAAAGCGGGTGGTGGTGAAGGAGATTGCCCCCATTGCCCGGAAGCAGGGATTTGCCTATGTGGGAGGCCACCCCATGGCGGGCCGGGAGCGGGGGGGCTTTGCCTCCTCTCTGGAGGACCTCTATGTGGGGGCCTCCATGATCCTGACCCCGGATCAGGAGACCGATCCGGCGGTGCTGGAGAAGCTGAAGGCCTTTTTCCTGGATGTTGGATTTGCGGGCATCACCCTTTCCAATCCGGAGGAGCATGACCGGATCATCGCCTTTACCTCCCAGCTGGCCCATATTGTCTCCAGCTCCTATGTAAAGTCTCCCGAGGCACAGCGCCGCCGGGGGTTTTCCGCCGGTAGCTTTCAGGACATGACCAGGGTGGCCCGGCTGGACGAGGATATGTGGACAGAGCTTTTTCTGGATGACGCCGACTACCTTACCGCCGAGCTGGATGAGCTTATCAGGCACCTGAACGAGTATGCCCAGGTGCTGAAGGCAGGGGATCGGGAGGGGCTGCGGGCCCTGCTGAAGGACGGAAGAGAGAAAAAGGCTGCCGCCGGCGGCTGCTGATGGAGGCCTGAGGCCAAGCAGGAGGTAAAATATGGAGCTTGCAGAAATTCGGAAGAAGATCGATGCCCTGGATGAGGAGATGCTGACGCTGTTTCTGGAGCGTATGGATCTGGCGGAGGAGATCGCGGCCTATAAGAACGAGCATCATCTGCCTATTGTCAACCGGAGCCGGGAGCGTGAGATTTTAAGCAGCATGACCAGAAAGGCGGAGGAGAAGGAAAAATATGCCCATCATTTCTTCACCACCCTCTTTCAGCTGGCCAAGGCCCGGCAGGCAGAGCTGCTCAGCGCCCCCTCCCAGGTGGCGGAGGTGGTGAAGGCCGGCTTGGAGGCGGGGGAGGAGGTTTTCCCCAAGACCGGGACGGTGGCCTGCCAGGGGGTGGAAGGGGCCAACTCCCAGGCGGCCTGCGACCGGCTGCTGCCCAGGGGTGAGCTGAAGTATGTGAATACCTTCGGAGATGTGGTACGGGCGGTGGAGGCGGGAGAATGTGAGTTCGGTGTGCTGCCGGTGGAGAACAGCTCCAACGGCTCGGTCCGGGCGGCCTATGACCTGCTGCAGAAGCACAGCCTGTCTGTGGTCCGCTCCATCCGCCTGTGCATCCGCCACGAACTGCTGGCCCTGCCTGGCACCCGACTGGAGGACATCACTGAGATCTACTCCCACGAGCAGGCCATCGGCCAGTGCAGCCGTTTTCTGGGCGGTTTGGAAGGGGTGAAGGTGATCCCCTGCGGCAACACCGCCATGGCCGCCCGGAAGGTGGCCGAGAGCGGGGACCCCCATATGGCCGCCATCTCCTCTCACCCCTGTGCCCAGCTCTATGGCCTTAGGTGTGTGAAGGACGACATTCAGGACAGCGACAACAACTATACCCGCTTTTTCTGTGTGGCCAAATCCCCGGCCATCTACGCGGGGGCCAACCGCATCAGCCTCATTGTGGGCTGCGACAACCGACCCGGCGCCCTGTATGAGATCCTCTCCAAGCTCTCTGCCCTGGGCATCAATATGACCAAGCTGGAGAGCTGCCCGGTGACGGGACGGAACTTTGAGTTTGTCTTCTTCCTGGAAATGGAGGCCTCCGTACTGGAGGAGGGCGTGCTTGGTATGCTGGAGGAGCTGGAGCGGGAATGCGCCACCTTCCACTTCCTGGGCAACTACGCGGAAATTTGAGCAGATGATTCCGTTCGGACCGGCGCCGGACGGGATTTTTCTGTTGCAAGAAAAGGCGGAAAGAAGGTTGCCTATCCCCGAGGGCGTCCTGTATAATGGGGGTGAGAATTCATAAAGGAGTTGGCGGTATGCTGAACATTGATCCCGAGCGATATTCCTATCCCTCCCGCCGGAATGTGGTCTATGGGCGGCACGGGATGGCCTGTACCTCGGTGCCTCTGGGGGCCCAGATCGGAGTGGATGTGATGAAGGCGGGGGGCAACGCTGTGGACGCGGCAGTGGCTATGGCGGCTGCTATGCCCCTGCTGGAGCCCACGGGAAACGGCCTGGGCTCGGACTGCTTTGCCCTTGTCTGGATGGAACAAGAGAAAAAGCTATACGGGCTCAACGCCAGCGGGGTGGCCCCTGCCGCGCTGAACGCAGCCGGGGTGAAGAAGATGGGCTTTGATGCAATGCCTGAGGAGGGCTGGATTCCCACCATGGTGCCCGGGGCTCCGGCGGGCTGGGCGGCGCTCAATGGCCGCTTTGGGAAAAAGACCCTGGAAGAGCTCTTTGCCCCCGCCGTCTCTTACGCCCGGGAGGGAGTGCCCGTCCCGGTGAATGTGGCCAAGCAGTGGCGCAGGGACATCCTGCGCATTGCCGGGGCGATGGAGAAGGACCCGGCCCCCCACCGCTATTGGTGGGAGCGCTTTTCCAAGAAGGGCGGGAAGCCCTATGAGGCGGGGGACCTGTTCCGGTGGGAGGAATATGCCCGGACCCTGGAGGAGCTGGCGGCTACAGGGTGCGAGAGCTACTACCGGGGCCCCATTATGGAGAAAATCGTCTCCTTCAGTCGGGAGACCGGGGGCTATTTTGCCCGGGAGGACTTTGAAAATTACCACCCCCTGTGGGTGGAGCCCATTACCGCCGACTATAAGGGCTATACAGTGTGTGAGATCCCGCCCAATGGACACGGCATCACGGTACTCATGGCCCTGAACATTCTAAAAGGGCTGGAGCTGTCCGGGGAGAAGGAATGCGCCGATACCTACCACAAAATCGTGGAGGCTATCAAGCTGGCCTTTGCCGACACCAAAACCTATGTGGCTGACCCCCGGTACATGAGGACCAAGGTAGAGGATATGCTTTCGGAGGAGTATGCCGCCCGCCGCCGGGCCCTGATCTGTGACAGGGCTCTGGAGCCCCGGGCGGGGGATCCCTCCTGCGGCGGGACCATCTATCTGTGCACCGCCGACCCGGAGGGGAACATGGTCTCCTTCATCCAGAGCAACTA
>CALWOR010000121.1 GCA_944383205.1 uncultured Oscillospiraceae bacterium | reverse complement strand
CCCCCTCCAGGGCCTCCAGGTCCTCCGGGGTGAAGGGGCGGGGGGTGTCAAAGTCGTAGTAGAACCCGTTCTCGATGGCGGGGCCGATGGCCAGCTTCACCTCGGGGTGCAGGCGTTTCATGGCCTGGGCCAGCACATGGGAGCAGGTGTGCCAATAGGTCTTGCGGTACTCGGGATTTTCAAAGGTAAACTCGTTTTTCACTTCTTCGGACATGATAAATGACTCCTTTCCAGTCGTTGGGGTAAAGAAAAACGCTTCACCCCTGATTTGTTTTCAGGGGTGAAGCGTACATAACATACGACCCACGGTTCCACCCTGCTTACGGCTGTATGGCCGTCGCTCGTGACCTCTGTAACGGGAGGACCCGGCCCGGTCGTCCCGGGCGGCTCGGGAGTGGTACCGGCCGCGTCCCGCACAGGGCGCTTTCAGCGCTGGGCGCCCCTCTCTGGGTGCTTTCCACGGCCTCTTCTCCGTCATAGCTCATGTTCAACAGGTACTATATCACCCCCATACCCCCTTGTCAACAGGCAATCCGGAGGAAAAAGGAAGAAAAAAGTGAAAAAACCTCTTGACAAGGGGGAGGGGAGCCTATATAATGCTACATGCGTTCAAAGACAGCAGGGGCCCTGAGGGGCATAATTCCTGCCGAGAGTGCTTTCAAAGGGAATACTTTTGATTGTACTGTCCTCCTGTCTTTTGACCGGAGGTTTTTTGTTGCGCGGATCATTTTCTGGAGGTGAATCCAAAATGCCTAACGCAAAGGTTCTTTCTGAGAAGCAGGCCATCGTCGCCGCTCTGACCGAGCAGCTGAAGGGCGCTTCCAGCGGCGTGCTGGTGGATTACAAGGGTATCACCGTAGCCGAGGACACCGCTCTGCGTGTGGAGCTGCGCCAGAACGAGGTGCAGTACGGCGTGGTCAAGAACACCCTGGCCCGCTTTGCCCTGAACAATGTAGGCCTGGAGGGTCTGGATGAGGTGCTCAACGGCACCACTTCTCTGGCTACCAGCCACGGCGACCCCATCGCTCCCATGCGTGTGGTCAACAAGTACGCCAAGCAGCTGGGTGAAGGTAAGTTCACCATCAAGGGCGGTTTCATGGACGGTAAGATCCTGTCCCTGGACGAGATCAACGCTCTGGCCGAGCTGCCCGCCAAGGATGTCCTGCAGGCTCAGGCTCTGGGCATGATGCTGGCTCCCATTACCAGCCTGGCTATCGTGCTGAAGGCCATCGCCGAGAAGGACGGCGAGGCTGCCCCTGCCGAGGAGGCCGCTCCCGCCGAGGAGGCTCCCGCTGCCGAGTGATTCGGCGCCCCCGCTCCCCGGAGATGGGGAGACACAATTTAAAATTAAAATGATTGCAACTTAGGAGGTAAATTATCATGGCTAGTGAGAAGATTACTGCTCTGATCGAGGAAGTCAAGGCTCTGACCGTGCTGGAGCTGTCCGAGCTGGTGAAGGCTCTGGAGGAGGAGTTCGGCGTGTCCGCTGCCGCTATGGCCGCTCCCGCCGCCGGCGGCGCTGCTGCTCCCGCTGCTGAGGAGAAGACCGAGTTTGATGTGGTCCTGGCTGGCTTCGACGCCGCTGCCAAGATCAAGGTCATCAAGGCTGTCCGCGAGATCACCGGTCTGGGCCTGGCCGAGGCCAAGGGTGTTGTCGAGGGCGCTCCCAAGACCCTGAAGGAGGCTGTCTCCAAGGACGAGGCCGAGGAGATGAAGAAGAAGCTGGAAGAGGCCGGCGCCAAGGTCGAGCTGAAGTAAGCTTTTTCCCAAAGAATGAAAAAGACGCCGTCTCAGGACGGCGTCTTTTTTTGCGCAGAGAGCTTTTGTGCTTTTTGGGTGAAATGAAGGGGGACGCCGTCAGCGGAAGGCGTCCCCTGTTTCTTTCTACAGCAGCAGGGCCACCAGGGGTAAGGTGACGATGCAAAGAAGGCTGGAGAGAAACACCACCCGCGCCCCCAGCTGCACGCATCCGCCGTACTGCTCCCCCATGATGGTGGAGGCGGCAGGGGCGGGCATGGCCATGATGATCAGGGTGACCCCGACCACCAGGGGGTCCAGAATGGAAAAGGGGAGCATCAGGGCCCAGGTCATCACCGGGAAGAGGAGCAGGCGCACCAGGGAGGCGGAGATGGCGTCCCTGTCCCGGACGGTGTCGGACACCCTGCCCTGGGCCAGGTTCATGCCGGTGACGAACATGGACAGGGGAGTGGTCACATTGGACAGGTGCTGGATGGGAGTGAGGATGGGGCCGGGCACCGGGATCTGGGCAAAGTAGAAGATCAGGCTGAGAAGAATGGCCCCGTAGATGGGGGAGAGGAGGGCGGAGCGCAGGGAGAGGCTCCGGTCATCCCCCGGGGCGGCGTCCCTGCACACCATTTTGGCCCCCAGGGTATAGATCAGCAGGTTGAAGGGGATGCCCATGATGACAGCCAGGATGAGCCCATCGTCTCCAAAGAGGGCGTAGGCCACGGGAAAGCCCATAAAGCCGTTGTTGCAGAAGGTGGTGCAGCAGCACCACATCCCGCGCCGGCCCTGAGGCACCCGAAAAAGCCGGGACAGAGGGAGGGACAGGGCGGCATACAGGGGGAAGAACAGGGCGCTGAGCACAAGGGCGGCGATGCCCAGAGAGAGAAAGCTGGGATCATAGGGCCGGATCATGGAGGCGAAGATGGTGGCGGGGAGGGTGATCTTCATGAGCAGGGCGCTCATGGGCTTGGAGGCCTCGGCGGGAAGAACGCGCAGACGCACGGCCATAAAGCCTACGCCGATCAGGAGAAAGAGCCCCACCAGATTGGAAAACAAGACGGAAAGGTCCGTATGGGTCACCTCTTTTTCTCTGTATGGATGGGGAGAGAAAGAAGCCGCCGGGGTGCGGCGGCTTCTTTGGGAGATCAGCGGTTTTTAAAGCCGGCGAGCTTTTCCTTGTTCACAAAAGCCCGCATGGCATCCTTCTGGTCCTCGGTGGCAAAGCACAGGGCGAAGGCCTCGGACTCGAAGGCGGCGCCGGTGGTCATGTCGGTCTGGAGGCCCCGGCGGATGGCGGCCTTGGACTGGCGCACGGCCACCTGGGCGTTGGCGGCGATGGCGCCCGCCAGCTCCAGAGCCTTGTCCATGAGCTCCTCGGCGGGATACACATGGCTCACCAGCCCCAGCTCTTTTGCTTCCTCCGCCCGGATGGTCCTGGCGGTGAGGATGAGCTCCATGGCGTTGGACGCCCCCACGATACGGGCCAGACGCTGGGTCCCGCCGAAGCCGGGGGTGATGCCCAGGCCCACTTCAGGCTGGCCGAACTTGGCCTTCTCACTGGCCAGACGGATGTCGCAGGCCATGGACAGCTCGCAGCCGCCCCCCAGGGCGAAGCCGTTGACGGCGGCGATGGTGGGCTTGGTGAGGTTTTCCAGCTTCAGGAACACCTGGTTGCCGTAGACGCCGAAGGCCTTGGCCTCCACAGCGGTGAAGCCGGACATCTGGCCGATGTCGGCCCCGGCCACAAAGGAGCGGCCCGCGCCGGTGAGGACGACCACCAGGATCTCCTCGTCCTGCTCCACCTGATCCAGCACGGCGTCCAGGTCCCGGAGCACCTGATCGTTCAGGGCGTTGAGGGCCTCGGGCCGGTTCATGGTGATGACGCCCACGGCGCCCTTCTTTTCCAGTTCTACAAAAGCCATAGGAAGGATCCTCCTTTACTTTACTCCCAATTCCTTTTTGCGTTCCCGGGTTCAAAGTTTTTCCTGGTGTTCCCGCCCCCCGCAGGGGGCGGGAACACACAAAAGAATTGGAACTTATTTTACATGGATACTGCCCCTATTATAGCCGATCTTTTTCCCCGGGGCAAGAGGAAACGGATAATCGGGCTGCCCGGGGAATAGAGTGTGGGGAGGGGGGATGGCCTTTGGAGGAAAAAATGATGTCGGCGGGGCGTGGTGCGCTCTTTCTCACTGCCCTGAGCGGGGTGTCCCAGCTGCTGGGCTTTGGGTACCGGGTGCTCCTCTCCCGGATGGCGGGGGCGGAGGTGATGGGGCTCTATCAGCTCATCATGCCCGTCTATTCCGTGCTGCTGTCCCTCACCGCCGTGGGGCTGACGGCCGCCATCTCCAACCTGACCCCCCAGTACCTGGCCCTGAAAAATCCCAGGGCGGTGGGTCAGACCATCAGGACCTGCCTGGGGATCTTCTTCCTGGCACTCATCCCGCTGGGGGCGGGGGTGATTTTGGGATCGGACGCCATCTCGGTCTATCTCCTGGGGGACGCCCGGACCCAGCTTGGGCTTATCCTCCTGATCCCCTGTGTGGCCCTCACGGGGGTGGAAAATTTTCATAAGCACTTTTTCTACGGCTCGGGGCTGGTGCGGCCCCCGGCAGTGGTGGAGCTGCTGGAGCAGCTGGTGCGCACGGCGGCGGTGCTGGGTCTGCTTTGGGTATTCCTTCCCCAGTATCCTGAGCGGGTGGTGGGGCTCATCGTGGGGGGAATGGTGATCTGCGAGGTGTTCTCCGCCTGCACCCTGACCCTGCTGTGCCGCCGGCGTTTGGAGCGCCTGGGCCGGGTCGGGTCGGGGGAGGCGGGGAAGGTCCGCCGGCGCCGGGTCTTTGCCATTGCCCTGCCTGTGGGTCTCAACGCCCTGCTGGGCAACCTGATGGGGGCTGCCAATGCCACCCTCATCCCACAAAAGCTGGTGGAGGGGGGCGTGGAGCGCGCCCAGGCTGTGTCCCAGTTCGGAGTGGTGTGCGGGATGACCATGCCCATGCTCTCCCTGCCCATCGTTTTTCTGGGGGCTCTCAACCTGGTGCTGGTGCCCCGGCTGGCCCGGGCCTCCGCCCTGGGGCGGGAGGGGGAGGTGCGCCGGCTCATCGGCCGGGCCCTGGGGGCGGTATCTCTGCTCACCCTGCCCGCCATGTCCCTGATGGTGGTGGTGGGCCCCGATCTGGGTCGGGTCATGTTTCGCCAGGAGGGGGTGGGGGAGTACCTCATCCCTTTGGCCGCTTCCATGGCCATGAGCTGTTTTTGCTCGGTGCTGGCTTCTGCCCTCAACGCCGTGGGATGCCAGCGCTCGGTGGCTGCCATCTCCCTTTTGGGAGGGGGTGTGCAGCTGCTGTTCACCCTGGCCCTGGTCCCTTTGCCCGGAGTGGGGATGGGGGGGTATGTAGCCGGGGCGGCGGCGTCCTCTGTTCTGGAGCTTGCCCTGTGCCTTTGTCGGGTGGTGCAGAAGACGGGGCTGCGGGTGGAGAGCTTCCGGTGGCTGGCCGCTCCGGGCCTTGCCAGCCTCCTGTCTGCCCTCACAGGGAACCTCCTCTTCCGCGTGCTGAAGGACAGCGGCCTGTCCCCGGTGGCCGCCGGGGGGGCTACCCTGGCCTTTTCCCTGGTGCTCTACCTGGCCGCCCTCCAGGCTCAGGGGGTGGACCCACGGGGACAGCTGCGGCTGAAAGGGTGAGAAGGACCGGCGGAAACAGCGGAGACCTGGGGAAAAAATTACAGGGAAAGGGTTAATTCTCTACGCACCCCCTTGTCAAAGGGGGGAAAATAGGGTAAAATAAGTCAGCATAAGTTATAATACTATGGAGGATGATCCCTATGCCAATGATTTCTGCCAGTGATTTCCGCAACGGCGTGACCTTTGAGATGGACGGTAAGGTCATGCAGGTGGTCGAGTTCCAGCATGTGAAGCCCGGTAAGGGCGCTGCTTTTGTCCGCACCAAGATGAAGAACATCATCACCGGCGGCGTGACCGAGACCTCTTTCAACCCCACCGCCAAGTT
>CALWOR010000120.1 GCA_944383205.1 uncultured Oscillospiraceae bacterium | reverse complement strand
GAGACCCAGGTGGTCATTCTCAGCGATACCTTCGAGCAGTTTGCAAAACCCCTCATGGAGAAGCTGGGCTGGCCCACCCTCTTCTGCAACACTTTGGAGGTAGGGGAGAGCGGGGAGATCACCGGCTACCAGATGCGCTGCGAGAAGTCCAAGCTCACCACGGTGAAGGCCCTGCAGTCCTGCGGCTTTGATACCATTGCCGCCGGGGACAGCTTCAATGATCTGGCTATGATAAAGGCCAGCAAGGCGGGCTTCCTCTTCAAGAGCACCCAGGCCATCAAGGATGCCCACCCGGAGCTTCCAGCATTTGAGGAGTTTGACGATCTCCTCCGGGCCATCGAGGCGGCCCTGTAAGTACAAGACCATCGGAGAACAGATGGGAGGGAGCTCTATGTTTTTCGGCTATTGTATCCTCTTTGCCGCTATTTTGGCCGCAGCATACTTTTTCTGTGGGATGATCGGCGGGGAGATTATGGCGTATCTCCTGGGATTTGCGATCCTGGTGGCAGCTCTGGCCGCATTGGCTACCATTGTGACGAAGCTTGGAGATCTGGAAGAGAAGATGGACAAGCTGATGAAGCACAGAGAGGATGAGGGCCATGAATAAAGGACTTAAATTTGTCGTCTGGGCGGCCCTGTTCACTTTTGTGCTCTACCTGTTTTCCCTGTTTACCGGGCCGGGCCGGGATGACCAGCTGCTGCTGGATGCGGTGCCCAAGGGCCTGGTGCTCTCCGGGCTGCTGATGATCTGGAATCAGCAGAAGGAGATCGAACAGAAACTGGATAAGCTCCTGAACAAAAAGAAGGATGAACATGAAGACTGATTTTCCCTTCCGCAGCGCCAATATTCTCCTGCCTCAGAACTGTGACCTGAGCCTGTGGAGTGTGGTGGCCTGCGACCAATATACCTCCCAGCCCGAGTACTGGCAGCGGGTAGAGGAGCGGGTGGGCCGTGCCCCCTCGTCCCTTCGCCTGATCCTGCCCGAGAGCTGCCTGGAGGGCCCCAGCGTGGAGACTGACATTATGGAGGTCAACACCACCATGACCCGGTATCTCCGGGAAGGGCGTTTTCAGGAATACCCTGACAGCCTCTTCTATGTGGAGCGTACCCTGGACCGGGGCAAAGTCCGCCGGGGTCTCATAGGCATGGTGGACCTGGAGCAGTACGACTACGAGCCCGGCTCCGCTGCCCCTGTCCGGGCCACCGAGGGCACCGTCCTCTCCCGTATCCCGCCCCGAGTGGCGGTGCGGAAGAACGCCCCCATTGAGCTGCCCCATGTGATGCTCCTGGCCGATGACCCCAAGGGGACTGTCATCGAGCCCCTGGCTTCTCAGAAGGGGGCGATGGAGCCGGTCTACGACTTTGAGCTTATGGAGCGGGGGGGACACCTCAGGGGGTGGAAGCTGGGGGAGCGGGAACAGACACAGGTGTTTGCCGCCCTGGAGGCACTTGCAAACCCGGAGGACTTTCGGAAGCGGTACGGTCTGCAGGAGGATCTGCCTGTGCTCCTCTTCGCTGTGGGAGACGGCAACCACTCCCTTGCCACTGCCAAGGAGTGCTATGAGCGCGCCAAGAAGCTGACGCCCCCGGAGCAGTGGGACAAGCTGCCCTCCCGGTATGCTCTTTGCGAGCTGGTGAACCTTCACGACGAGTCCCTGGAGTTTGAGCCCATCCACCGTGTGGTCTTTGGTGTAAAGCCGGAGGACTTGCTGGATGCACTTATGGCTTACTATCCCGGCTCTGTCCATGGCCGGGGGGAGGGACATGTGCTGCCTTTTACAGCCGGCCGCTGGATCGACGGAGAGATCACGGTGAAGGCCCCCCGGCAGCAGCTTCCGGTGGGGACGCTGCAGATGTTTTTGGATGACTACCTGATCGGCCATCCCAGGGCCAGAGTGGATTATATCCATGGGGCCGATGTGGCCCGAAGGCTGGCACAGGAGCGGTCCGATGCCGTGGCCTTTCTGATGCCCCCCATGGACAAAGAAAAGCTGTTTCCCACCATCATCCACGACGGGGTGCTGCCCCGGAAGACCTTCTCTGTGGGAGAGGCCCACGACAAGCGCTTTTACCTGGAGGCAAGAAGAATTCGGGAATAATGAAGAGGAGGGAACTGCCATGCTGATCCAGGCCAACGCCAAGCTGAACCTTACGCTGGATGTGCTGTCCAAACGCCCGGACGGGTACCACGACATGCGGATGATCATGCAGTCCATCGCTCTGGCCGATGACCTCACTGTTTCCCCGTTGGAGTGGGATGAGCTGCGGGTCAAGACCAATCTCCATTTTCTGCCCAACAACGAAAAGAATCTGGCGGCCCAGGCCGCCCTGCGCTACTGGGAGGCCCGGGGAACAGAGCCCCGGGGGCTGGATATCACCATCCAGAAGCGCATCCCCGTATGCGCGGGCATGGCAGGCGGGAGCAGCGACGCTGCCGCCGTGCTCCGGGCCCTGAACCAGATGGATCCCCATCCACTGGACCCGGTGGCACTGGCCCGGATCGGAGAACGGGTGGGCTCTGATGTGCCCTACTGTGTGCTGGGAGGGACCGCCCTGGCCGAAGGGAGGGGAGAGGAGCTGACTCCTCTGCCCCCACTGCCCCGGTGCTGGGTAGTGGTGTGCAAGCCCGACTTTCCCATCTCCACCCCCGCTCTCTTCCAGCGTATCGACAGCATCCGCCTGCGCCGCCGCCCCGACACCAAGGGTGCCATCGAGGCCCTGAAGGCCGGTGATCTGGCCGGTGTAGCCCGGAGAATGTACAATGTCTTTGAGGATGCCCTCACCAAACGGCAGTTGGAACGGGTGGCGGAGATCAAAAATGAGCTTATCCGCTGCGGTGCTCTGGGGGCAAGCATGAGCGGCACGGGCCCAACCGCCTTCGGCCTTTTTGAGCGGGAGGAGGAGGCACGGGAGGCCTATGACCGGCTGCGGGAGATCAACCGAGAAACTTTTTTCACTCAGACTGTTTAAAAGCTGTAGAAACCGTCCACACTGTAAAGCATCAAAGCTTTATAGTATGGACGGAATTTTTTGTCCGTCCAAAGGGGAGGACATATGGAGCGCAGACTGAGAAAATGGGAACTGGCCCTTATGGCGGGCTTGGCTGCGGCATTTCTGGCCGGAGGCTGGCTGGCGGGGGAGCAGCGGGAGCTGGCGGACAGCGTCATCCGTTTTCATGTGATTGCCAACTCTGACAGCCAGGCCGACCAGGCCCTGAAACTGGCGGTACGGGATGGAGTGCTGGCTGCTGCCCAGACCTTTTATCCTCAGGACGGCACCCTGGAGGACGCAAGAGCTGCTCTGGCAGGCCACTTGGAGGATCTGGCTGCCGCTGGCCGGACGGTGGTGGAGCAGCAGGGATACAGCTACCCCGTCACCGCTCAGCTTACCCGGTGCTGGTTTCCCACCAAGGAGTATGAGGGTTTTGCCCTCCCCGCAGGAAACTACGATGCTCTGCGGATCGTCATCGGGGAAGGGGAGGGGCAGAACTGGTGGTGCGTGGCGTTCCCGCCCCTGTGTCTGGGAGCGGCCAGCGAGAGCGTGGAGGAGGCCGCCCAGGCCGGATATTTCACCCCCGATCAGGTGGCCCTGGTGACAGAAGAGGACGAGGGCTATGTGCTGAAATTTAAAAGTCTGGAGCTGCTTGGACAGCTTCAGGGGCTGTTTTCTTAAGTGGTTGGAAAGCCGGAGCGCCGGGCAGAGTACCGGGCTCCGGCTTTCTGTTGGGCAAATAATCTGTCTGCCGAACTCATATGATGGACGGAAGGGAGGGGAGAGGTATGCTGGGAGCCATGCGCTTTGCTCGACACGGCCGGGGAAAGCCCGTCCCGGCAAGCATCTACGGCTTGTGCGTGCTGCGCTCGGAGGTGGACCCGGAGGGCTTTTGGGGAGAGCGGCGGCTGAAAAAGGCGGGGCGCGCTCTGCGCCTTGGGGGTGTGGCACGGCTGCTGGCGCCGGAACGGTTTGGGGCCTGGAACCTGCTCTCTGCCCTGGGACTTCGGCCGGTGGAGCCCGAGCCCTTTTTGCGCTCCCAGTCTGTTCCACTGGTCTTGGAGAGCCTGGAGCGGCTGGGACTGGCCCCGGACAGGGCCACCGTGGCCCTGAGGGGAAGGCGGGTGGACCGGAGTTTGCGGCAGGCGGCGGCGGAGCTGTGCCCCAGGGTGCGCAATCTGGTGGTGGATGTGCCGGGTGGAGGCCGGGAGCTGGAGCAGTGGCTCCGGTGGGAATTCGGTATCCCCATCCTGCCCCGGGAGGCGCCGGGGGAGGTGGGTCTCCATTTTCAGCCCGGCGGGGGAGAGGGTGACAGGGTGGCTCTGGACCTCTACGGACCCAGTCCGACCCTGGGGGGACTGGTCCTCTCAGCACCTGCCCTTCGGGAGGAGGATCGGGAAAACCTGTCCCTGCTCACAGCCCTGTGGGAGGGGGGGAAGCTGGGGCCGGAGGACATAAAAATACTTGACAGATCGGGGACAAACACATATAATGACACAGAATCCGTTATTGTGCCCACAGAACTATAGTTCTGTGGGCGGAATCGGCATTATAGGCATGTTTCCGCGCCAACATGTGATTCCCGGAGCTGTCTCCGGGCGATTTTTTGGAAAGGTGTGCGAGGTACGATGGCAAAGGAATATAAGCTGAGCCCCCAGCGGCTCAAGGAATTGCAGGACGAGATGAATTATCTGAAGACCGTCCGGGAAAAGGAAGTGGCCGAGCTCATCAAAGAGGCCCGTTCCTTCGGCGATCTCAGCGAGAACAGCGAATACGACGAGGCCAAAAACGAGCAGGGCAAGCTCTATTCCCGCATGGCCGAGCTGGAGGAGATCCTCTCCAACTATGTGGTCATCGAGGAGGAGGAGCAGGACGGGGACTATATCCGCCTGGGTTCCACCGTCACCGTGCTGGACAAGGAGTTCAATGAGGAGGAGACCTATAAGATCGTGGGCTCTCAGGAGGCCGACCCCATGAACGGGGCCATCTCCGAGGACTCCCCCTTCGGCCGGGCCCTGCTGGGGAAAAATGCCGGGGAAGATGTGACGGTGGACGCTCCCGCCGGCCCCGTGGAATACAAGATTCTGAAAGTGGAGCGGTAATCAAGATACTTGGCCTGTGGGCCGAAACAGATAGGAGTGGTCGCGTATGGCCGAGAAGAACAACCAGAATATGCCCCAGGAGGAAAACCTGTCCCAGCTGCTGCAGATCCGCCGGGACAAGCTCAAGCAGCTGCAGGAAAGCGGCAACGATCCCTTTCAGATCACCCGCTTTGTGGTGAACAACGACTCCGCCAACATCAAGGAGAACTTTGACGCCCTGGAGGGCCAGGAGGTGGAGATCGCCGGACGGCTCATGTCCAAGCGGGGCATGGGCAAGGTATCCTTCTGCGATCTCCAGGACAAGTCCGGCCGCATCCAGCTCTACGCCCGGAAGGACGAGATGGATGAGGCGGAGTATGACCGCTTCAAGAAGTATGACATCGGCGACATCGTGGGGGTCCACGGCGTGGTCTTCCGCACCCAGCGGGGGGAGATGTCCGTGCGGGTGGTGAAGGTGCAGCTGCTGAGCAAGTCTCTGCTGCCCCTGCCCGAGAAGTTCCACGGCCTGACCAACACCGAGCTTCGTTACCGCCAGCGGTATGTGGATCTGATCGTCAATCCCGAGGTGAAGCGCAACTTCAT
The DNA here is from genome assembly GCA_944383205.1 of uncultured Oscillospiraceae bacterium. GTDB lineage: Bacteria > Bacillota > Clostridia > Oscillospirales > Oscillospiraceae > Lawsonibacter. Next base: position 123 of record CALWOR010000120.1, on the reverse strand, counting down.
CATCCGCTCCCAGTTCATCAAGCATGTTCGGGAGTTTTTGGACAACCGGGGCTTTATGGAGGTGGAGACCCCCGTTCTCAACACCATCTCCGGCGGCGCCACCGCCCGGCCCTTTATCACCCA
>CALWOR010000119.1 GCA_944383205.1 uncultured Oscillospiraceae bacterium | reverse complement strand
CTTCTCACGAAAAATTTGCCGACAATTTTGAAAAAATCGAGGTGAATTTTTCGTGCAATCCTTCTCGAAAAAGTGGCTGTGCCACTTTTTCGACAGTCTCAGCCCGCCCCTTTTTGGGGCGGGCTGTTTTTCTCAGTGCTCCGGGTGCTTTTCCAGCCACCGGAGGGCGTAGGAGCAGGTGGCCTCCGCCTGTCCGCCGTTCTCCCTGATCTGCTCCAGGGCGGCCCGGACCAGGGCGTCGGCGGCTCCCTGTCCCCGGAGGGAGGGGTCCACAAAGGTGTGGTCGATGGTATAGACCCCGGGGGCGGTCATGGGGAAAGTGATCTCCGCCACCAGTCTGTCCTCCTCATTGAGGGCATAGACCCGGGTGGCTTCACGGGTCAGTTCCATAAAATGCTCACCTCTTCACTTTGATGTTTGGATCAGGTGTTTTGCTTGCTCGTAGTCCTTCTGATGGGCATAGATCTTATACTCATAGGCGTAATCTGAATCGATCCCCAAGGAACCCCTGTGCCCCCGTTGATTGGGCCGGTTGATGGTTTTCACCTGATAATCGATCCCATTTGCGCTGAGAACGGCCCGGACCTCCGCCTGCCGGTCCATGGAGTGGGTCAGGATCAGCTCCCTGCGATTGAACATATTGATCACGGCGTGCACCTTCCATATTCGGTCATACTTGTTCTGAAGCCGCATATTGCCCGCTGGGGACGCGGAGCGGTCACTTCACCCGCAGCTTTTTGGCCAGATCCCCGTCGGGGGCCACCTGGGCGGTCTCATAGGTGGTGTAGATGACCATCCCCGGCCGGGCGCCCCCGGGCTTTTTCACATAGCGCACGGGGGTATAGTCCACCGCCACCTTGCCGCTGTCCCGGCCCTGGGAGAACCAGGCGGCCAGGGAGGCGGCCTCGTTGAGGCTCTGGAGGTCGGGGTCCGCCCCCTCGGTCCAGAGGATCACATGGGAGCCGTGGATCTTCTGGGTGTGGAACCAGATGTCCCCCTTGCCCGCCAGCTTGCAGGTGAGCAGGTCATTCTGGGTGTTGTTCTTGCCCACGGAGATGCGCATCCCCGTGGAAGAGCGAAATTCCATGGGCTTGGAGGAGAGGCGCTTGTTCCGCTCCCGGGCCTTTCCCTGGCGGCGGAGGTAGCCGGTGTCGGTGAGCTCCTGGCGGATCTCAAGCAGATCCCGCTCCCCCTCGGCCAGGGAGATGGACTCCAGCACGCTGTTCAGGTACTCCAACTCCTTCCGGCCCTTCTCCAGCTGGATGGTGAGCATCTCCTCGGCGGTTTTGGCCTTGTTGTAGTCCTTATAGTACTTGGCGGCGTTCTGCTGAGGGGTGAGGAGGGGGTCCAGCCTGATGTCGATCTCCTTCCCCTCCGGGTCGTAGAAGTCCACGGTGTGGAGCCGGGCCATGCCCCGCTCCATCTGGTAGAAGTTGCTGGTGATGATGTCCCCCAGCTCCCGGAGCCGGTCACGGTCCAGGGTGGCGGCAAGCTCCTTCTCCTGGTTTGCGATCTTTCGGCGGGTGCGGTCCCGGGCGTTGGTCACCGCGCGGATGAGGTCCTGGCCCTTCTGCTTCACCCGGTCCAGCCGCTCCCGCTGCTCATAGAAGGCGTCCAGCATCTGGGAGAAGGAGGGCTGCTCCTCCACCTGGGCGGCGGAGCCGTACTGCCCCACAGGCAGGAAGGTGAAGTCCTTGGGGCGGCCATCCATGGAGATCAGAGTGGGGGTATAGGTCTTTTCCTTTACAATATCCTGCACCCGCTGGACCTGATCCAGCAGGGCGCTGCGGCCCGCCTCTCCCAGCAGATGGAGGCGTACATCGGTCTCCCCGCCAGCCCGAAAGGCCAGCTCCCGGCAGATGAGGGGGGAGAGGCCCCCAAAGGTGTCCAGCAGCCACCGGTCCGCCTGGCTCTCCTCCGGGGCCTGGGCGAGCAGCCGCTCCAGCTCCTCACGGTTGAGGGTAATGGGGTCGGCCTTGGGCTGGGCGGGGGGCAGGCGGTAGAACATCCCCGGCTGGAGAATGCGGCCCAGCTGTCCCGTGCGGGGGTCCAGACCGGAGTCCACCCGGCGGATGCAGTCCAAGATCCGCCCCTCTCCGTCCAGCAGGAGGAGGTTTGACTTGTGGGTGATGGCCTCCAGGGTGAGCCGCCGCTCCACCCGGTCCCCCAGCTCGTTGAGGGCCTCGAACCGCAGGTGGATGACCCGCTCCAGAGGGACCTGCTCCGCCTCCAGCAGCCTTGCCCCGGACAGGTGTTTGCGCAGGAGCATACAGAACATGGGGGGCTTGTCCGGGTTTTCCAGGGTGAGCTGGGTCAGGTGGGCCCGGGGCTGGCTGGGATTGGCGGAGAGGAGCAGGCGCACATTCCCGTGGGCGGGGGTGCGCAGAGCCAGCACCACCTCGTCCCGGCCGGGCTGATAGATCTTGTCCACCTTCCCTCCGGAAAGGACGGTATTCAGTTCATAAACCACGCCGGACAGGCACAGGGCGTGCAGAGGCATGGGAAATCGCCTCGCAGTTTCTTGGGCCTCCTGGGCCATCATGGTCTCAAAGAGTTCATTAAGCCGCTCCGTCCGGCCCTGGAGATAGAGCCAGCCGAAGAGGGCCTCCAGCCCGGTGGCCGCCTGATAGTCCCCACGGCTGGCCGCCTTGGGCACCGAGTGGGGGGCGGTGTTCCGGCCACGGCGGAAGATGTCCTCCTCCTCCTGGGTGAGGATGGGGAGGATGCGCTGCAAAAGCCTGGCCTGGGCGGGGGCGGCCACATATTGGATGGTGGCGCGGTGCAGGTCCCTGGCCTTGGCCTTCCCCTGGAGGATGAGCCAGGAGCGGACCATCACCTCAAAGACGCTGTCCCCCAGATGGGCCAGTCCCAGGGTGGACAGGTTCAGCAGAGTCTCCCGCTGGGCGTTCAAATGAAAGTAATCGGTCATGAAAAGACCTCCGTATTTCTCTGAAAAGTACCCCTCATCTTATCATACTTCCGGGAAAATGGCAAGGCGGCGCTCCGGGGCCGCCCTTGCAAAAAGCCCTTCGCCATGGTATCCTAAAATACAACACGCCGGGAGAGAACCAGAAGGGGGAGAGGGGAAGATGCGCAAGCTGGCAGTCTTTGCCTTCTCCTTCTCCGCCGCCATCTTCCTCTGGGCCTATCTGGACCCGGGGGCGCTGCTGCCCCTCCTGTGGGCCGGGTGCGCCCTGGGGGCCCTGGGGGCCTGGCTGGTTTTGAGAAAAATTCCCCGGCGGAGGCTCCTGCTGGCACTGGTGTGCTTCGGTCTGGCCCTGGGCTTTCTCTGGTCGGCGGTCTATGAGGTTTTGTTCTTTCAGCCCGCCGCCCGTCTGGATAATCAGACGGTCCGCCTTCAGGCCACCGTCACCGACTACCCCCAGGCGGGGAAGTACGGGGGCTATACCCTGGCCGCCCGGGTGGAGGCGGACAGCTTCTTCCGGCCGCTGGCTGTGCTCTATGTGGACGAGCAGGGGGCGGATCTGCGGCCCGGGGACGAAATTTCCGCCGTGGTCCACTATACCCTGGCAAGCCGGACATTTTCCGGGGAGGAGATCACCTATTACACCGCAAAGGGCATCTTTCTCCAGGGGGAGGTGTACGGGCGGCTGGATGTGGAGCGGCCGGAGCATGTCCCTGTGACCTGCTGGCCCGCTTTGTGGGCGGACGCCCTGAAAAAGGGCATTTCCGCCGCATTCCCGGCGGAGGAGGCCGCTGTGGTCCAGGGCATTGTCACCGGCAACCGGGACAGCCTCACCGACCGGTTCACCAGCTCCCTGGAGCGGGTGGGCCTGAGCCACACGGTGGCGGTGTCCGGGATGCACCTGGCCTTTCTGGCCCAGCTGCTGGTCACCCTCCGGGGGAGAGGAAAGCGGTCCACGGCGGTGCTCACCATCCTGTGGGCGGCGGTCTTCAGCGCCCTGTGCGGCCACACCCCCTCGGTGGACCGGGCGGCCATGATGATCGTCCTGCTTCAGTTGGCCCCTCTCTTTGACCGGGAGCGGGACCTGCCCACCTCCCTGGGCTTTGCCCTGATGGTGCTGCTGGCCCTCAACCCCTTTGCCGCCGCCCATATGGGGCTTCAGCTCTCCTTTGCCGCCGTGGCGGGCATCGCCCTGGTGTCAGACCCCATTCAGGAGGGGCTTGCTTCCTTCTTCCGCCTGGACCGGCCCGCCAAAGGGAAACTTCGGCGCCTGGCCAGAAGGGTGCCCTATTTTATCATCTCCACCCTCAGCGCCACCCTGGGAGCTTCGGTGCTCACTGTGCCCCTGGTGGCCTGCTACTTCAATACCGTCTCCCTCATCTCGCCCCTGGCCAATATCCTGACCCTGTGGGCGGTGGGCCTTATTTTTGTGGGCGGGCTGCTGGCAGGAACACTGGGCGCAGTTCTTCCGGGGGCGGGGCAGGTCCTGGCCCTGCCGGTAACAGTGCTTGTTCGTTATGTCAACCGAATGGTGGAGCTTTTGGCCCTGCCCGACCTGTCCGCTCTGCCTATGGACTCCTGGCTCTACCGGGGGTGGCTGGTCTATGTGTACCTGCTCCTCCTGGCCGCCCTGGTCATCCGGGGACGGAAGCGGGTGACAGTGCCCCTGTGCGCCGGAGTATTCACCCTCACCCTGGCCCTGGTGGTCATGGGAGGGGCCGGCCGGCTGGGAGACATGTCGGTGACCGCTCTGGATGTGGGCCAGGGGCAGAGCATCATTCTGCGGCAGCGGAATCTCTATGCCCTGGTGGACTGCGGCGGAGACGCCTGGGACGACCCGGGGGACATCGCCGCCAACTACCTCCAGAGCCGGGGCGTGGGCCGGCTGGACCTGCTCATCCTCACCCACTGCCACGCCGACCACGCCAACGGGGTGCCCCAGCTGCTGGAGCGGATGGAGGTGGGGGCCCTCCTTCTGCCAAAGGGGGAGGAGGACAGCGCGCTTCTCCGGGAGATCCTGACCCTGGCGGAGGAGAAGGGGGTACCGGTGGAGCTGGTAGAGAAGGATCTGCTGCTGGAGACCGGGGAGGACCAGAGCCTCACCGTCTACGCCCCTGTGGAGGCGGTGGGGGAGACCAACGAGCGCTGCCTCTCCGTCATGGCCGACGGGGGAAGCTTCCGGGCCCTCATCACCGGGGACATGGATGCCTCCTCGGAGGAGAAGCTGCTGGACATTGCCGACTTGGAGGGGGCGGAAGTACTGGTGGCGGGCCACCACGGCTCGGAGAACTCCACCGCTCAGTCCCTTTTGGATGCCATTGAACCGGAATTTGCCCTCATCTCCGTGGGAGAGGACAACGCCTACGGCCACCCCGCCCAGGCCACCCTGGACCGCCTGGCCCGGGCCGGTGCGGAGGTATACCGCACCGATCGGAACGGCACCATAGAAATCAGAAGATAACAGGAGGACGCGCCTATGCCGCCCAAGGGAAAGCCGGACACCGCCGGCTATCAGAAGATGAAAAAGGACCTGGCCGGGAAGAACCCGGGCCGGCTGTATATTTTCCATGGGGAGGAGACCTATCTCCGGGACCACTACCTGGGCAAGCTCCGGGAGCTGCTGCTGTCGGGAGGAATGGGGGAATTCAACCTCCATGAGATCTCCCCCAAGGACATGTCCCCCCACGCCCTGGAGGAGGCGGTGGACTGTCTGCCCATGATGTCGGAGAGGACCCTGGTCCAGATCACCGATTTTGACCTCTTCAAGGCGGGGGAGAAGGACCGGGAGGCCTACATCAGCATTCTCTCTCAGCTTCCCGACTACTGCTGCGTGGTCTTTGTCTACGACCTCATCGACTACAAGGGGGACGCCCGCACCAAGCTGGCCGCCGCCATCAAGGCCCACGGCACTGTGGTGAACTTTGTCCGCCAGGACCAAGGGGATCTGGTGGACTGGGTGCGCCGGCGCTTCCGGGCCCTGGGGAAGGACATCGACTCCCGCATGGCCCTGGACCT
>CALWOR010000118.1 GCA_944383205.1 uncultured Oscillospiraceae bacterium | reverse complement strand
GTATAGCTCAGCTGGGAGAGCGCTTGAATGGCATTCAAGAGGTCAGCGGTTCGATCCCGCTTATCTCCACCAAAAAGAAAGACACGCTAAAGCGTGTCTTTCTTTTTGCATTTCGGCGGCTTTTCCGCCACAGTTCTTCGGAAAGTGTATCACCCCTTGTCAGGGTCTGTTTTTATCAAATCTCTCGATTCAACTTTAATATAGTCACATTGATCTCCCCGTCGGTGGCGCTGGAGGAACCAGTAAAGGTCAGGCTGAACTGGGTAGCGGTAGGAGCCCGGATGATAAGAAATGCCGAGCCACAGGCACTGGAGCCTTCAGTACTGGTAGCGAAGTAGATTCCTGTCTCCAGATGGGCAGTTCCGTTATAAGAGGGAGTAATCTGCATATAACTGGCCTGACGGAACAGGCAGGATACTTTATAGGACACCAGATAGTAACCCGGCTGAAGGTCAATATGCTCTAAATCAGATTGTGTGATATTTCCCATTGTGTCCATCACATCGGGAAATACGGTGATAAGACTGCCGTTGTTCAGGGGGTACTGGGTATTGATGAAAGAGGCAAAGCTATCCCGAGGAGCCTCTCCTGTGGGCCCGGTTGGGCCAATTTCTCCCTGAGGACCTACGCCTCCCGTCTCCCCCCGAGGGCCTGCAGGGCCGGTGGGTCCAGTGGGCCCAGCAGGACCAGTAGGGCCGGTGGATCCCATCTCTCCCTGAGGCCCGGTGGGACCAGGTTCACCCTGGGGACCCGTTGCACCATTGGGACCCGGATAGCCTTGGGGTCCTGTGGGGCCTTCTGGTCCCTGGGGCCCGGCGGCTCCGGTTGGACCGGTAGGCCCAGTGGGACCGTTTTCCCCTGCAATCCCTGAACGGCCGTCGGGCCCGGGCGGACCAGTCGGACCGGTGGGGCCCGTTTCTCCCTGAGGACCTGTGGGACCAACCCCGCCGTTTTCTCCCGCTTTCCCCGCAATCCCCTGAGGCCCTGTGGGGCCGGTTGGTCCGGGCACACCCTGCGGGCCGGTAGGACCGGTAGGGCCTACCACACTGGCCGATCCTGCAGGACCGGTAGGGCCTGTGGGACCCGTCGGCCCGGTCACCCCAATTCTCCCCTCCGCTCCCTGGGGCCCGGTAGGGCCGGTTGATCCTTGGGGGCCGGTTGGACCGGTATCTCCTTGGGGCCCGGTGGGACCGGGGGACCCGTCAACTCCCGCCGGTCCGGTAGGACCCGTAGGTCCTCTCAAATCCTGGGACAACACCCATCGGCACCAGAGGGGCGGCTCCGGGCAGAATCCGCCCCCGCAGTTTTTCTCATGCTTCAATGGACCTCCCTACCTTTCACAGTCATTTGCCCATTCTATGCTGCCCGACCCGCCGAGGTACCAAAAAGCCGCCGCCGGAACATCCGGCGGCGGCTCTGGCTTACTCCAGATCTTCGATCTTCATTTTCTTCAAATCGTCCTTGAAGTCCCGACGGTTCTTGTAGTACAGCCAGATCCCCCCAAAGACCACCGTGGGGATATTGCTCACCAGGAAGACCCCGGCCACGGCCCCCACATCCCCCAGGGTTATGGGCTCGGGCTCCGTATACTCCTCCTGGATCACATTGCCCTGCCCGTCGGTGACCACCAGGGAGCTTCCCCCCACCCGCTGGAGGGTGGCAAAGCTCAGCACCAGCAGCAGGGACAGCAGCAGGGTCAGAATGGGCAGGATGAGCCCCAGCTTCCGGCTCTTCTGGCACAGCACCACCTGCAGCAGGATAAACAGGGCGATGGGCAGCAGCAGCATCAGAAGGCTGGGAATCAGCGCAAACAGTACAACGGTATTGGTAAAGGCCATAATTTCCTCCTTCTCCGCCCTCACAGAGGCGGCGCTCCCTTTGTCTTTTTATACTCTGCGATGAGCAGCTTGGCCGTGTCAAAGTCCAGCTTCTCGTTCACCGCCAGGCGCTTGATGGTGGCGATATAGGGGTCGGCGGCGGTGTCCTCCCCAATCTTGATTTTCTGAATGAGCCGGTCCAGCCGCAGGCGCACCGTAGGATAGGTCACCCCGTACTGTCCGGCCACCTCCTTCAGAGACCCTGAGGCCAGAATGAATTTCTTGATGAAGGCCACATCCTCCTCCTCCAGACTCGCCATCCAGTCGGGCAGCAGTTCCAGTGCCATCTTGCCCCCTCCTTTCCTTGTGTCCACAGTATAAACTTTAATTTTATTAAAGTCAAGCTTTAATTTTATTTTTCATTTTCTTTTTCATAAATTGATCCTGTCCTCTGGGGGCAAAAAAATCCCACCATTCTCTGGTGGGATTTTTGCTTATCAGTGCTGAGGGGTGGAAGCGGGCTCCGGGGCCGGCTTTTTCCGCAGGAAGGAGAGTTTGGTCTCCGAGCACACCACCGCCACAAAGATGAGCACAAAGCCCATCAGCAGCCGTGGGGTCACGGGGTCGCCGTAGAAAACGACCGAGAATAGCACCCCGAACACAGACTCCAGAGACAAGATCACTGAGGCGGATGCGGGGTCAGACCACACCTGGCCCACATTTTGGAAGAGCAGCGCCACGGTGGTGGCCATGACGCAGAGATACGCCAACGGCAGGAACACTGCCGGGTCCATCAGGGCCCGACCGGGAAACTTCTCCGTGAGCAGTCCCCCCACCCAGGCGTACAGGGCGGTAAAGGCAAACTGAAAGACGGTGAGAATGGTAATGTCCTTCCCGGGAGACACCTTCTCCACGGCCACGATGTGGCTGGCGTAAAAGACAGCACACAGGAGGGTGAGCAGGTCCCCGGCATTGATGGACAGCTGCTCATTGAGGGATACAAGGCCCACACCGGCCACACACAACACTGCCGCCGAAATGTTGTACCGGTCGGGGCGCTTCTTCACCACCGCCCAGGTAAGGAAAGGCACCAGCACACAGTATACCGCCGTGAGAAAGGCGTTTTTGGAGGGAGTGGTCAGGGACAATCCGAAGGTCTGCACCGAGTAGGCCAGGAAGAGAAATGCTCCCATAACGGCCCCCCGCCACAGGCAATCGGGGGTAAAGCGCTTCCACCGCGGTCCGGCGATCAGGGCCAGGAGCACTGCTCCGGCAGTAAACCGGATGGCCAGCAGGTAAAAGACCGGGATCACATCCAGAGCGTTTTTCATAATGAAAAAAGAGGTGCCCCAGATGATGGCGGCAGCAAAAAGCATGGGCTTTGCCAAAAGGTGCATAGTCTTGGGGGACATGGGCTTCAACTCCTGATTGAAAGATAATACGACTGTGTGGTACCATAAAGAAAAACACCGGGAGGACAACATGGAACCTTTACCAAGAACTTTTTTTGACCGGGACACAGTGGAAACAGCCCGGACCCTGCTGGGACAATATCTGGTGCGGGTGCTCCCCACCGGGGAGGAGCTTGTCTGCCGCATCACAGAGACTGAGGCCTATGTGGGCCGGATGGATAAAGCCTGCCACGCCTACGGCTATAAGCGCACTCCCCGCACCGAGACCCTCTTTGCACCCCCTGGGACAGCCTATATCTACCTTATTTACGGCATGTACCACTGCCTCAACTTTGTCACCGAGCCGGAGGGAGAGCCCTCCGCCGTACTCATCCGCGGGGCCCAACCTGTACAAAACGGAGATATTATAGCAAAAAACCGCTTTGGGTGCAAGATAAATGAGCTCACTTCCTACCAGCATAAAAACTTCCTTAACGGCCCCGGCAAGCTGTGCAAGGGCTTGCTCCTCACCCGGGCGGAAAACGGCCTGGATCTGACAAAAAAAGAGGGCGGACTCTATGTGTGCACAGGCCCTGCTCCGGCGGAAATTCTTACAGGCAAACGGATCGGCATCGACTATGCCCAGGAGGCTGTTGATTTCCCCTGGCGATTCTGGTGCAGGTAAGAATTTGCCACACCGCTTTTCGGACAATTAGGAAAGGGCGGACCCCAGATGGGGCCCGCCCTTTCTCAGTCAAAGGGAAGAGATATGATTCCTCAGCCAGCGGTGATCACTCTCACCTGCTTGCCGATGGGATCCACATAGATCGCCATCTCGTCGGCAAATGCCTTCATGGCATTCACACGATCGATGGTACTGCTCTGGGTGAACCAGCTGCCCGGATCGGTGCGGTTGCCGGCCATGCCGCCGTAGCACTCCACATCGTCGGCTACCCGGTAGTTGGTGCCGCCCACGGACACATAGAGGTCGCCCTGGCTCTCGAAGAAGTCCTTGTCAGTGACCCCCACCAGCTTGGTAAGCTGGATGACGGTGCGGATAAGGTCCTTGCCCTCCCGGTTCTTGTAGGTAACGATACCCACAATATCGCCGCTGCGTCCGGCGTAGCCAGCAGTGGGGGCAAACTGGATGGTGCCGTTCACACCCCGGACCAGGGACCACTGGGTCTTCAGCTTGTCACCGTCCTCCACACTGGTGCCGGCCATCATACCGTACTCATAGGCGTTGCCGGTGACATTGTTCAGGACGATATAGTCCACCATGCCCGAACTGTTGGTGTGGTAACCGTCGATCTTGTCCACGGGGATGGAGCCCATGGTCAGGTCATTGAGATCGATCTGAGCCATGGCGCTGGTGGTGACCTTCTCAAAGATCCGCACACCGCCGATGACAGTACGGTCGCCCAGGGTCATCTTGTCCACATCAAAGGGACCGGGAGCCCGGTTATCGCCGATACGGCTGGTGGTGATATTGCTCTTGCCCAGGGAGAAGATGACCAGCTGCCCCTCCACATTGGAGGCGTTGCTGACCTCGCCCTTCAGCTCCAGAATACCGCCGGTGGGCAGGAACACCTTGGCCGCTCCGCTCTCCACGATGCCAACCGCATTGGAGCGAGTCTGTGCGCTGGGGGCGGCCATGCCGGCCACCTTGCCGTCGGCGGTGAGCAGCAGAGAAACGGTATTGCCCAGGGTGAAGTTTTTGGTGGTATCCCAGGCGCTCTCCAGAACGGTGAACTCGTTGCCCAGAGCGGTGATGGTCTTGGGGGTGTTCACATTGGGCTCAGCCTGCTGATAGACAGCAGTGATGCGCAGGTCGGAGACCACCAAGGTGTTGCTCATGGCGTCATAGGTCACCACATCATAGGGCTGGATATCGGAGAGCTTGATGCTCTGGCGGTTCTTCACGATGTTGAAGTTGGTGGCCCCGCCGGTAAGCTGGTGGAAGGTGGCCACGGTGGCGTTGCCCTGGACCACCACGGCGTCGGCGCTGGCGGAGGTGCCGCTGGTGCCCGCATAGATGGCCACCACCTTGCCCCGGAGGGTGAACAGGGTCAGCTGGGTACCTGAGTAAAGAGTGGAATAGCTGTCCAGGTAGCTCTTGCCCTCGGTCTGATCAGCGGTATACACAGGGGTGTCGCCGGAGACAGTGTACTGCTGGCCGCCGCCCTTCACAAAGCCGGGCTGGGCGTCACCAGTAAGGGTGATGGTAATGGATGTGGTATTGTCGGGGACAAAGGTGACAATCTCCTGGTTGTCATCCAGCATCAGGGTCCCCCGCTTGCCCTGAAGGGCGGTGGGGGCGGCATCCTCTGCCTTGGGCAGATAGGTGCCTGCGGAGGTGCGTACAGCTCCCATTGCCTCGCCGGTGTCGGTCTCCACATTTACCGCCAGGATGACCGTATCTTCCTTGGGGGTACCCAGGGTGGTGTAGTAATCCTTGCCCTCTGCCGTCTCGCAGCTCAGGGCATTGACAAACAGCTGGGCGGCCTGTGCCCGGGTAAGAGTCTGGTTATAGTCCCCAGGCAGCGCATCGGTCAGACCGATGGACTGGGCCAGGTTCATGTAGCTCTGGGGCCACACTGCTCCAGCCTGGGCGCTGGTATAACCCAGCATGCGGATAAGAATGGTGGCCGCCTCAGCCTGGGTAATGGCTTTGTCGGGAAGGAAGCGTCCGTCTCCCACGCCGGACATGAGGGGCACGGACTTCTCCTCCGACTCTTTCACGGTGATGCTGGCGATCAGGTTCACATACCCTCTTCCCCAGTGGCTGCCGGGCACATCG
>CALWOR010000117.1 GCA_944383205.1 uncultured Oscillospiraceae bacterium | reverse complement strand
TTGACAGCCTTGGAGGGAGCGACTACCAGGTGCTTCTGGCTCTTCAGGAACTCCAGAGCCTCGTTGGTGGTGGGCATATTGGCCACCTCGATGTAGTACTTCACGCCGGAAGCAGCGATCTTCTCGGCCCACTCCATGTTGACATCGTTCTGAGTGGCGGCGGGCATGTATACATCAACATCCTTGACGCCCCAGCACTTCTGACCGGGCACGAACTCGCAGCCGAACTTCTCAGCGTAGGAGGCGCAGTGAGCGGGATCCTTGGCGCGCATCTCCAGGATGTAGTTGAGCTTCTCCTCGGTGTCCACACCGTCGGGATCGTGGATGTAGCCGTCGGGGCCGGCGAAGTAGGTGACCTTGGCGCCCAGCTCAGCGGCCTTCTTCATGATGCCCCAACCCACATTGCCGTAGCCAGAAATGGCGATGTGCTTGCCCTTGATGTCCTCACCGTCGTGCTTGAGGACCTCTACCAGATAGTACACAGCGCCGTAGCCGGTGGCCTCGGCACGCATCAGAGAGCCGCCGGTGGGAACGGGCTTGCCGGACAGAGCGCCGAACTCAGCAGCGCCCACCAGACGACGATACTGGCCGTACATATAGCCGATCTCACGGCCGCCGCAGCCCAGGTCGCCGGCGGGGCAGTCGATATCCTGGCCGATGTGGCGGTACAGCTCGCTGATGAAGGCCTGGCAGAAACGCATGACCTCAGCGTCGCTCTTGCCGCGAGGATCGAAGTCGGAACCGCCCTTGGCGCCGCCGATGGGCAGGCCGGTCAGAGCGTCCTTAAAGGTCTGCTCGAAGCCCAGGAACTTGATGATGGACAGGTTGACGGAGGGGTCAAAGCGGATGCCGCCCTTGTAGGGGCCAAGGGCCGCGTTGTACTGAACGCGGTAGCCGCGGTTGACCTGCCACACATGGTTGTCGTCCTCCCAGGTTACACGGAACTCAACGGTGCGCTCGGGCTCGATCATACGCTCCAGCAGGGCGACCTTCTCGTACTCGGGGTGGGCGTTGATCACGGGCTCCAGGGAGCTGAGGACCTCCTCAACGGTCTGCAGGAACTCGGGCTCGTTGGCGTTCTTGGCCTTGGTGTCGTTCAGGACTCTTTCAATGTACTGATTCATAGCAGCATTCCTCCTAAAATTTATTTCGGTGGGTTTTGACAGAAACCTTTCATGGCCGATGTTTCCTCTAAAATCAACCGGAAAAGCTTCTGTTGTGCTCTGATATGTATATCATACCATAAAATGCCCCATAGTAAAGCACTTATTTTGTGGAGGTTACCACAATGAAAAAACTGTAGTAACTTTTAGGAATAAATAAAAAACAGCTGAATCCACAAAAAAGGACAGCTGTTTTTGGATGATATGCAAGATTTCAGTCAAAGGCCAACCCGAGATAACCGGTGGAAGACCAGTCCCAAGTGTTTTTTTGTTCCGGATCCAGCCATTTGAGCATTCCAAATCGGCCCAGTCTGCGGTTGGAGGGGGTCTCATCTCCGGATCTGGGGGTGCGTACCAGCCAGCGGGGAGCGGGAGCCACCCGGGGCAGATCAGGAAGGGCATGACGGCAGGCGGCCGGATTTCCCAGCAGCTCCTTCAGGATGACAACGCCTTTGCCGGTTCCCTCGGCGCACAGACAGACCAGACCCTCCGGAGTTTCCCCTGCAAACAGGCCGCCCCTGCTCAGTGCGCAGCAGCCGGCTTGATATTTCAGAGCCTGCTCCGGGTAGGAGATGTGGGGGATCTGAGCCAGCAGCTCCTCCCGGACTGCGTCGTACTGTGCCGCAGTAACGGGATGTAGCAGGGGGGACTTGGCGGAGGGGAGCTCAGAGGGAGAGAGCCAGCCCTCGAAGTGGCGAAAGCACTCTCCAAAGCCGTTGGCTCCAAAGAAGTTGTGGAGGGAGGGCTCCGCCGGAACGGTGGTGACGGCGGGGATGCCCAGGCTTCGGAAAAAGTCGTCCGCGTCGGCCAGCAGTCTGCCTGCCAGACCGCGGCCCCGGCAGTCCGGGTGGGTAGCTACGGCGTAGAGATAGGCTGCCCGGTATTCCCCTTGCCCGGGCACCACAAAAGTGGTGTCGAACCAGGCGGTCATGGAGCGGACCGCACCGTCCTCCTCCAGCACCAGCATCCGCTGGGGCTCATAATAGGTGCGGTAGAAGTTGTCAATATAGGCCCCGTCATCCCCAAAGGCCAGATTCCACAGCTGGCGCTGGGCGGGGATATCATCAGGCCGGGAGGGGCGGGTGAGGAGCATGGCGGGACCTCCTTTCTCTGCGGGCTTAGTAGCCGGGGTAGATATCGCTCTTCTTGGGCATGATGAGGGCGCAGATGATGTAGGCCCAGAAGCCCAGAGAGCCCATGAAGGCGGCGATCACCCAGCCCACACGAACAAGGGTCGGGTCGATATCAAAATATTCCCCGATGCCGCCGCATACGCCGCACAGCATTTTGTAGTTGCCTTCGGTCCGGTAAAGACGCTTGTTTCCCATATAAGGTCACTCCTTTTATGAAATGGGATGGCTTGGGAGACATTTTCTCTCTATAGACAGGATACGCCGCTGAGATTAAAAAATCCATGGGGGAAGGATGAAAGGAAGATAAAAAATTTTACTGCGGGTGGAAAGAACCCGGTCAAGACTGGACGGCTGCCACCAGATCCCCGCGATCATTGAAATAGACTTTGCGAATGTCACTGCCTGTGTTCTTCTGAATATCGTCCAGGCGCAGCCCTTCGGTGATAGTAGACACCAGGGAGAAGGCCACCCCGTGGCGGCGGGCCCTTCCGGTACGGCCGATACGGTGGATATAGTACTCATTTTCATCGGGCACATCATAGTTGAATACCGCGTCCACATCGTCGATGTCCAGCCCCCGGGCGGCCACATCAGTGGCCACCAGAACCCGGAGCTTGCCGTCCCGAAACTGTTGCAGTGTCTTTTCCCGGGCGGACTGTTGAATGTCTCCGTGGATGGCCTGGCAGGAGATGCCCCGCATCTGAAGAAGGCCGGAGAGACGGTCGGTCATGTTCTTGGTGTTGCAGAAGGCGATGACCCGCTCGTAGCCGCCCATCTCCAGCAGACGGGCCATGGTGTCAGCCTTTTCGCTCCGGTCCACATCCAGACGGTACTGGGCGATATCCGGGCGGTTTTCCTGGTCGGCCTGGACGGTGATCTCCACCGGATCCCGTTGGTAGACCCAGGAAATGTCCAGCACCTCCCGGGAGATGGTGGCGGAGAACATACCCAAATTGCGGCGCTGGGGCATTTTGTCCAAAATGTGGGTCACATCCCGGACAAAGCCCATGTCAAGCATCCGGTCGGCCTCGTCCAGCACCACAGTCTGTACCTTGTCCAGGCGGACGGTGCGCCGCTTCATGTGGTCCATGAGCCGTCCGGGGGTGGCAACCACGATCTGGGGCCGCTTTTTCAGCTGGGTGATCTGCTTGTCGATGGGCTGCCCGCCGTAGAGGCACACCACCCGCACCCCCTCTTTAAAGGCGCACAGGTCCCGAAGCTCATCCTGGATCTGGATGGCCAGCTCCCGGGTGGGGGCCAGGACCAAAGCCTGGATGCTGTCGTCCTCAGGGTCGGTGTGTTCTACCATGGGGATGCCGAAGGCAAAGGTCTTTCCGGTGCCGGTAGGAGCCTTGGCGATGACATCCTTCCAGTCCATAAAGTAGGGAATGGCCCCGGTCTGAACGGCGGTGGCATTTACATAGCCCTTCTCGCTGATGGCCCGCATCACCTCAGGAGAGAGGCCCATCTGGTCATAGCGGGCACTCTCGCTGACGGTCTGTCCGTTGATTTCCATGTTGATCGATCCTTTCTGTCTGTAAGCAGGTGATCCAAGGCCTCCCAATCAACATCATCAACGCCCTTTCCCGAGCGCGGCCCCGAATCAAGAGACGGCGATCCCGTCTCCACATAAAACCACACTATATTATATCAGCAAATTTTTGAATGTCCATGACTTTCCAAAAAATACCCGCGGCCCCAAAAGGCCGCGGGTAAAAGAGAGGGAGAATGAGAAACTGCGGGAGAAAAGGGAATTACCAGCCGAAATAGCCGCCGAAGGGCCAGCTGTAGGAGTTGCCGGACTGCTGCTGGTTGGACTCCTGACTCTGGTTGGCCGCCTCGGTCTGTTCGTTCTTCTCGTCGAAGGTGATGGTGAGCTTCAGCTCCTGCTGGTTGCGAAGGACGGTGAGGGTCGCGGTGTCCCCGGCCTTGTAGTTGGTGGAGAGTGCGGCAGTGAGAGCGGTGTAGGAGTCGATGGCGGTATCGTCAATGGCAATGATGATATCGTTCACCTGGAGCCCGGCCTTCTGGGCGCAGGAGCCCTCAGCCACATAGGCTACCGCGGCGCCGGCGGAGATGCCGTAGCGCTGGGCTTCGGAGGAGACATCCTGAACCTGAACACCCATATAGGGCTTGCCGGTGACATAGCCATGCTCAATGAGGTCGGAGAGGATATCCTTCACATCGTTGATGGGAATGGCAAAGCCGAGGCCCTCGGCACTGACGCCGGAGGAGGACTGGGTGTACTTGGCGGAGACGATGCCCACTACATTGCCGTAGCTGTCAAAGAGAGGACCGCCGGAGTTGCCGGGGTTGATGGCACAGTTGGTCTGCAGCACATTGAGGGTGGTGGTCTCGGTCTGGCCGTTCTGGTTGGTGCTGGAGGTGGTGATGAGCCGGTCCAGAGCGGAGATGATACCGTCAGTGAGGGAGTAGGTCAGCTCGCCCAGGGGGTTGCCGATGGCGTAAACCGTCTCGCCTACCACCAGCTCGTCGCTGTTGCCCAGGGTGACGGCCTGGAGGCCTGTGGCGTCAATTTTGATAATGGCCACATCGTTGTCCTGCTCGCCGCCCACCAGCTTGGCAGTGTACTTGTCACCGTTGGCGAAGGAGACCTCGATGCTTACCGAGGAGTCCTCGGCGGCGTCCTCGATCACATGATAGTTGGTGACGATGTAGCCGTCCTGGGTGAGAACAAAGCCGGAGCCGGAAGCAGCGGAAGTAGTGGTCTGACCGAAAATGTTCACGGTGGTGTTTACCGTAATACCTACGCAGGAGGCCAGGTTAGCGGCGTACAGCTCCTCAGCGGTCATGGGCTGGCCGTTATTGGAGTTGACGATGGTCTGGACCTGGGGACGCTCCCCCTCGTAGATTACGGTTTCGGGCTGGGTCAGCTGACCATAGAGGGCGGCGCCGCCTACGCCTGCACCGCCGCCAACCAAAGCGCAGACCAGAACCAGAGCGATGATTTTCCGGGCCCCGCCCTTCTTTCTGGGGCTCTGGCCGGAGGGACCGGGCTGAGTATACTGGGGCTGGGTACCGGGCATGGGGTCGGTATAGTCTCCAAATCCGCCCCGATAGCCGTCGTTTTCACTGTTATAGAAATTGAATTCATCCATGATGAAGATGCTCCTTTCAAAGGAAATCAATGATGTCCTTTGTCTTTACGGGATTATCATAGCGCCTAATTGTGAAGAAAGCATGAAGAAAAACAAATATATTTTTGAACAATGGGAGGGATTTTTAACTTTTTTTGTCTGATCCGTCGGGACGCTGGGACAAAATGGCGGCAATATCCCGGGCGGCGGCCACCAGATCCAGACGAAGGCCGTGGAACATACCCATCCCTGCCAGATTGAGCAGCACCAACAGGAGAATCGGACCCAGAATCATACCCAGCACACCCCCCAGCCGCATGCCCACATAGATGCTCACCAGGGACAAAATGGGGGACAGCCCTGTCTGATCACCCACAAATTTTGGCTCCATCACCCGGCGGAACAACGCGATGATGCCCCAGATGATCATCAGCTCTACCGCTGCGGCGAAATCTCCCACGAACAGGGCCACAAAGGCCCAGGGGACCATGACGGTACCGGCTCCCACGATGGGGATGAAGTCCAGCACCGCCAGTGCCAGGGCCAGCAGCAGCCCGTAAGGCTGACGGATGACGGTAAAGCCCACAAGCAGGATGAAAAAGACCCCTACAGACAGGAAAAGCTCCGCCTTCAAATAACCTCCGAAGGCCCCGAGAGCCACCGAACGGACCTGACCCAGGAAGTGGAGCAGTCCCTCGTCCATATGCTGGGCGGCCCGGCTGCGCAGATAGGGATAGTCGGCGGTGAGCAGATAGGCGGCCATAATATAGATGACCAGAGC
>CALWOR010000116.1 GCA_944383205.1 uncultured Oscillospiraceae bacterium | reverse complement strand
ATGGGGTTCTTGCAGCGCCAGCAGTGGGGGTAGGAGTGGACGATGTCCTCGCTGGCAAAGAGAGCGCCGCTCTCCTTCATGTCGGCCAGAATAACGGGATTGCTTTCGTCGGTTTTCATGCCGGCATACTTGCCAGCATAGTCGGTGTGGCGGCCCTGGTCGTCCACAGGCACCACCATGTCGATCTTGTAGCGCTTGCAGGTTTCATAGTCGTCAGCGCCGAAGCCGGGAGCGGTGTGGACGCAGCCGGTACCGGAGTCCATGGTGACATACTCGGCGCAGCACAGCTGGGAGAGCTTGGGCAGGAAGGGGTGCTGGGCCTGCATATACTCAAAGTCAGCGCCCACAAACTGTTTGACGATCTCGTAGCTCTCAAAACCGCCGATCTTCATGACCTTGGCGCACAGGGCCTCGGCCATGATGTACATCTCGCCGTTGTCCGCCTTCACCAGCACATAGCTCTCACGGGGGTGGACGGCAATGGCCAGGTTGCCGGGCAGGGTCCAGATGGTGGTGGTCCAGATAAGGAAATACATTTTGGAAATGTCCCCATACTGGCCCAGCTTGCCCAAATCGTCCTTCATCTGGAACTTCACATACACGGTGGTACAGGGGTCGTCCTGGTACTCGATCTCGGCCTCGGCCAGGGCGGTCTCATCCTTGGGGCACCAGTAGACGGGCTTGAGGCCCTTGTAGATATAGCCCTTCTTGTACATCTCCCCAAAGACCTTTACCTCCTCGGCCTCGAAGCCGGGGTCCATGGTCTTGTAGGGGTGCTCCCAGTCGCCCAGTACGCCCATGCGCTTGAAGCCCTCCATCTGGATGTCGATATACTTCTGGGCGTAGTTGTGGCAGGCGGTACGGAACTCGGGGACGCTCATCTGCTTGCGGTTGAGCTTTTGCTCCTTGATGATGGCGCTCTCGATGGGCATGCCGTGGTTGTCCCAGCCGGGGATATAGGGGGTGTAGTAGCCACGCATGGCGTACATGCGGGTAATGAAGTCCTTGATGGACTTGTTGAGGGCGTGGCCCATGTGCAGGTTGCCGTTACTGAAGGGAGGGCCGTCGTGGAGGGAGAAACGGGGCTTGCCCTCATTTTTCTTCAGCATCTCGTTGTACAGGTCCATTTTGTTCCAGTTCTCCAGCATGCCGGGTTCCCGGTTGGGCAGGCCCGCACGCATGGGGAAGTCGGTCTTGGGGAGATTGATGGTCTTATTGTAGTCCATGTCTCGTGTTCCTCCGTCTATTTAAAATTTTATTTGTCCTCAAACATGCGGGAAAAGACCGCTGAAAGTCCGCTCCTGTTCCTTTTCTTTGGAGAAAAGAAACAAAAAAACCCTTGTCTCCACAAAGAGACAAAGGCGAAAGGAAACCTCTGCGGTACCACTCTTTTTGCCGGACAAAGCATCCGGCCACTCAAGCTCTGCCCGATAACGGGGGCATCCGGAGGGGCCTACTTTTTGTTCAGCCCTCTGCTCCAAGGCGATCTTCCCTGCCCCCTCCCGTCCGCCTTGCACCACACGGCGGCTCTCTGTGCGTCTTGGGGGAAGGTACTAGTCCTTTTCCCTGCATTTTACTATATGCGCTCAATATCTTATCTGCTTTTTCCCCGAATGTCAAGGGCTGAAAACAGGAGAATGGGGGAAATATTAAGGAAATTTAATTTGTTTTCAGGAAGAAATATGGTATACTGAACCGGAAGAATGAACATATGCCCTGAAACGGGGCTTTGGAAAGGAAGAAATATCCGTGAGAGAACAGTATGATGTCTTGGTGGTGGGGGCCGGCTATGCCGGCGCTGTGGCCGCCAGGGCGCTGGCGGAAAAAGGGAAAAAAGTCCTGGTGTTGGAGCGGCGCAGCCATGTGGCCGGAAACGCCTATGACTGCCTGGACAAAGCTGGTGTGCTCATCCATCAGTACGGTCCACATATTTTCCACACCAACAACAAAAAAGTGTTTGACTGGCTGTCCCGGTTTACCAAGTGGCGGGACTACCAGCACCGGGTAGTGGCCGACATCCCTGACGGCCAGGGTGGGCGTCTGCGTTACCCTGTTCCGTTCAACCTTACATCTCTGGAGTGCTCCTATGGCGGCTATGAGGGCCGGCATTTGGGAGAAAAACTGATGGAGACCTACGGGGCGGAGAAAAAGGTGACCATTCTGGAGCTGCGTCAAAACCCGGACCCTGAGATCTCCGATCTGGCCGACTATGTCTATGAGCATGTTTTTGTCCACTACACCATGAAGCAGTGGGGTCAGACCCCGGAGGAGATCGACCCCAATACCACCGCCCGGGTGCCTGTGTTCCTGTCCCGGGACGACCGCTACTTTCAGGATACATACCAGGGCATGCCCCTGGAGGGCTACACCCCCATGTTTGAAAAAATGCTGGACCACCCCGGCATCAAGGTGGAGCTGGGTACGGACGCCCTGAAGCGGCTGAAGCTGTCCGGGGAACAGATTCTGGTGGATGGGGAGGCCTTTGAGGGCCCGGTGATCTACACCGGCCAGGCGGACGAGCTCTTTGGCTTCCGCTTTGGTCCCCTCCCCTACCGGACCCTGGACTTTGACTTTGAGACTCTGGAGCAGGATGATTTCCAGGGCTACGGTACGGTAAACTACACCGTGGACGAGCCCTATACCCGCATCACTGAATTCAAGCATCTCACTGGCCAGGATCTTCCCGGGGTGACCACCATCGTCCGGGAGTACTCCAAGGCCTATTCCGGTGCGCCGGGCGAGACCCCCTACTACGCCATTATTAACCCGGAAAACAACGCCCGGTACGCAAAGTACCAGAAAGAGGCCGGCAAGTTTGGAAACCTGTACTTGCTGGGCCGGCTGGCGGAGTATAAATATTACAACATGGACGCCATCGCGGCCCGGGCCCTGGAGCTGGCGGACAGCATTGATTAGGAGAGAACATTATGGATAAGCTGATTACTTTCGCAGTCCCCTGCTATAATTCAGAGGCCTACATGGAGCACTGTGTGGACACCCTGCTCCAGGGAGGCGACGACATTGAGATCATTCTGGTGGACGACGGCTCCACCAAGGACAATACTCCCGCCATCTGTGACCGGTACGCCGAGCAGTACCCCAACATCGTCCGGGCCATCCACCAGGAAAACGGCGGCCATGGCGAGGGGGTCAACCAGGGCATCCGCAACGCCCGGGGCATCTATTATAAGGTGGTGGATTCCGACGACTGGGTGGATGTGGACGCCCTTCACCAGGTGCTGGATAAGCTGCGGCAGTTTGTCCGGGACGGGAAGCTGGTGGACCTGATGATCGCAAACTATGTCTATGAGCATGTGGAGGACAACACCCAGCGGGTCATCCGATATACCAATGTCTTCCCCACCGGCCGGGTTTTCGGCTGGGACAAGATTGGTCGCTTCCGCCCCTCCCAGTACCTGCTCATGCACTCTGTCATCTACCGCACCCAGCTGCTGCGGGACTGCGGGCTGGAGCTGCCCAAGCACACCTTCTATGTGGACAACATCTTTGTCTACCAGCCCCTTCCCTATGTGAAGAACATGTACTACATGGATGTGGACCTGTACCGCTACTTCATCGGCCGGGCGGACCAGAGCGTCAACGAGAGCGTGATGGTCAAGCGGGTTGACCAGCAGCTGCGGGTCAACTACTACATGATTGACGCCCACGACCTCCACCAGGTCACCGCCAAGCACCGAAAGCTGGGCAAATACATGTTCAACTACCTGGCCATGATGGTGGCCATCTCCTCCATCTTCCTCACCATCGACGGAAGCCCCGAGGCCCTTGGCAAGAAGAAGCAGCTTTGGGAGCATATCCGTCAGCAGGACTCCCGCCTCTACCGGCGCATGCGCTATCTGGCTGTGCCCGCCTTTACCAACATCCCCACCTATCAGGGACGGCGGCTCTCGGTGGCACTCTACCGTATGGCCCGGAAAATCTACAAGTTCAACTGAGTTTCCTCCAAGGGCGGCTGCGGCCGCCCTTGTTTTTTCTCTTGACAATACCTTGAATATCTAGGTATAATATACCTGGAAGAACTAGGTATAAGGCCACGGGGATTTCCCGGGAAAGGGTGAAACATATGAAATTGGACAAGGGACTGATAGCGGGCAGCAGCACTATGCTGGTGCTCAAGCTGCTGGAGTCGGGGGATATGTACGGCTACCAGATGATCGAGGAGCTCTCCCGCCGTTCCAACCAGGTGTTCCAGATGCAGGAAGGGACTCTCTACCCCATCCTCCACACGCTGGAAAAGGGGAAATACCTCTCTGCCTACGAGCAGCAGGCCCCTACGGGACGGATGCGCAAATACTATAAGCTCACCCGTAAGGGCCGCCAGCTCCTGGCGGAAAAACAGGCGGAGTGGGAAAAGTTTCACCGCGGCGTAGAGGATGTCCTCTCCGGCGGGGCCGACGCCCTCTCCTTTTCTTAAAAGAAAAGGAGCAAAAGAATTTATGCGAAACTGCGTTTCGCCTCTCTAAAGAATCAGAGGGAGGAGAACATGGAAAAAGACGAAAAAGAAAAGTGCCGGCGGCTGGAATGCCGGGAGAACGCAGGCGGAAGCGGGCAAACCGAGCTGGATAGCTTTCAGTGGCTGTACATCGCCACCCGGGGCATCCGCTTTAAGCCCGACCGGGCGGCAGTGTGTCGGGAGCTGGAGGCCCACCTGGAGGATAAACGGGCAGATCTTCAGCGGATTTTCCCCGACCTCTCCCCGGAGGAGGCGGAGCGCCGGGCGGTGGCCTCCATGGGGGACGCCTGGGAGGTGCGCAAGCAGCTGGCAAAAATCCATAAGCCGTGGCTGGGGTATTTGTGGCGGGCCAGTAAGTGGGCGGCTGTGGTGTTGGTGTTGATTTTTGCAGGGGTAAATATTTTTAAAAATGACTACTATCAGTTTGCCGGTCATCCACTTGGGGGGTATTCAAGCGCAGTTTATGGACGGACAGCGGGAGAAAAAATCCGGGTGGGAGGCTATACCTTTCAAATCGTGGGTGCCGCCTTTGTGGATTATCCCGAGGACAGCCCCTATGCAGACGGCATACAGATAGCCTTCCGGGTATTCACCCCGCGCTTCTGGGAAAAGCTTGACTTGACCGCGTTACAAGAGGCGCTTACACTGACTGCGGCTGACGGGCAGCAATGGAAAATGGATCGCGGCGAGATCAATATGGAAGTGCCTAAGGATGGCGACATGGTGCAGGCGCCATCCTTCTGGCAGCTGGTATGCGGACTGGAGCGGGCTTCCTGGACCCTGTTTTCTGATACCTATGTGGCCTATGGCGACCCAGAGTGGCAGGAGGGAGACTGGGCGCGTTTGGATTTTGACTTTGGCGCATACAGCTTTTCCTTAACGGCAGACCAGATTGAATGGGTGATGATGGAATGAGAGGCAGCATAAAGGCTTGGTGGAAGCAAAATAGACTGGGCGTCTGGCTGCAGAGAAAACTGCGCCTTAGCCGAGGGGGAAAGTTACTCCTAAATTTGGCGGTGATTATGCTAACGGCCCTCTGCCTGTGGGGGATGGCGGGCTACCCCCTGCCCACCCTGAAGATGGAATTTCGCCGCATGGAGCGGACCTATCTGCTGCCTCCCTCTGAAATTTTGCTGAGTACAGGTAGGATCACCGCGGCCCACTCCCACGAACCGTACGATCCGGTCCCGAAGGTCACCCAGGAACAGATCCTGGGGCTGGGAGAGGATTACGCCGTGACATTTTGGAAGCACCCCTTTTCCAACGGCGGCAATCAGCTGGTCTGCTGGAGCTTTTCGGAGCAACCGGGACAGGTGAAGCTGGCGCCGCTGCTCTATGCCGTCAGCGACACCCGGGACGAGGACTGGCCGGAGCGAGAGTCCTGTGTGGCCGTGGCCGCCCTGGAGCTGCCCCAGGGTACGGCTCGGGGAGAGATGACCCTGGAGGCGGAGGAGGGCATCTATCAGGAGGGGAGCGAAGTGCTGGAGCACGACCTGTGCCTCTTCGCCTTCCAAAGCCGCCTCAGCTCCTATTCCTACGATTGGGTGCAGGGGCTTCCCTACACCCTGCGGTTTTATGATGGGGCGGGCGAGCTGCTGCTGGAGCAGAGGGGGACGGTGCCCCAGCGGGGTTGAACAGTAAGGAGGACGCCATGGAGCGGGATCATTTCAATGAATACCGGTGGCTGGATGCCGCTACCCGGGACATCCGGTTTGGGCCCGACCGAAAGGCGGTGCGGGCGGAGCTCTATGCCCACCTGGAGGACAAGC
>CALWOR010000115.1 GCA_944383205.1 uncultured Oscillospiraceae bacterium | reverse complement strand
GGCGACAGGTCTCCAACGTAAGCACAGGCCGGATGCGTTTTCCCCCAGCCATCAGGGAGTACTCCATTGCCTCCTGGAGGTCGGCGTAGCGGACCTCCTCCCGGAAAATTCCGGCCAGATATTCCTCGATCATGGCCCGGTCCCGGGCCATCAGCAGTGTAAAGTCTTTTCCCATGTCACTCAGCTCCCTGGAAGGGTTCTTCCTGAATCTGGCCGTCCTGGCCCTGGGTCAGAAGGGTGACCTTCTGCTCCGCGGCGTCCAGCTGGGCGGTACACTCCCGCAGCAGCTTGGCCCCCTCCTCAAAGAGCTTCATGGCCTCCTCCAGGGGGGCGTCTCCCCGCTCCAGCAGGCCCACGATCTCCTCCAGGCGGGCCATTGCGGGCTCAAACTCCAGTTTTTTCTTGGTAGCCATGGGGCCACCCTCCTCTCACCTTGATTTTATGACGGTACAGTCCAGCCGTCCGTCGGACACCTGCAGAGTAAAGTTCTCCCCCGGACCGGCGTCCTTCACCGAGGAAATGACTCCGCCACTCTCTTTCAGGGCGATGGAGTAGCCCCGGCCCAGGACTTTCAGGGGGCTCAGAGCGTCCAGAGCGGCGCTGAGCCTGCCCAGGCGCTCCCGCTGGCCGGAGACGGACCGCTCCAGACCGTGGGTAAGACGGCGGCTCTGGTAGTCCAGCAGCAGGCGCTTGTCCTTGAAGTAGGCCCCGGGCTCAGTCATGGCCCGGCTGGCGGCCAGGCGGTTCAGGACCCGGCGGCTGTTTGTCAGCTTCTGGGCAATGCCGCCCTCCAGCCGCTCCCCCAGGCTCCGCAGGCTGCCCGCCAGCTCCAGCCGGTCAGGGACTGCCAGCTCGGCGGCGTTGGAGGGGGTGGAGGCCCGCAGGTCGGCCACAAAGTCGGAGATGGTCACATCAGGCTCATGGCCCACGGCGGAAATGACGGGGATATCCGAGGCGTAGATGGCCCGGGCCACGATCTCCTCATTGAAGGCCCACAGGTCCTCCATGGACCCGCCCCCACGGCCGGTGATGATGAGGTCGGCCACGCTGTAAGCGTTGGCCCAGGTGATGGCGGCAGCGATCTCCTCCGCCGATCCCGCCCCCTGGACCCGCACGGGGAGGATCTTTACCCGGGACATGGGCCACCTGGCCCGGAGGATGCGCACCATGTCCCGCACTGCCGCCCCCGCCGGGGAAGTGATGAGGGCGATGGTCCCGGGGAAGGCGGGGATGGGCTTTTTGTGCTGGGGATCAAAGAGGCCCTCCCGGGCGAGCTTCTCCTTCAACTGCTCAAAGGCCAGGTACAGGTCCCCCACCCCCTCGGAGGTGAGGCGGGTACAGTAGAGCTGATACTGCCCGTCCCGGGGGAAAACGGTGACCCGGCCGGCGGCGATGACCTGCATGCCGTTCTCCGGGCGGAAGCGCAGGGAAGCGGCGTCCCCACGGAACATGACGCACCGCAGGCTCCCCTCCCGGTCCTTCAGGGAGAAGTAGTGGTGCCCGGAGGGGTACATCTTGTAGTTGGACAGCTCCCCCCGCACCAGAAGGCCGGACAGCAGCCGGTCCTGGTCCATGAAACCCTTGATATACTGGCTCACCTGGGAGGGGCTGAGAATGGGAGCGGAGCGGTTCATAGGCCATCCTCCCCCGTCTCCAGAGCCCGCCAGGTGAGAATGGCGGTGCCCATGGCGTTGTCGGTAGCGTACCGTGGCTGGGCGAAGAGGGCCCCGCAAGCCCGCTCCATAGCGCTTCTCAGCTGACGGTTGGAGGCCACGCCCCCGGAGCACAGTACCGGCAGACCGGGCCAGCGCTCTTGAGCCGCCCTTGTGGCCCGGACCACAACCCCAGCCACAGTATCCAGGGCAAAGCGGGCGATGTTTCCCGGGGTCTCCCCAGCGGCAGCCAGCTGCTTCACTTTGTTTTCCATACCGGACAAAGAAAATGTAAGGTCGTTTAACTTTACATGATAGCGCTCACATTTTTCACCTTGGTCATAGAGCTGATCCAGGGCCTTTCCCGCCGGAAATTGAAGTCCCAGCAGCACCCCCGTGCGGTCAATGAGCTGTCCGGCGGAGATGTCGCTGGTCCCCCCTACTGCCTGGGCCCGGATGGTATATCCCTCAGGCTCCACATATAAAAGCTCCGTGGTCCCCCCGGACAGATGCCAGGCCAGGAACGGAGCGTCCAGAAGGTCCAGCCGGCCGGCGGACCAGGCGGCTGCGGCCAGATGTCCCTGTTGATGGGAATGGGCAAAAAAGGGCACGCCCAGAGTCCTGGCCAGTCCCTCCCCCTGGGAGGCCCCTGCCAGGAAACAGGGCATATAGGAGCCCTCTACCGCCCGGGGCCTGGTGCTGGCCCCCACGGCGGCGATGTCCTTCAGGTATCCCCCCTGCTCCATCTCCCGGAACAGGGCGGGCAGCCGCTGGACATGCTGAAAGAGGGCCTCGCTCTGGCGAAGGCCCAGCTCTCCCGGGCGCACCGTCAGAAGGCGGCCCATATTGACCCCCTCCCGGCCGTCAAAGACGGCCAGCGAGGTGGTGTAGTTGCTGGTATCCAGTGCTAAAACGGCCATACTTACTGCTCCGTTTCAGTCTTCGGGGGCTCCTCCCCGGTTTTTTCCCCCTTGGGGGCGTCCTGACACTCGGTGCGCACGAAGGTGCCGAGGATGCCGTTGAGGAAGGAGACCACCTCCTGAGGCTCGTAGTTTTTGGCGATCTCAACAGCCTCGTTGATGGCGGCGGCATTGGGTACATCGGGCATATAGAGCACCTCATACATGGCGGTGCGCATAATGGCCGAGGCCATTCGGGGGATTCGGGCAAAGGACCAGCCCTTGGCGTAGCGGCTGATGCAGTCGTCCAGCTCAGGCCCGTGGAAGAATACCCCCTGGACCAGCTCCCGGATGTATTTCTCCTGCTTCTCATTGGGGTACTGGGCGTAGAGAGGCATATCCTCCGCCAGTTCCTTGAACCGCTCGTGGGTCAGCTGGCTGTCCAGCAGCTCCTGGGCGCTCTGATTGCCGAAGCTCAGGGAAAAAATCATATGTACCGCGATCTCACGGGCGTTGCTTCTTGTCATGTCGTATATCCTCCCACCTGTCAGGGTCAAGCGTCTTATTCATCAACTGATATTATATACATGAATATGCAAAAAAGAAACCCCCAATTTACATTTTTCCAGTTTCCGGCCGGCCTGCTTGCGGGGGCTTCCGGCCCCGGGGGCCGCCGGTCCGCTCTTTTCTGCGCCCGTCCCGCCCCTCGTCCGGGGCCTCTGCTGTCCCTTGCCCGCGGGGCGGGCGCACGGGGGACCCTGAGAGACAAAAAAAGACCGCCGAAGCGGTCTTATCCGCTTGTCCCAAAAGCCCTCCTGCAAGGAGTTCCGGCGCCCGAAGGCGGCGGAATCAATTTTGATCCGTCATTTCCGGCGACCTGTGCGTCGGAAATGACACCTCTCGCAAAAGGTTTCCCGACAATTTCGCCAGAAATCGAGGGAAACCTTTTGTGCAATCCCCCTCGAAAAAGTGATCTCATCACTTTTTCGAAAGTATAAAAAAAGACCGCCGAAGCGGTCTTTTTCTCAGTAATAGAATTTGTGTCCCCCCAGCACAGCGGCAAACTCCCGGTTGCGGGAGGCCCAGCTGCTGGCGCTGGAGTCGAAATACAGCGCGCCGTCGGTCTCGGACACCTCGCCGCCGTCCAGAACCAGCTTGGCAGCAATGATGCTGCTCTGGTTGGGGGTGCGGTTTGCAAGGGCGCCGGACTTATAGGTGCTGAACTGGTTCTTCTGGGCGATCACGCCCAGAACCGTGTTGGGATAAACGGGGCTGGCTACCCGATTCATCACCACATTGCCCACGGCCATCTGGCCTTCCAGGGGCTGGTTGCCGCTCTCGGCGGTAATCAGCCGGGACAGCCAGAACAGATCCTCCTGATTATAATAGCTGTCTCCGGACTGGATGCCGCCGCTGCCCCGGGTGATGCAGATCACACCGGTGGCGGAATCCCAGGTAAGCTTGGCGTCAAAAGCCTCTACCACGACGGAAAGGGGTACTGTCACCATGTTGTTTACCATCTGTACGCCCTCGGGCAGGTAGAGATAGCGGCCGTTGGCCACCAGGTAGAGCTGGCCCACCTTTGCGGTGAGGGCCAGGCGATCGGAATAGATATTCACGGTGGAACCGTCCCATCCGATCTCAACGCTGGGTTCCAGAGCCTGAGCCATGGGAGCCAGCGCCACATAGGTAACACCGTTCTTCTGAAATTTTCCCAGATTGGTGGGGGCCGCCGCGCCGTCGATCAACAGCGACTGGTCCCCAACCACCACATTCTGCTGCTCCTCCGCAGTGATCTCTTCCACACTGGTACCGCTGCCGACGGCCACAGCCTGGCCGATCTGGGCAGCGCCCACAGACTCCATTGTCTCGGAAGAAACCTGGGATTCAGTCTCAAGCGCCGCCTCGCTGAGGACGGCGCTCTCCTCCTCTGCCAGCAGGGCGTCGGACTGCTGGGGGGCAGCCGACGCGCCCATCAGGAGGAGTAAGGCAAACGCACACAGCGGCACAGAGAAAAGCTTGCGTACCATTTGTCTTCACTCCTTTGCTTTAAATTTTTACAAATTGGTGACACGCAAAAGCAACCGTTGTTACTTTTGTTACCACATTGTAACCAATTCAGCTGGCCAAAACAAGGGTAAAAGTGCCCATAATTATTTGCCTGTACTTGTGCATTTTATATAATCTGTTTAAGAATAGGCTGTTTTCATCATCTTTTTACCGATTCTCGACCATCATCGCCTGCTTACTTTCCCAGCGAAAAGCGCCCGTCTCCAGGCAGTTCAGCCTGAAAACGGGCGCTGATGATTTCTTTCAGATCCCTCGGTTCAGAGTCTTTCGTAACCGAATCTTGCCCTCCAGGGCCTGGTCGATGAGAGAGAGGAATTTTTCCCGGTCCTCGGGCAGGCCGCCCTTCAGGGGCAGGTAGTTGGAGGCGTGGTTGCTGGTAAAGTGGAGGGGATCCACATCCAGCAGCTCCACCAGCAGGCGGCACTCCTCCAGAATGTGGTCGGGGGAGCACACTACAAACCGCCCGGCCAGCACATCCTCCCCCAGAGGCGTGCCCTTGGCGGGGGCAAAGGTCATGGCGGACAGGTGCCGGGGCTTCATTTCGTTGATGATCTGGGCGGTGGAGCGGATATGCTCCTCCCAGTCGCCCCCCTCTCCCCTGGCTCCGGTCATGCCAAGAATGATCGTCACCCACAGGTCGATGCCCGCCTCCACCAGCCGCTGGCCGGCAAGGAGCATCTCCTTGGCGGTGACCCCCTTGTGAATGAACTTCAAAACGGTGTCGCTGCCGCTTTCCACCCCCAGATAGGCCCGGGAGAGGCCGGCCTGGTGAAGCTCCTTCAGCTCCTCCGGGGTCTTTGCCAGGGTGCTCCGGGGACCGGCGTAGAGGGTCACCTTCTCCAGATGGGGAAAGGCGTCGTAGAGCTTGCGGAGGACCCGGAGAAGATCCTCTGTCTTCATGATGATGGCGTCCCCGTCCATGAGGAACACCCGCTGAAGACCGGGGCCATAGTAGTCCCGGGCCATGTCGATGTCCTCCAAAATCTCCTCCACCGGGCGCAGGCGGAATTTCTTCTCCTTATACATCCCACAGAAGGTACACTGGTTGTTGGAGCAGCCGATGGTGCACTGGAGCAGGTAGCTCTTCCACTCACCCGGCGGCCGGTACAGCAGGTCGCTGTCATAGCGCATGATCGTTCATCCTTTCTCAGACCAGGTCGATAAACCGGCCCTCCCGCATCACCTTGCGGATATTTTTTTCTACCTTGCTCCGGGGCAGCATCACCTCGTGGCCGCAGCCCTGGCAGCGGATCTTAAAGTCCATGCCCACCCGGAGGACCAGCCACTCCTGGCTGCCGCAGGGATGGGCCTTCTTCATCTTTAATATGTCGTTCACATGGATGTCCATACCGGTTCCCCCGTTTATTTTTCCTGAACACATTATAATATGGTGTTTTCAAACTTGTCAACGGCGGAAACAGGGCATAAAGATGGCCCCCCGGCAGAGCCGGGGGGCCACAGCTTGTCGAAAAAGCCCTCCTGCAAGGAGTTCCGGCGTCCGCAGACGACGGAATAAATTTGAATCCGTCATTTCCGGCGACATGTGCGTCGGAAATGACACTTCTCACGGAAGATGGGCCGACTTTTCTCTGGGGACCCATAAAACCTATGGTTTTATGGGAGAGGAG
>CALWOR010000114.1 GCA_944383205.1 uncultured Oscillospiraceae bacterium | reverse complement strand
CTCAAGGAGCTCCAGGGGATGGACACCCGTCCCACCACCGACAAGGTGAAGGAGTCCATGTTCAATATCATCCAGTTCGAGCTGGAGGGAAGAAGGGTGCTGGACCTGTTCGGAGGCACCGGACAGCTGGGCATCGAGGCCCTGTCCCGGGGAGCGGCCGGCTGCACCTTTGTGGACCAGCGGCGGGAGGCCGCCGCCCTCATCCGGGAGAATGTGAAGCTGGTGGGCTTCTCCGACCGGGCAAAGGTGGTCCAGGGGGAGAGCCTGTCCTTTTTGAGCGCCTGCCGGGAGAAATTCGATGTGATCTTTCTGGACCCGCCCTATCAGAGCGGCCTGCTGGAAAAATCTGTCGAAGCCATCCAGCGGTTTGACATTCTTGGGGAATATGGTATAATCGTTTGCGAAAGCCCGGCGGATTGGAGCATTCCCCCGCTGGAGCCCCCCTATGAGGCGGGGAGAGAGTACCGGTATGGACAGATCAAGCTTACCATCTGCCGCCGGGCCGGGAGTGTAGAGAGATGAATACCGCCATTTATCCGGGCAGCTTTGACCCGGTCACCCTGGGACACCTGAATATCATCAAGCGGGCCGCCGCCTGCTTTGACAAGGTCATCGTGTGCGTGATGATCAACTCCAAAAAGACGGGCATGTTCACCCCCGAGGAGCGCCTGGAGATGCTCCGACGGGCCACCCAGCGCTTCCCCAATGTGGAGGTGGACCTCTCCCGGGAGCTGCTGGCCGCCTATGCCAAGCGCCGGGACGCCCATGTGGTGGTCAAGGGCCTGCGGGCGGTGTCCGACTATGAGCAGGAGGTCCAGATGGCGGTCATCAACCGAAAGCTGAATCCCCAGCTGGAGACCATGTTCCTGGCCTCCAGTGACAAATATACCTACCTCAGCTCCACCATCGTCAAGGAGATGGCCCGGTACGGGGCCGACCTGGCGGAATTCATCCCCCGGGAGATCGTGGACGATGTGAACCGGCGCATGAGGGAAATGGAAGGAAAGGAAGGGTAAAGCCATGGCAAGCGGTGTGGAAGAATTACTGGATATGCTCTTTGAGATGATCGACGAGGCGAAAAACGCCCCCCTGTCCAGCGACAAGTGCGTCATCGAGCGGGACCGTGCGCTGGACCTCATCGACGATGTGCGCAGCCAGTTCCCCATTGAGCTCACCGAGGCCCGGAAAATGATGGCCCGCCGGGCGGAGATGGAGGCCGAGGCCAAGAGCAGAGCCGAGGCCATTATCAAGGCCGCCGAGGACCGGGCCCGCCAGATGCTCTCTGAGGAGTCCATCACCCAGCAGGCCCGCCAGCGGGCCAACGAGATGATGCAGCAGGCCGAGGAGCGCAGCCGGGATCTGAAGCGCTCGGCCAACGAGTACTGCGAGGACGCCCTGCGCCGCACGGAGGAGGCAGTGGCCGAGGCCTATGACGAGATCAAAAAGTCCCGGGCCCGGTTCCGGGCCGCCGCCGGAGTGGCCGCTTCCCAGACCGGCGCGGGGGGCTCCCGGGCCATGTACGACGCCGCCGCGGACGAAGATTAAAAGCAAGTGCCGCCAAGGGGATCACCCCTTGGCGGCACACTGTTTATGAGCGCCCTCCTGCAAGGAGTTCCGCCGCCCGGACTGCGCCCGCAGGCGCGTTTCGGAGCGCAACCGCCGCAGAGCGGCGGCTTTTAGCGCGGAGATGGCGGCGGAATGAATTTAAATCCTCTTCGAAAAAGCAGCATTGCTGCTTTTTCGACTAAAAGATAAACCAGCCGCTGTCACGGGACTCCATCAGATCCAGGGCCCCGTCCAGCATCTCGGCGGCCTGGGCCAGGGTGAGCTCCTCAGACAGCTGGGCCGCGCCCGCCTCCTGCCGGGGGACCACCCCTGAGGCGGAGAGGTTGGCCGCGGCCTGGGCGGCCCAGTGGCCCTCCTCCCCGGAGGAGAAGACCTCCAGAGGCACATCGGAGATGTCCAGAAGGTTATTGAGCATGACGCTGGCCTCTCCCCGGGTGATGGTCTGCTCCGCCCCGAAGACGGGGGCCCCCTGTTCATCCCGTGCGCCGCTGATGGCCCCCGCCTTCAGGGCGGCGGACACCGAGCCCTTGGCCCAGGCGGGGATGGCGGCGTCGTCGGAGAAGCCGGTGAGGGTGACCCCCTCCAGCTGCTCCAGGCCGGTGGCCGACATGGCCATGGTGAGGAACTGGGCCCGGGTGACCTGCTGGTCCGGGTCAAAGAAGTAGCTGCCGTCCACCTGCCGGCCCACATAGATCTCCTCCTCCGCCAGGCGGATGGCCGCTTTCAGGGCGGGGTGGCCCTCCAGGTCGGCGTAGGTCACCTGGGTGTCCGGCTTCTGGATGGTCAGCTTGACGGTGGCCTCGGAGGAGGTGTTGCCGGCGGAGTCCATGGCCACATAGGTGAAGCGGTCGCTGCCCGTCTTGTTCTCATAGGGGGTGTAGACAAACTGGCTGGAACCGTCCTGGGCCAGGGTCACCGCCCCCCGGGCGGGGGTGGAGGTGAGCTGGAAGGTGAGGGTGTCCCCCTCCCCGTCCACCGCGTCAAAGTAGCCGGTGACGGCCACATTTTGATAGGTGGTCAGCTCCATGTTCCGGGCCACCGGGGGCTGATTCTCCTGCTCCAGCAGGTAGAGCTTCACGGTGACCTGTCCCCCCTGGACCCCCGAGGAGAAGGTGGGGGTGAAGGAGAAGGAGGTGACGGTGAGGGCGGGGGACTGGGCGCACTGAAAGCGCAGGCCGTCCAGGGCCGAGGCGTCAATGGCGCAGCCCGCCTCCAGGGACTCGTCCCCCAGGAGCAGGACCCCGGCCCCCAGGTCGGGAAGGGTGTCCAGAGTGAGGCTTACCAGGGGATCGGCGTTTTTCTCCGAAGGGGTGAAGTCCTCCCGGGAGAAGGAGATGACCGAGCCGAACATGCCGTTTTTGGAGAAATCGGGCAGATCGGGGACAGCCGACTTCTTGTTCCAGAAAAAGGCGGAGGCGGGCAGGGCCAGAGAGAGCATAAGCGCCAGAGCCAGGGCGGGGGCCAGGATCCGGCGGAAGGAGCTGGATGGATACATGAAATACCTCCTTTTGTAGTGGATGTATCCATATTGTTTTCTCCACGAGAAAAAATATTCCCGCAAAAAAGAGACTGTGGAAAAGGGGCTCAGGGCCCGCTCCACAGTCTCGGTTTTTTTATGTGCTCCGTTGCCCTGAGTGCCCCGGTTCCCGGCTTTTTTGGAGGGGACGGCCCGGGGCAGGTGAAAAAAACAGGACTTTTTTATTGGAACATGGGGGAGGACAGGTACCGGTCCCCGGAGTCGGGGAGGATGGCCACGATGGTCTTGCCCCGGTTCTCCGCCTTCTTTGCCAGCTCCCCCGCCGCCCACAGGGCGGCCCCGGAGGAGATGCCCACCAGGATGCCCTCCCGGCGGACCACCCGGCGGCCCGTGTCAAAGGCGTCCTGGTCGGTGACCCGGATCACCTGGTCGTAGACGGTGCGGTCCAGGGCCTTGGGGATAAAGTTGGCCCCGATGCCCTGGATGCCGTGGGGGGCGGCCTGACCCCCGGAGAGGAGGGGGGAGGCGTCGGGCTCTACGGCAAAGACCCGGATGTGGGGATTTTGCTCCTTCAGATAGCGGCCCGTCCCCGACAGGGTGCCGCCGGTGCCCACGCTGGCCACCAGAATGTCCACCTTGCCGTCGGTGTCCCGCCAGATCTCCGGGCCGGTGGTGCGGTAGTGGGCGGCGGGGCCGGCGGGATTTTCAAACTGCTGGGGAATGAAGCTGCCGGGGATGGAGGCGTGGAGCTCCTGGGCCTTCTCCACCGACCCCTGCATCCCCCGCTCGCCGGGGGTGAGGACCAGCTGGGCCCCGTAGGCGGCGAGCATGCTGCGGCGCTCGGCGCTCATGGAGTCGGGCATGGTGAGGATGACCCGGTATCCCCGGGCGGCGGCCACCATGGCAAGGCCGATGCCCGTGTTTCCCGAGGTGGGCTCGATGATGGTGCCCCCGGGCTGCAGCAGCCCCCGGGCCTCGGCGTCGTCGATCATGGACAGGGCCAGGCGGTCCTTGGCGGAGCCGGCGGGGTTGAGATATTCCAGCTTTGCCAGCACCGAAGCCTGCCAGCCCTCCTCCTCCCCCAGCCGGGACAGGCAAAGCAGGGGGGTATTGCCGATGAGCTGCTCCACACCGGTATAGATTTTGGACATGGGGATCATCCTTTCCAGAGTATATGTATGACAGGTTTATCATACCCGGAAGGAAATCCTTTGTCAACTTCAGGCCGGGTCCTGGTCCTGCCGGGGGTTCAGGGACATGATGGACACCTCAAAGGCGGTGCGCTCCTGAAGCGCTCCCTCCACCAGCTTGGTGTACTGCCGGCTCTGCAGCCGCCCGGTGAGGCTGAGGCTGTCCCCCACCGCCATGGCGGCGCACCGGTGGGCCAGGCTGCCCCAGGCGATGCAGGGCAGATAGTCCGAGCGGCCGTACCGGCGGTTCACCGCCAGGATCATGTCGCAGATGGTCCGGCCCAGGGGGGTGGAGCGGAGGACGGGAGCTTTGCACAGCACTCCGGACAGCTCCAGGCGGTTCTCCTCGGGGCCCTCCTCCAGGGAGAGCTGCCGAGCAAAGACGCTGACCACCAGCCGGCTGCCCACCCCGCTGCGGTTGTTGAAGGTGCGCACCTCCCCCCGCACGGTGAGGGGAGCCCCCTCCCGGAGCTCCAGCCCCTCCAGCATTGGGCGGGGGGCCACGATATTGAGCCGGTCCTCCGCACCGGACAGGCGGGGAACGGCCAGGGGAAGCAGGTCATAGGCTACGCCGTGGTTCATGTGGGAGGGGGCGGGCATCTGGGCCAGCCGCCCCCGGAGTAAGATCTTGTTTTCGTTCCAGCTGCTGTGCATGGAAGCAACACCCCTATCGTTTGTTGCTTCCATCCTATGCGCCCGGGGGCCGGGGTATGTCCAAAAAAATGCGGACCGCCCAGGACGGTCCGCAAAGAGGATATGGAGATCGCTGGGGCGGCTATCTTCTGCCGAAGCCGCCGCCCCGGCCGCCGCCGAAGCCGCCGCCCCGGCCGCCGGAAAAGCCTCCCCCGCGGCCGGAGGAAAATCCCCCGCCCCGGGAGCCGCCGAAGCCGCCGCCCCGTCCGGAGGAGAAGCCGCCCCCACGGCTGCCGGAGGAAAAACCGCCCCCACGGCTGCCGGAGGAGAAGCCGCCGCCGGGGCCGGAAAAGCCCCCAAAGCCCCCGAAGCCCCCGCCGGGGCCCCGTCCCCTTCCGGGCGGGGGCGGAGGAGGAGGCCGGTGCCAGCGCCGGCGGTACCAGGCGGAGCCCGGAGCGTGCCAGAACAGGATGGGCCGGAAAACCACCGGGGGATTGACCACCCCGAAGTACCGGCTGCGGTAGGCGGTATAGCGGATGGAGTCCACAAGGGAGGCCACGATGATCACCGCCAGCACCAGCATGACCACCCCGATCAGGGAGGGGGCGGGGGCGGAGGAGCTCAGGGAGCCGCCGTCCAGATAGCCCAGGCCGTACTGGTCCACATAGTACTGGTTGATGTTCTGGAAGAGGGTGAGGATACCGTCGCCGTATCTGTGCTCCACCACATCGCCGTAGAGGTAGGTGTTCATATAGGAGGTGATCTGACTGTCCCCCATGGGGTAGTCGGGGCCCACAGCCAGATAGCTGTCCCCGCTGTCGGCGGCGATGACCAGGATGCCGTCGGAGGCGGCCAGCTCCATCTTGGTGCCCAGGTCGTAGGCGTAATCCTCCACCGTCCCGTCCACCGACTCCAGCACCGCCACGGCGATGATGCTGTTGTAGCGCTGGACCCAGTTGGCGTTGTAGAGGCTGATGCGCTGCTCCACCTCAGAGGAGAGGACTCCGGCCTCGTCCCGGATGAAGTCGTCATATTGGGCGGTGGACAGGGTGCTGTCCAGCCCCAGGTCCTTGGGGTCGGCGGCGGCCGGGCCCCGGTCCTTCATCAGGCCGATGCCCACGGCCCCGGCGATCATCATCAGGGCCAGGACCACCGCCACCCAGGTTTTACGAAAGAAGTTCATGTTCGGTTCCTTTCCGGTCGTCTGTGTACCGGGGCCGGGCCTCCAGAGGGAGAGCCGGTCCCCGCATTTGGCGTCAGCCCTTCAGCTCCAGAAGCTTCTGCTTCAGCTCGCCCTCGATCCGGCCCAGCTCGGCCTCGGCCTCTTTCCGCTTCTGGGCCCCCTCGGTCTGGATCTTCATGACCTCGTCCAGGGTGGAGATGAGCTGCTGGTTGGTGTGCTGGAG
>CALWOR010000113.1 GCA_944383205.1 uncultured Oscillospiraceae bacterium | reverse complement strand
GAGGTCCGCAAGCGTGAGCACTACGAGAGTCCCAGTGTGAAGCGCCGCAAGAAGTCCGAGGCTGCCCGCAAGAACCGCAAGAAGTTCTACTGAGATTAAAGGACCGCCGCGGCCTTATGGCCGCGGCGGTTTTTCCATACAGACGGCAAGAAAATTTGCGCTTTCCCTTGACAAACAGCCGCCTTGGTGGTAAGATAACTAGCGTCTCTGATTTGAGGAAAATCCGGAGAGATGTCCGAGTGGTTTAAGGAGCCGGTCTTGAAAACCGGTGACTCGCAAGAGCCGTGGGTTCGAATCCCACTCTCTCCGCCACTTTTTCTCTGGGAAAACAGAATATCAGATCCGTACACTTACAGCCATGCAGAAGTACCCAAGTGGCTATAAGGGGCTCCCCTGCTAAGGGAGTAGGCGGGTAACACCGTGCGGGGGTTCGAATCCCCCCTTCTGCGCCAGCTCGTCGCAAGCGATATATCGCTTGCGACGAGTTTTTTATAGACCTGAGGCAGTACGGCGAAGCAGGGACGAACGGAACCTTAAGAGATATTCAGAATTCTTTAAAGGGCTGGACAAATTCTCGTGCTACACTGACATAGACCTACAACAGATCATTTTGAAGGAGACCCTGTGATGGACTATGTATTTCAAATTACGCCCTATGATTCACCGGAGCTGGTTCGGCAGGTGAGCGATGCCCTTGAGAGGCGTACAGAGCTGCGTTCCAGAAAGAAATGCCCAAAGATGTGGAAACTGACCGACCGTCTTTGTAAAAAGAGGGCGTCAGAGGGCTGCTTGGAAAAACGGAGAAAGCGGTATCGGGTGTACGGTATGCTGCTGATCATGCTGGGGGTGGTCCTGTTTGTCCCGGGAGCTATGGACCCAAAGGAGCTGTTGGTACCGCTGCTTGCAGGGGCGGCCGGCATCTTGGCCGGTGGGTTGACCCTGTGGAGCGGCAGGGGCCGAAAAAGAAGAACCAATGCCTTTGACCGGGCGGCCAAGCAGTTTTTACAGGGCCTGGCCGCGCCGCCCTCTGCCCAGGTCCGATTTACCGGGGACGGAATGACCATTGCCGGCAAGCCTGCCGCCGTTTTTGCAGACTTTGATTTTGCGGCTGAGACGCAGGACCTGTTTCTGCTGACTTGGAAGGAGAAGATCACCCTCTTGCAGAAAAAAGATTTGATTGCTGGGGATCCCGAGGGCTTTGCAGTTTTTTTACGGGACCGGATGGAAGAAAAAGAAATGTTTTACCGGGCTTGTTCCCCGGAGGGATCAGCCCAAAAATAATCGAAGGTCAGTCCAGAAGACCGGTCCTTTCTGCGCCGCAAGCAATGATGGCTTGCGGCGTATTTTTTGTCTGCAGCAGATAATTTTGCCTTCTGTGTCAAATTTACCCACACCATTTCTCACAATTATAGAGAACGGGAGAACGACGAAACGAAGCAGAAGCGGCGGGGCGTGACCGGCAGGCGGGAAAAAATTTTTTCTTTTGGGGTTGACGGCAGTGGAGCAATGTGCTAATATGACACATGTTCACTTCAACGCTTTTATGCGGCAAAGTGTTGACCCTGTGAGAAGGAGGAATTTTATGGAGAACGAAGAACTGCTTGACCAGCAGGAACAGGCGCGTCTGGAAGAAAAGGCGCAGAAGCTGCTGGAAGAAAAGGACTCTGAGTCCCGGACCCGCACCTATACCGGCCCTATGGGAACAGCGGTCACCATCCTGCTGTGCATCTGGACGGTGTTTCAGCTGTACTTTACTACGCTGGGAACCATCAGTGCCATCAACCTGCGGGCCTTTCACTGTATTTTTCTGTTGGTCTTTACATTTTTGCTCTATCCAACTTACAAGAAGGAGCGCCGGGTAAGGACATTTCCCCCGGTATGGGATATCGCCCTCATGGTCCTTGGGGCGGCCACATTCGGTTACCTGATCCTGAACTACACCCGGGTGGCCCAGAACGGAGGCCGGGTGACGGATTTTGAGCTGCTGATTGCCGCGGCAGCGGTGGTTGTGGTCTTTGAAGCGGCCCGGCGGGCCTCGGGAAATCTGGCCGTTCTGGCTCTGATCTTCTTGGCCTACAACTGGTTTGGCCAGTATCTGCCCGGGCGGCTGGGCCATAACGGGTTTACCCTGAAGCGCATCCTTGTGAACCTCTTCTGGGGGACCCAAGGCCTGCTGGGTACCGGGATCGGCGTGTCGGCCACCTACATCTTCCTGTTTGTGGTCTTCGGTGCCTTTCTCAAATACAGCGGGTTTTCCAAGTTTATCAACGACTTTTCCCTGACCCTGGTAGGGCAGTCCCCCGGCGGTCCAGCCAAGGTAGCCGTTCTGGCCTCCGCCCTCATGGGAATGATCAACGGCTCGGCCATTGCCAATGTGGCCACCACCGGCACCATCACCATCCCCCTGATGAAGCAGACCGGCTATAAGAAGGAGTTTGCCGGGGCGGTGGAGGCGGTGGCCTCCACCGGCGGACAGTTCTGTCCCCCCATCATGGGTGCGGTGGGCTTTGTCATGGCGGAGTTTCTCAATTTGAGCTATACCGCCGTCATGCTGGCCGCCATCATCCCGGCCTTTCTCTACTACCTGGGACTTCTATTTGCCGTCCACTTTGAGGCCAAGCGCCTGGGGCTGTCCGGGCTGTCCAAGGAGAACATTCCGGATGCCATGAAGGTGCTGAAGGAGCAGGGACACCTGGTGCTGCCTCTGGTGGTGCTCATCGCCCTGATGTTTATGGGCTACACCCCCCTGTTCGCGGCGGTGTTTTCCATCTTTGCCACGGTGGCCGCCAGCTGGCTGCGAAAAGAAACCCGTATGACCTGGGACAAGATCGTGGCCGCCACGGTGGAGGGGGCCAAGGGAGCGGTGTCTGTGG
Source organism: uncultured Oscillospiraceae bacterium (assembly GCA_944383205.1). Classification (GTDB taxonomy): domain Bacteria; phylum Bacillota; class Clostridia; order Oscillospirales; family Oscillospiraceae; genus Lawsonibacter. The sequence continues at coordinate 3,479 of CALWOR010000113.1, read as the reverse complement.
GCGTGTGCTGCGTGATCATCGGTGTGATCATCGGCACTGTGACCCTCACCAGCCTGGGCCTCAACATGGGCTATCTGATCCTGGCCTTGGTGGAAAACAGCAACATCTACATTACCGGCCTTCTGGTGATGGTCATGTCCACCATTCTGGGGATGGGGGTGCCCGGTGTGGCCGCCTATGTGATCGTCCAGGCGGTGGCAGTCCCCGTGCTCATCAAGGTGGGCGTGCTGGACATCTCCGCCCATATGTTCTGTCTCATCTACGCCTGCCTGTCCAACATCACCCCTCCGGTTGCCATGAGTAGCTATGTGGCTGCGGGGATTGCCGGGTCAAACCAGACCAAGACGGGGCTGCTGTCGGTGCGCCTGGGACTGATCGGGTTTTTGATCCCCTTTTTCTTCCTGGACAATCCGGTGCTCCTCATCGGAGCTGATCCCGCCTTTACCCTGGCGGACAGTCTGATGGCCATGGTGACCGCCTCTGTGGGGACCATCGCCCTGGTGGGCGGCCTGGAGGGCTGGCTGCTGCGGCGGTGCAATGTGGCAGAGCGGCTGATCCTCATCGGAGTAGCCCCTCTTATGCTCTACCCGGGTGCAGTTACCGATGGGATTGGCCTGGCGGTGCTGGCGGCAGTCCTGGTAGTTCAGTATGTCCGGCGGAAAGGCGATAAGGCTCCCCAATCCGTTTGACCGCGCCGAAAGACGCAAGCTTATAGTAAGGAGAAGATTATTATGAAACTGAAGAAATTGTTGTCCCTGGCCGTGGCCGGCGCTGTGACGGCCGCCGCCCTTACCGGATGTTCCGGCGGGTCCTCCTCCAACGGGGGAAGCGCCTCCTCCGAAGAGGGGAATGAGGCCGTGACCATCAACTTCCCCACCGCTTCCGCTTCCGGCGCGCTGTACGCTGTGGGCGCGGCCATCACCAACCTGTGGGATACGCAGATCGACTATGTAAGTGCCTCCAGCCAGGCCTCCGCCGGCGGCATTGAGAACCTGACCCTGGTCTCCGACGGCGAGGCCCAGGTGTCCATCGCCATCAGCAGCAACTGCTATGAGTGCCTCAACGGCCAGAACAGCTTCGAGGGCTATGCCTATGACGATTTGAAGGTCATTGCCGGCCTCTACTTCAACCCCAACCAAGTGGTGGTCACCGAGAACTCCGGCATTGAGAGCCTGACTGATGTGGCCGGCAAGCACTTTGCCGTGGCTTCCGCCGGCTCCAGCGTGTACGGCGAGTGCCAGAACCACTTCACCGCCGCCGGCCTCACCTTCCCTGATGACATCAACTGTGAGTATATTACCTTCACCGACGCGGCGGATATGCTTCAGAACGGCACCATTGACGGCGCCTGGATCATGTCCGGTGCCCCCGCTTCCGCCGTCACTCAGGCCTGCACCTCCGGCTGCAAGCTGGTGAACATCGGCGACGAGATTATCTCCGCCCTTCAGGAGCAGTACCCCTGGTACGCCCCCTTCACCATCCCCGCCGGTACCTACCCCAATCAGGACGAAGATGTACAGACCTCTGCCATCAAGATGGTCATGTTCTGCCGGGGCGACCTGGATGAGCAGACCGTCTACGACCTGACCAAGGTGTTCTGGGAGAACATTGATGAGCTGGGCGAGTCCCAGGCCAATCTGAAGGGCCTGACTCCTGAGGAAGCGGTGAAGGATATCGCCGATCTGCCCCTCCACCCCGGAGCGGAGCGGTACTACACCGAGATCGGTGTGCTGTAAGTTCCGGCGAAAAGAAAAGGCAGGAGGCTCCCCGCCAAAGAGTGTGCGCGTTCCCCAACACCCCTTCCTGCGGCGGCTCCTCTGAGCCTGGCGGCGACTGCATCGGCTCCGCGGACAGCGGCATTATCACCGGTATGGGCGGCACGGCCTGGCTCCCCAGGCCACCGCTACCCGCGCCCAGGTGGCCGTGATGCTCATGCAGTTTGTGAACTATATGGGGGACTGAGCGCTGCCTGTCGCAGTGCGCATAAAAAGCATAATAAATAAGAGATCGCCCGTTCCCAGGAACGGGCGATCTCTTTGTCTCATGGGCGGTATTGTGCAGCTGGGAAGCTTTCATGGGCCTCAGCGGCCCAGGCGCAGTTTGAAATCCTCATACCCGAACCGGGTCAGCCGGGTCAGGTTCCCCGCCCGGTCCAGCTTCCAGATGTCGGGCAGGGGCATGCCGTTGAAGGTGTTGTTCTTGCAGGTGGTGTAGATGGCCATGTCCCCGAAAAGGACCAGATCCCCCGCCGCCAGAGGCGTTTCAAAGGCGTAGTCCCCCACCACATCCCCGGCCAGGCAGGTGGGCCCGGCCAGGCGGAAGAGATGGCCCTCCCCCGGCTCAGTGTCGGCCCCCAGGATAGGGGGCTGGTAGGGCATCTCCAGCACATCGGGCATGTGGCAGGCGGCGCTGGCGTCCAGAATGGCGATTTGGGTGCCGCCGTTTTCCACCACATCCAGCACCCGGCTGACGAAATACCCCGCGTTCAGGGCCACCGCCTCCCCGGGCTCCAGATAGACGGTGACCCCCCAGGTCTGCTGGGCGCGGCGGATGCACCCCTCCAGGGTGGCGAGGTCGTAGTCCGGGCGGGTGATGTGGTGCCCGCCCCCCATGTTGAGCCACTTCATCCGGGGCAGAATGTCCCCGAACTTCTCCTCTACCGCCGCCAGGGTGGTTTTCAGGTCGTCGGAGTTCTGCTCGCACAGGGTGTGGAAGTGAAGACCGTCCAGCAGCTCCAGGGTGTCCCTGTCCATCTCCCGGTCCCACACATTCCGGGTCACCCCCATGCGGCTGCCGGGGGCGCAGGGGTCGTAGATGGCGTGGCCCTCCTGGGTGGAGCATTCCGGGTTCACCCGAAGGCCCAGGATCTTGCCCGCCGCTCTGCCCCGGGGGCCGAAGGCCTTGAGCTGGTGGACGGAGTTAAAGACGATGTGGTCGGCGTATTGCAGCAGCTCCTCAAACTCATCCGCCCGGTAGGCCCCGCAGAACACATGGACCTCCCCCTGGGGCATCTCCTCCCGGCCCAGGCGGGCCTCATAGAGGCCGCTGGCCTCGGTGCCCGCCAGGTACTGAGAGAGAAGGGGGTAAAAGTCGTAGTTGGAAAAAGCCTTCTGGGCCAGCAGCACCCGGCAGCCGGTGCGCCGGGCCAGGGCGGCAAGCACTTGGCCGTTTTCCCGCAGCCGCTCCTGGTCGATCACATAGGCGGGGGTGGGCAGCTGGCCCAGCAGGGCCTGGGGGTCATACCGGGACAGCCCCGCAAACTGGGGGTCCTTTGTGGTTTTATAGCCCATCAGTCCACCAGCACGGGGTCGTGGTTCTCACTGCGGGGCAGGCCGTACTTGTCCAGGGCGTCCAGGAAGGGATCGGGATCAAACTCCTCCACGGTGTGCACGCCCTTCTGCTTCCACTTGCCGGTGAGCAGCATGAGGGCGCCGCACATGGCGGGCACGCCGGTGGTGTAGCTGATGGCCTGGCTGGCC